>DASREC010000267.1:0-2104 GCA_035652295.1 Polyangia bacterium
AGGTCTTGCGGCGGCGTGAGATCCGGCGGCGGCGTGAGATCCTGCGGCGCCGTCAGGTCGCGCGGCACCGTCAGGTCTTGCGGCGGCGTCAGATCCTGCGGCGGCGTCAGATCCTGTGGAGTCGTTAGATCGCGCATCGCCAGATCGGCCATCGCCAGATCGGGCGTGGCCAGGTCGCGCGTCGCGAGATCCGCCACCGCGAGATCGTTCGGCGCGCCGGCGAAGTCGCCGTTCATCGTGAGATCGGACGTCGGGCTCAAATCGTCCGCAGGCGCGGCCGCATCGTCTCCGCAGCCTGCGACGCTGATCGCGACCACGAGCACTCGGATGAGCTTCACGGTTCCCCCTATCGAGGTTTCATGTGAGCGCGCCCGCCCGCGCGTGACAATCCGTATCCATACCGAGGGAGGTCGATTTGCGAGCCGCGTGCCGCCGGGCGCGCGTCGCGCCTTCGCGCGGTTACCCGAGGCGGCTACGTATTAGTTCGGAGGTCTCGCCGCCGCAGCTCGGCGCGCGAGTCACCAGGCGGGATGGCGGGCGCGGTCTAATAGGTGACGGTGAGCAGCGGCTGGTTGCTCGACTCCTCGCGGCTGCTGTAGCGCCGCGCCGTCCCGCCGAGCGACTCGTCGCCGATCATGATCCAGCCGTCGTTGCTCTCGGTGCCGCTCACCCACGCCTGCACGTCGGCGACGAGCTGCGCGGTCGAGCCCCACGTATAGGTTTGCCCGGTGGTGTCGCCGCACGAGGCGGAGGCGCTCGCGGTCGCCGAGTAGTCGCCGCCGGCGCTCGTCCAATCGGTCGAGCTGTAGAACTCGTGAATCCAGGTCGCGTCGTTGGTGGTCGAGGCCGCGCACATGCCGCCGCTCGAGAACGAGGTGCCCTCGCCCCAATCGTCGGTGAGTCGATGGAGCGTGCAGGTGCGATCGCTGCCGTCCGCGACCAGGTCGAGATACAGCGTGAGCGTGACGCTGGTGATGGTGGCATTGGACGGAATCGAGCTGACGTCGAAGTGCATCACGGCGCGCCGCTTCGATCCGGAGGCCTGTCCGGTGCGCCCGACGTAGAGGTCGCCGAGCGCGTTCGACAGCGCGCCGGTGCTGCTCTCGCAGAGCGTGTTGTCCTTGGTCGGATGAAACGTGGCGGTGGTGGCGTACGCGGCACCCGTGCTCGAAAGAATTCCTGCGATCGCGATCGAGAGGATTCTGGTCATGTTCGCCCTCCGGGTTGGAGCCACACCGTAGAGCGCCGCGCGAACGGTGAAATCCGTACGCCTACGGGTCTCGCGCGCATTTCGAAAACATTTTGCGTCCGCAGATCGAATTCGTCGCAATCGGCGCGCTGCGGCAAATTGCCGCCACGCAATCGCTACGGCACCAGCAGCTCGAGGTCGAGCGCGGCGTCGTGCTTGCGCGTGACCGGCGTGGGCGAGGCGATCAGGAACATCTCCAGCGTCGGGAACGCGTGCGCTTCGAACAGGTGGCCGCCGCGCACCGTGCCGTCGGCGAGCGCGACCGCGACGTGCGCATGCAGCCCCGCGCCGCCGGCGGTGGGCGCGGCGTCGCCGACGAGCGAGACGATCTCCATCTGCTGCTGATACGGCGTGCGCCGGTAATCGCGCGCCGCCGGATCGTAGAAGCCGATGACCGCGTCGGTGCACGCGCCGAGCGCGGTGAAGTGCGCCGACGCGAGATGGTTGCGCAGGATGAAGTCGGTGAGCGTCGACATGATCTCGGCGCGCGGCTCGAAGACGAGCTGGTACTCGCGCGTGCCGCCGTGCTCGCCGACGAGCTTCACGCGCGCGCCGGGCAAGCCGGTCACGGGATGGGAATCCGCGGACGCGATCACGCCGGGCACCAGCACCATCGCCGCCAACACGAGCCCTCGCAACATGATCGCCTCCTATTGGATCAGCGGTTGAATCACGGCGCCGTCGCCCAGCTCGGCGGGAAGATCGTTCGCGACCAGCTCGCCCGGCTGCAAACCCTGCGTCACCTGCGTGCGGTTGCCGTCGCTCGCGCCGACCTCGATCGGCACCAGGTGGATCTTGTTGTGCTCGACGACCGCGGCGCGCAGGTGGCCGGCGCGCACGATGATGGCCGCGTTC
>DASREC010000268.1:0-11706 GCA_035652295.1 Polyangia bacterium
ACCCGAGCGAGCTTTGCAGCGGTGCTGGTGCGGACGAGCTCGGCCATCGGCGGGCCGGGGGCCGGCGGCTTTACGCGCGTCGCGAGCTGGGCGCGCTTGAACCCGTCGCCGTCGGGGTTGGCGTCGAAAAAGGCGAACTGCTCCCGCTTACACGCTTGGATCTTGTCGAGCGCTTCTGCGAGGCGGTTGAGGGTCTCGGCGTTCGGCGTTCGGTCTTTGCCCACTTCGAAGTCGCTGATGGTGCCCACGTCGAGGCCGGCGGCTTTGGCGAGCGCGTGCTGGGTCAGGTTCCGCTCGGCGCGGAGCTGGCGTAGCGCGCCCGGGATCATCATCCAGCGCGGAGCGTCTTTCGCGCGAGTGGGCATTGATGAGGCTTTGACTGGGCATGTTGCGCGAATTGTCGTGTGAAGTCGAGCGACCGAGCCGCGCGCAAAATGCCCAGCCGATGCCCACTGACAAACCGCGTGGCGGTGGGCATCAATGACTCATCAAAACGAGGGACATGAAGCTCGGCGCTCAAACGTTTCAATCCGGCGGGTCGATCGATCGCTCGGAAGCAGCGATCGATCGCTCGGAAGTAGCGATCGATCGCTCGGAGGTAGCGATCGATCGCTCGGAAATAGCGATCGATCGCTCGGAAGTAGCGATCGATCGCTCGGAAGTAGCGATCGATCAATCCGACGGGTTGATCATTTCTGCCGAGATCATCGACCTCCACAAGTCCAAAGGGGTGGACCATGCAGAACGGAACGAACGAGATGCCTTCGGAGGAGCAGGTCAACAAGCTGCTGCAGCAAATCGACGCGGTGAAAGGAGGGATCGAGCGCTTCATCTTGTCGTTGAACGTGGAAACGAAGACGAGCCCGAAGTGGAGGCGAGGGTACCAGACCATCAGCGAGCAATGCGTGAACCTCGCCAATCAGCACAAGCTCGAAATCCCGGGGGTCTCGACCGCTGAGATCACCGCGCAGCGGACGAGAGCGGCACGGCTGCGGCCGCTGCAGCAATCGGTCGAGGAGCTCGCCGGCAAGCTCGGCACCGCGGTGTTCGCCGCGCAGTCGCAGTCGTGGGCCGCGACCACCGACCTCTACACGGCGCTCAAGTGGATGTCGCGCCGCAACGCCAACCTGCGGCGCGAGCTCGCGCCCGTGACGGCGTTCTTTGCCAACGGCAAGCGCAAGCCCAAGCCGACTCCGCCCGCGACGCCGCCGGCGAAGTAACGACGCTAGCGCTAGTCGAAAATTTTTCCCGGGTTCAAGAGGCCGAGCGGATCGAGCGCGCGCTTGACGGCGCGTAGGACCTCCAGCTCATCGGGCGAGCGTGAATAGGCGAGGTAGGGTTTTTTGAGCAGGCCGATGCCGTGCTCGGCGGAGATCGAGCCGTGGTGCTTGCGGACGAGCGTGAACAGGTCGCGGTCGGCGGCGGCGGTGCGCGCCTGGAACGCGGGGCGATCGAGGTCGTCGGGCTTCATCACGTTGACGTGCAGGTTGCCGTCGCCGATGTGGCCGAACAGGCAGATCTCCCAGCCGGGATATTCGCGCGCGAACACCGCCTCCAGCTCGGCGCAGAACGCCTCGAGCGCGGCGAGCGGCAGCGCGACGTCATTCTTGTGCGGGAAGCCGGTGGCGCTCAGGCTCTCGCTGATGCCTTCGCGCAGCGCCCACAGCTCCGCCGCCTGCGCCGCGCTCTGCGCCAGCGTGCCGTCGGAGACCAGGTCGCGCTCGACCAGCGACTCGAGCCACGCCTGCAAAGCCTCGGCGTCGCCGCCTTCGATTTCGATCAGCACATAGTGTGTCGCCGGCGCGGTGACCGCGCGCAGCTTGCGGTGGCGCAGCACGCGCTCGAGACAGCGGTCGGTGAAGAACTCGAACGCCGCGAGCGTGAGCGGCGCGCGCCGCGCCTCGCGAAACAAACGCAAGACGCCGTCGAGGCCGGCGACCGCGACCAGCAGCACGTCGGAGCGCGCCGGCAGTCGCGTCAGCTTGAGCGTCGCCTCGGTGATGATGCCGAGCGTGCCCTCCGAGCCGATGAAGAGCTGGCGCAGATCGAAGCCGGTGTTGTTCTTCTCGAGCGCGCCGTTGAGCTCGAGCACCGCGCCCGACGCCAGCACGACCTCGAGGCCGAGCACCCACTGCCGCGTGAGCCCGTAGCGGATCACGCGCACGCCGCCCGCGTTGGTGGCGATGTTGCCGCCGACCTGGCTCGAGCCCTTGGACGCGAAGTCGACCGGCCACGTCAGCCCGCGCTCGGCGGCGTGGCGGTGCACCGCTTCGGTGATCGCGCCCGCCTGCACGCGCACCGTCGCGCCCAATTCGTCGACGGGATCCATGCGCCGCATGCGCGCGAGCGACACCACCAGCTCGCCGCGCGCCGCCACCGCGCCGCCGGCGAGGCCGGTGCGCCCGCCCGACGGCACCACCGGCACGCGGTGCGCGCTCGCGAGCGCCATCAGCCGCGACACCTCGTCGGTCGTGCGCGGAAACGCGATCGCCGACGGATCGGGCGCGAAGACTTTCGTCCAATCGCGCCCGTACTCCGCGCGGTCGCCCGCGTCGTCGCTCAAAAAGTCGGCGGGAAAATCGCGCGCGATCGCGTCACGAAGCTCGGAGGGGAGCGCCATGCGCCGCCAGCGTAAAGCGCGCGCGCCCGTCGGGCAAGCTCAGCCGCCGGGCAGGTTCACCACGCCGACGAACGACGGCGACGGCGCGGCGGTCGGCGCACCGACGGCGGTGAGCGCGCCCGACTGCGGATCGATCGCGAACACGACCACGTCGTTCGAGCCTTGATTGGCGACCAGCAGGAACTTGAACGTCGGATCGATCGAGAAGTGCCGCGGCGTCTGGCCGCCCGACGGCGTGTGGCCGGCGAGCGTCATGCGCCCGCCGGCGTCGAGCGTGTAGCGCACGATATTGTCGTCGCCGCGGTTCGAGCCGTAGAGAAATCGGCCCGGGTGCACCGCCACCTCGGCGCCGGTGTTGGTGCCGGTGGCGCCGGCCGCGCGCGTCGAGAGCGTCTGCATCGCGGTGAGCTGCCCGCCCGACGACACCGCGTACGCGGTCATGGTGCTGTCGATCTCCTGAATCGCGTACGCGTACGCGGCGAGCGGGTGGAACGCGAGGTGGCGCGGCCCCGAACTCGCCGGCGTGGCGACGGTCGCGGGCGAGAGCGGCGCGAGCTTGCCGTGCGCCGGGTCGAGCGAGTACTCGGCGATGTAGTCGGCGCCTTTGCACGGCACGAACACGAACGGGTTCGCGCCGCCGATGGAGATGATCTGGTGCGCGTTGGCGCCGGCGGTGCGCGTGTCGCTGGCCGCGCCGAGGCTGCCGTCGGCGGCGGCGGGCAAGACCGCGACCGTGCCGTCGCCGTAGTTGGCGACCAGCACCCATGCGCCGGTGGCGTCGACCGAGACGTGCGCCGGTCCGTTGCCGCCCGACGACACGTCGTCGAGGTGCGTGAGCGCGCCGTTCGTCTGATCGATCGCGAACGCCTCGACGCGCCCCGCGGCCGCTTCGTCGACGGCGTACAAGTAATGATGCGTCGGATCGACGGCGAGGAACGACGGCGTGCCGGTGAGGCTGGTCGTCCCCGCGGCGGTGAGCGCGCCCGACGGCGACAGCGTGAAGCGCGCGATCTGCGGGGCGTAGCCGCTCACGTAGACGTACGGCACCAGCGGGCGGCCGAGATCGGGAGGTGCGCCGTGATCGACGTTCGGCATGGCGGCGTCCGCGGGCGCGCCGGCGAGATCGTCCGGCGCTCCCTGATCTACGCCGCCGCACGCCGCGAGCAAGACCACCACCGTCGAGAGCGCGCGCATCGCGTGCAGGATCGCATGTTGGAAGGAGACATGCGACGACTGAAAATCGCGGGTGCTGCCCTCTGAGATACCCGGCGCGCGATTCAAAGTCGTGCGACTCGGCTCGACGCTCACCGACCCTTCGTTCGGGTGCTGAAGGCACGCGGTTCGCTGCCGGGCACGACTTGAATGAGAGCGCCGGCGTTGGGCGGATAGACGACTTCGAGCTGCTCCACATCGGTCACTTCCCGTTCCGACGAAGCAATCATTGCGGCCGCGGCCAGGTCGTTGCCGTGCAGCCGATCGTTTTCAAGCAGCGCGATCACGAACGGCAGCCCGCCCGTGACGTCCTTCGTCTCGAGAAAGAGGAGCAGCGCATCACTGTCCCATTCGTGCGTATAGCCCGCGTCGGAGAGGAGTCCCTGCGAACGTTGCGTCAGCAGCTCGGGGATCTCGTAACGAAGATCGAGGTCAGCATCCTCGAGCTTCTCCGGATCGATTCGGATGACGATCGTCGGCATGCGCGATACGTTAACATCGGCTTGGCTCATGGCGCTCAGTGTCCATAGTCCCAGCACTCGACGCGGCGATCCGGGCGCACTGCGCAGACGCTATTGAGCGCGTCGCGATCTTTCGTTACGTCGAGCTCGACATACGGCCCGGCGTGCGGCGGTCCCGGCTCGCTGCCCCAACACTCGACGCTTCCACGAGGGCGTAGCCCGCAGCTGAGCTTCTCGCCGAGCGCGAGCGTCGCGAAGGCACCCGGTGGTGGCCTGGTTTCGCCGCTGGTATCGCGCCCCCAACAGATCGCGCTTTGATCCATTCGCAGCGCGCAGCCGTGCTGATAGCCGGAGAACACGCGGCGAAACGAACCTGGCGGCAACTTCCATGCGGCCGGCTGCGCGTACTCGTTGCCAAACGCCAAGACCCGGTCGATCACCACACAGCGAGGCGTACCGTCGAGCGCGAGGGCACACGACCATGCAGCGCCACAGGCCAGCGAGCCCGGCCGCACTCGACCCAGTGACAAGGTCTGGCCCTCTTCGAAGCACGCCGCCGTCCCATCGGAGCGAATTACGCACGGCGCGACTGCGTGGCAGAGCTCCACGATCTGATCGCCCGGCGGAGTCGTGACCAGCGATGAGCCGACGCACAACGCCGTCCCATCGGTTCGCAAGCCGCACGTCGAGAACACACCAACCTGCACCGACCGGTAATTTCCCGCGGGCAGCGCGCTGAGCGGAAACGTCGGCCTGGCGTCGCTCCAACACTCGAGCGCGCCGTCGTCCATCAAGGCGCAGGCGTGATCAGCGCCCATCGACCACTGTTTGACAGCGCCCTTCGGCGCCGGGCCAAAACGCCCGTGGATCTCGCTCTCGCCTGGTGCAGCGAAGTCTTTGGCGGCCGGCGGTGGAGTCGGAGGCGCGGACTGGAGGTCGTTGCGCGTCGGCGGCCGCTCACTACGACAGGAGAGCAAGAGAGCTAAAACCATTCCGCCGAGCCTCGCCATCCGCTGAAGTCACCTTAGCACGGTCGTCGCCGTCGCTCGGCTATCGCAAACCGACGAACGAAGACGCGCTGATCGCCAAAGCTGAGCCGAAGCGCCGCAAAAGAAACGACGCGCGCCTCGCGCTAGTCGTCGTCGATCAGCGCGGCGGCGGGCGGAGCGGAGCCCCCTCCGGGGCCGCGATCGAAGCAGCGCGCGAGCGCGTCGACGGCCTTCTTCGCGCGCAAGCGCACCAGGCCGAGCGACGAACGGATGTCGAAGACTACGGCGACGACGGCATGTTTTCCGACGGGCAGCAGATGAAGATGCCGCCCTTTGCCGTGCGAAAATGGAGTCCAGTATTCGCGCTCGGCGAGCAGGTGATCGATCGCGAGCGACGTCACCGACGATAGCGATTGCGCGTCGAGCGCTTCGCCCGCGTGCGCGACGAGACGGCCCGATCGATCGATGAGGAGAATCGCCAGCGCGTTGCTGTCGCGCAGGAGTCGTTGGCAAATTTGTTCCAGCTCGCTCACGGGATCTTCAGGTTGGCGCCGAACTCAATGTAGTCGCTGGTGCCGGAGACGACGTGGACGCTCAGGATCAGTTGGTCGCCGCAAGCGGCGTTGATCGCCGGGCCGGTGAGCGTGACGTCGATGGTGCCGGGCGTGCCGGCGTCGGAGCCGGGGCCGATGTTGCTGTCGGCGGAGACCACCGGTTGATCGCCGGCGGCGGAGCGCCAGACGACGTCTGCGTGCAGCTTCGCGTCGCCCGCCGATTGATAGCCGCCGGCGTAGAGGTGGTAGTCGCCGGCGGGCAGCGGCCCGCGCAGCGCGTACGGCATGACGAGAGAGTCGCCGACTCTCAGGCCGCCCGGTCAGAAGAAGTCGGTCGGCGGATGATCGATCAAGCAGAACGTGCCGCTCGTCGGCGAGCAGGGGTCCTGGTAGAGCTGCGTCGGCGGCGTGGACGCGAGGCAGCCGCCGCCGTCGCCGCTCGCCAGGTCGGCGGCGCCGAGATCGCCCGCGCCGCCGTCGCCGTGCAGCGGAGCCGAGGCGCCGCACGCAGCGGCGAAGAGCGGAGCGGCGGCGAGCGCCAGGCGACGGATTTCCACGGCTACCTGGCCACGAACGTCGGATAGCGCGCGTCGGGCGAGCCCTCGGTCAGCTCGACCAGGTAGTTGGCCAGCACGCCGGCGTGTTTCTCGACGGTGGCGGCGGCGTCGGGCCAGCGCACCTCGATCGAGTCGACCGTGCAGGTCCCGCCGAGCCCGAACGTCAGCACCAGGTCGTTCTCGATCGAGTTGTGCCCGTAGCCGCCCTGCAGCTCCTGCGACTGCGTGTGCCCGCCGGCGGTGACCGCCACGCGCGCGCCGATCGCCGAGCGGTTCGCGCCCGTGCCGATTAAACGGACTTTGACCCAGTTTTGATTATTCCCGATATCGTTTCGATATACCCGCAAGGCGTTGGTCGCCGCCACGGAGCGCGCGGTCGAGGTGCCGGCGACGAAGTCGAGATCGCCGTCACCGTCGAGATCGACCAGCGCCACGCCGTGGATCTCGCGCTGCCCGGCGCCCGACATCGCGGTGACGTCCTCGAACGTATGGTCGGGTTTCTGCCGCCAAAGCCAGCCGTGATCCCCGGGATAATCGGACGACGTCAAATAGATGTCCTTCTGCCCGTCGAGATCGACGTCGGCGAACACCGGCATCATGTCGCCCTCGTTCCAATCGGGCGACGTTTCGTTGCGATATAGACCGGTCGCCATGTTGCCGGGCCGGCGGAACTTGGCGAGCATCGGCGGCGCGGCGTCGTTGAGCAGCAGCTCCGACGGATCGGAGTCGGCGCCCACGTCCCAATGGCGGATGGTGGCGGTCATCAGATCCATGTCGCCGTCGTCGTCGATATCGCCGCACGCGATCGAGAAGTTGTTGCCGCCGAGCCGCCGCGGCTGATCCGATTGGCCCGGCACCCAGCCGCGATCGGGGCAGATGCCGGCGACCGGCGCGGGCGTGGTGGCGGCGCACATGCCCGCGTTCGCCTGGCACCAGCAGAGATACGACTCGTCGTCTCTGGTGAAGTCCATGTGATCGTCCCACGCCACGCCGAGCGTCTGGCCGATCTCGGTGAAGTGATCGCCGTCGTTGCGCCACACCTGATTGGCCTCGCGGCCGTAGTCGGCGAGGATCACGTCGGCGTCGCCGTCTTGATCGAGATCGCACGCGGTGACGCCGAACGTCTGGCGAAAGCTCTGGCTCATCGCCGGATCGCCGTCGGTGGTGGGCAGGCCGCGCGCGGCGGTGACGTCGGTGAACGTGCCGTCGCCCGCGCCTTGAAACAGGTGCGGCTGATCCTGGAAGTCGCCGGCCCAGAAGTCGAGCTTGCCGTCGCGATCGAAGTCGAGCAGCGCGCCCGACGCGCACTCGAACACGCCGGCCGCCTCGAGCGCGCTCGCGGGCGCGAGCGTGAAGTGCGCGGTGCCGTCGTTCAGGAACGCGGCGCACGGATCGAGCGCGGTCGCGTCGGTGGCGGCGGGGCACGCGATCACGTCGACGTCGCCGTCGTTGTCGAGATCGCCGAGGTTGGCGATCGAGAAGCCGCGCCCGCCGACGCCGTCGCGCGTGGCGAGCAGGCCCGACTCGGCGGTGGTGTCGACGAACACGCGCTTCGACGGATCGGTCGGGCTGGGGCGGTTCATCAAGAGGAAGCGGTAGCGCGTGGTGCCGCTCTCGCGCGTGGCGATGTGGCCGATGGTGGCGAGCAGATCGGGGAAGCCGTCGCCGTCGAGATCGGCGGCGCGCACCGACGTGCCGAGCGCGGCGGGCATGGCGGCCGAGCCGAGCCCGACGTCGGCGGTGATCTCGGTGAACCACTGCGGAGGCGGCGGCTGCGCGCTCGGGGTCTTGCAGATCGGCGGCGGACCCATGTCCATGTGCGCCGCGGGCGCAGTCTGACACGCGGCGAATCCGAGCGCGGCGGCGACGAGCATGCGCATCGTTCGATTAGAATCGGAACGCCGAACGCAGGCAAGTCGAGGGTGAATGCGCGAGCGGATCGGTCGAAGCGCGATGGTCGCGGTGCTGCTCCTCCTCGGCGTGCACGCGACCGCGCGCGCGCAGTCGCCCGAGCTGGCGCTGCGCGAGTTCGCGTCGGGGCAGATCAAGAAGGGCGTGCGCTCGATCGGCTTCGGCGGCGACGGCGCGACGTGGGGCAACTACTCGCTGGTGTGGCGCGACGCCGGCACCGCGCTCGTCGACGCCGGCGCGACCGGCTACACCAACGGCAACCTGTTCAGCTTCACCACCGTCGGCTTCACCACGCCGCAGCTCTGGCGCGGCCTGACGATCTACGCCATCGCGCTCAGCCAGAGCGCCAACACCATTCACCTCGCGCTCTCGTCGCCCGGCCTCGGCCCGGTGCCGATCGCGGTGCGCGGCGACGGCTCGAACCAGGCGCTGTTCATCAAGCTGGCGATGCCGCTCGGCCACGGCTTCGCCATCGGCGTCCTGCTCTCGTACGAGGTCTCGCAGTTCGACGCCACTACCGAAGAGGGCGCGCCGGCCGCGGTGCGCTTTCGGACGCAGTGGCTGCCGTCGGGCGGGCTGGGCGTCTCGTGGCAGCCGACGCCACGCTGGCTCGCCGGCGTGCGCGTGATCCTCAATCACGACTGGGAGCGCCGCGTCGATCCGACCACCAGCGCATCTGGCCTGTATCGCTCGTACGAATTTCGCGCGGGCGCGTCGTTCTCGCCGTGGAAGGGCGCGCTCCTCGACGCGGGCGGCACCTTGCTCGAGCGCGCGAACGCGATCGCCGGCACCGAGACGCTGGGCGGCGGGCTCAACCTCGGCTTCGAGCAGGCGTTCCTCGAGCGGCAATTGGTCGTGCGCGGCGGCGTCGACGAGTGCACCTTCGGCGCGTGGGGGCGCCACGGCTGCACCGCCGGCGGGGGGCTGTCGGTCAAGGTCCACCCGGTCAACCTCGACGTGGCGTACCTCTACAACCTCGGCGCCGAGCGCGTCGGCCCCGTGTTCGGCAGCGAGAGCCACTCGATCCTGGCCACGCTCACGCTCGACTATCTATGGATCGTCAAGCGCGCGCTGGCGGCGCAGGCCGCGAAGAAGGCGCACGAGTGAGCGCCAGCGGGACTCGCGCGCGATCCTGGCGCATGATAGAGGCGTGCGCGCGGCGCTCCTATTAATGATGGCGGTGACGATCGCGCTCGGCTCGGCGTGCAGCGCGGCGCGGTTCGAGCTGCGCGCGGCGCCGGCGCGGCCGTTCGACGTCGCGATCGTCCCCGGCTGCCCGAGCGAAGACGACGGCTCGCTCTCGCGCTGCCAGAAGGGACGCGCGCTGTGGGCGGCGCGCCTGTGGGAGCTGGGCTGGGCCGATCACTTCATCACCTCGGGCTCGGCGGTCTACACACCGTACGTCGAGGCCGAAGCGCTGGCCGCCGCGCTCACCGCGCTCGGCGTGCCGGCGAGCCGCATCTACCTCGAGCCGAACGCGCTGCACACCGACGAGAACCTCTACTACTCGCTGCAGATCGCCCGTTCGCTCGGCTTCCACCGAATCGTCGTCGCGTCGAACGGCGCGACGTTCGACTGCTTGATGCTGGAAGATTGGGGCCAGCCGGCGAGCGCGTACACGATGGACATCGAATGGGTCAAAGCGCGCGGCGCGAAGTCGGGCGCGCTGCTCGACGGCGTGCGCGCGCGCCGCGCCGGCGACTGGGTGCCGCTCGTCGAGCGGGAGCGCGCCCGCACGCGAGTCAGCGGACGCCACCGCCCGCCGTCGTTCCTCCTGTACCCGGGGCTCGGCCTCATGCGCACCAACGGCGAGCGCTGGATCCCGGCGGGCGCGCCGCTCGCGCCGCCGCGACGCACGTGGGCCGCCGCGCTCGCCGGCGGGTAACCGATCGAGCCGAGCGGCGTAAGCCTGTTACGGAGGACGTCATGAGGATGCTGGTGAGCGCAGTCGCCGTCGGAACGCTGCTCTTCGCCGCGGGCGCGCGCGCGGCCGAGCGCGGCGAAGCGATCTTCGCGGGCGGCTGCTTCTGGTGCGAGGAGACCGCGTTCGAAGGCGTGCCCGGCGTGAGCGCGGTGATCTCCGGCTACACGGGCGGCACGCGCAAGAACCCGACGTACGAAGAGGTGTCGTCCGGCTCGACCGGCCACGCCGAGTCGGTGCACGTGATCTTCGATCCGGCGAAGATCTCGTACGCCAAGCTGCTCGAAATTTTCTGGCACTCGGTCGACCCGGTGTCGGCGGGCGGGCAGTTCTGCGATCGCGGCAATCAATATCGCTCGGTCATTTTTTATCTCGATGAATCGCAAAAGAAGGCCGCCGAGGAATCCAAGGCGATCGTCGAAAAACAGCTCA
The DNA here is from genome assembly GCA_035652295.1 of Polyangia bacterium. Taxonomy (GTDB): domain Bacteria; phylum Myxococcota_A; class Polyangia; order Palsa-1104; family Palsa-1104; genus DASREC01. Next base: position 10,658 of record DASREC010000268.1, read on the forward strand.
AACAGCCGATCGCGACCGAAATAACCAAGGCGGGCGAATTCTATCCGGCCGAGGAATATCACCAGGACTTCTTCAAAAAGAACCCGGTTCGATATTCCAGCTATCGGCTCGGCTGCGGGCGCGATCGGCGGCTGCGCGAGATCTGGGGCGACAAGGCTATCGTGCAGCACTGATCAATTCGGCGAGCAGCGTGCGGTGGCAGCGCGCCGGATCGACGCACGCCGAGGAGCAGAGCAGGGTGATGCGCTCGCCCGCCGCCACCTGCTGCGCCAGGCCGAGGATGCGGTAGCGCTCCGACTCCATCTCGCGCAGGTAGCGGCGGCGGTACTCGTCCCAGTCGATCGGCGCGCCGTGCTTGCCGTAGACGGCGGCGTGCAGCGCGACCGACGGCGCCAGCTCTTTGATCCAGGCGTCCCAGCGCTCGTCCTCCCGGCGGACGCCGCGCGGGCGGTAGCGGGTGACGAGGATGCGCGTGCCGTCGTCGGGTTCGACCGGATCGTTCCAGCGGCGCGTCTTGATCTCGGCGGCGTTCACGGCATTACTGAATATGAGGAGTATATGGACCGCAAACATCCAGTCGAGAAGAGCGACGACGAGTGGCGCAAGCTGCTCACCGAGGAGCAGTTCCGCGTGCTCCGGCAGAAGGGCACCGAGCGCGCGTTCACCGGCGCGTATTGGAACTCGCACGATCGGGCGCTGTACGTCTGCGCGGCGTGCGGGCAGGAGCTGTTCAAGTCGGAGGCGAAGTTCGATTCGGGGTGCGGGTGGCCGAGCTTCACCGCGCCCGCCGACGCCGCCGCCGTCGAGAACGAGCGCGACGACAGCCACGGCATGTCGCGCACCGAGGTCATGTGCAGCCGCTGCGGCGGGCATCTCGGCCACGTGTTCGACGACGGGCCCGCGCCGACCGGGCTGCGCTACTGCATCAACTCGTGCGCGCTCGACCTCGACGCGAACAAGTCGTAGCCGCCTAGTCCGAGCGCTCCGTAATGCGGCGCTCGCGCCGCTTGACGATGGCATAGATCACCAGCGGCAGCACCAGCAGCACC
>DASREC010000269.1:0-4243 GCA_035652295.1 Polyangia bacterium
TTCTCCTTCGCCGTGTCGGGGATGTAGAGACCGCCCGCGGTCTTCTCCTGCTCCTCGAGGCGCTTCACCAGAATGCGGTCGTAAAGTGGCTTGATCTTCATCGCTCGTTCTCCTTGTCCGTTCGTCGTCTTCATTGCACGGCGCTCAAGCGGCGCCGGACTTCGCCTTCTTCGTGGGGCTCTTGCTGGCCTTGTCGCCCGTCGTCTTCGTGTCGGCCTTGGTGTCGGACTTGCCCTCCGACTTCGATTCGGACTTCGACTCCGATTTCGTCTCGCCGCCGCCCGAGTCCTTGGAGGCGCCCGGTTTGGGCCCCGCGTAGAGGTCCGAGTACCAGCCGCCGCCTTTGAGGATGAAGCCGCCCGCCGAGATCACGCGCTCGATCCGGCCGCCGCACTTTTCGCAGACGGTCTTCGGCGCTTCCGACATCGGCTGCTGGTACTCGAAGCGCTCGCCGCACTTCTCGCATTCGTACTCGTAGAGCGGCATCAACCGTCCGCAGCCACCGCCGCCGGCCGGGAGAGCGTGCGGATCACCGCCGCCTGGAGGTCGTGATACGACGGCGGCGTGGCCAGCGCCTCGTCGGCGCCGGCGGTTTTTCCGTCGCTGCGCTTCTGCGCGTCGCCGGCCAGGAGGATCACCGGGATGCGGTGCTTGATCGCCTGCGCGTGCTTGCGCGCGGCGGCGATGGTGCGCATGCCCAGCTCGGGGCGCACGTCGAGATCGACGATCACGAGATCGGGCGACTGCTCGAGCGCGACCTCGGCCACCTGCGGGTTGGTGGCCTCGACGATCTCGCAGGTGATGATCGAGCGGACGTAGCGGCCGAGCAGCGCCAGGCGATCGGGCGACGCGGCGACCACCAGCACCGTCAGCCCGACGAAGCCGCGCACCATGCCGTCGATCAACCCGCCGTAGCGCTCGTCGAGCTCCTGGAACTGGATGCCCATGCCGTCGGGCATGCCGTCGGTCGAGCCCTGGCGGATCCACGCCACCACGCCGTCGCAGCGCAGCTCGCCCGCGCCCGGCACCTCGAACTCGAGCGACACGGTCTCGCCGACGCTCAGCGGATCTTTGGTCTCGAGGAAGATGCCGCCCTTCGACAAATTGACCGAATAGGACACGAGGAACGCGCCGGCGGTCCGGTACTGGACGCGCAGGTTGATCGGGAGGCGTGGTTGGCGGCGGCCGTCTTGTGACATCAGCGGTGCGGGCCGAGCAACTTCTCGAGCAGCCCGTCCAATTGGTCGAGCGAATGGTAATCGATGACGACCGCGCCCGCTTGCTGCGACTTCTGCGCGAGGCGGACCTTGGTGCCGAGCGCGCGCTCGAGGCGCTGCTCGAGATCCTTCACCGACGCGGAAGGAGCGGGCGGCGCTTTTTTCGCCGGCGCGCCGTTGCGCTCGCGGCGCACCAATTCTTCCGTCTGGCGCACCGAGAGCTGGCGCGACATCACGCGCGCGGCGGCGCGCTCGAGCGCGGCGGTGTTGTCGATGCCGAGCAGCGCGCGCGCGTGGCCCATCGACAGCTCGCCCGACGCCACGCGGCTGCGCACCGGCGGCGGCAGCTTGAGCAGGCGCAGCGAGTTGGCCACCGTCGCGCGCTCCTTGCCGACGCGCGCCGCGAGCTGCTCCTGCGTGTAGCTGAAATCGGTCTGGAGGCGCTGGTAGGCCTCGGCCTCTTCGATCGGGTTGAGATCGGCGCGCTGCAAGTTCTCGACGAGCATCAGCTCGAACGCCTGCGCCGGCGCGACGTCCTTGACCACCACCGGCACGCTCTTCAAGCCCGCGAGCTGGGCCGCGCGCCAGCGACGCTCGCCGGCGATCAGCGTGTAGCCCGAGCCCGGGCGCTGGCGAACCACCAGCGGCTGGATCACGCCCTGCGCGCGGATCGAGTCGGCCAGCTCCTTGAGCCGCTCGCCGTCGAAGAGCTGGCGCGGGTTGTCGCCCGCCGGGTAGACGTCCTCGATCGCGCACTCGAAGAAGTCGCGTCTCGCCGGCGCGAAGCCGATGCGCTCCGGCGACGCGCCGGGGATCAGCGCCGACAGACCGCGCCCGAGCGCCTTCGGTTTCTCTTTCATGCGGCGGCCCGCGAGCGGTGGAGCAGCTCGGTCGCCAGCGCCTGGTAGCTCAAGCAGCCGGTCGAGCGCGCGTCGTAGAGCAGGATCGGCTTGCCGTGCGACGGCGCCTCCGACAGGCGCACGTTGCGCGGGATGGTGGTGCGATAGACCTTGCCCTCGAAGTGCGCGCGCACCTCGTCGGCCACCTGCTGCGTCAGGTTCATGCGCGGATCGACCATCGTCAGGAGGATGCCCTCCAGCTCCAGCGACGGGTTGAGCGCGGCGCGCACCTGCTCGATGGTGGCGGTGAGCTGCGACAGCCCCTCGAGCGCGTAGTATTCGCACTGCATCGGGATCACCACCGCGGTCGCGGCGACCAGCGCGTTGAGCGTGAGCAGGCCCAGCGACGGCGGGCAGTCGATGATCACGTACTCGAACTGATCGGCCACCGGCCCGAGCGCGTCCTTGAGCCGCCACTCGCGCCGCTCGACGGACACCAGCTCGACCTCCGCGCCCGAGAGATCGCGCGTCGCCGGCACCACCCACAGGTTCGGCACCTCGGTGAGCTGCAATAATTCGCGGATCGGCCGCTCGCCCGACAGCGCCTCGTAGATGCCCTCGGCCACCGTGCCCTTGGCAAATCCGAGCCCGCTCGTGCAATTCGCCTGCGGGTCGAGATCGACGACGAGCACGCGGCGATCCTGGTTCGCCAGCGACGCGGCGAGGTTCACCGCCGTCGTCGTCTTTCCGACGCCGCCCTTTTGGTTCGCGATCGCCAGAATCCGCTTCATTGGCCCCGCGCGGATCTATCACACGAGCGATCGAAAACGCGCGAGAAAAAAAGTGCTTGAAAAATTTGACGCGTTTTTGGGTGGGTGATACAAGGTGGTTAGATGTAGGATACGAACTTACAACATGGAGATCAGCCGATGAGAGCGAACACCGTCCCGAAAGTCTACCGGTCCTTCGAAGAGTTCGAGCGCGACGAGCTGCGCAAGCTGGACGGGCTCTCGGTGAGCATCGACGACATGCTCGACGAGATGTTCGCCGACGAGCTGGACTTCGAGCCGGGCGCGCGCAAGGGCGCCCGCGACGAGGACGACGATGAATAGGACCTATCACTGGATGCTCGCCGTGTGCACGATGGCCGGCGGACTGTTCGGCGCCGCGCTCGCCTTGCGCTGATCGGCACGTTTCGTCTCACGCGAGACTTCTCCGCTTGTCGACGGGAAAAGGCTGTTTCATAGTAGTTGTATCGCCTTGACACAGCCGATCCCGCAGCATACGTTGCCAAGCCTCCGCGCCTGCGCGCGCCGAGAAGGAGAGTCTCGATGACGAAGATGAAGGGCGGTCCCGCCGAGGGAGGCGGTCCCGTCGAGGTTCCCGAGCAGCTTTCGATCTTGCCGCTCCGGAACTCGGTGCTCTTCCCGGGGTCGATCATTCCGATCGACGTCGGCCGCCGCAAGAGCGTTCGCCTCGTCGAAGAGGCGATCTCGAAGGAGCGCCCGGTCATCGGCATCCTGACCCAGCGCGACGCGCGCACCGAGGATCCGACCGAGGGCGACATGTACTCGGTCGGCTGCGCGGCGAGGATCTTGAAAGTCATCAAGCTCGCCAAGGACAACTTCTCGGTGATCTTGCAGGGGGTGTCGCGCATCCGCATCCAGGAGTACTCGCAGCAGGAGCCGTTCATCCTGGCGCGGGTGCAGGCGGTGCCGGATCCGACGACCACCGACGTCGAGCTGGACGCGCTGGTGATGAACCTGAAGGACATCGCCAAGCGCGTGATCAAGCTGATGCCCGAGCTGCCGAAAGAGGCGGGCGCGCTGGTCGACAGCGTCACCGAGCCGGGCCAGCTCGCCGACCTGATCACGTCGAACCTCGACATCCAGGTCGACGAGAAGCAGGACGTGCTCGAGACGTTCGATCTCAAGGCGCGCATGCGTACCGTGCTGCAGTTCCTCTCGCGCCAGCTCGAAGTGCTGAAAGTGCGCGAGAAGATCAACACGCAGGTCCAGGAGGAGATGGGCCGCAATCAGCGCGAGTACGTGCTGCGCCAGCAGCTCAAGGCGATCAAAGAGGAGCTGGGCGAGCTCGACGAGTCGGGCGGCGATCTCGAAGACTTCAAGGAGAAGATCGCCGAGGCGAAGATGCCGCCGGAGGTCGAAAAGACCGCGCTCAAGCAGT
>DASREC010000270.1:0-7107 GCA_035652295.1 Polyangia bacterium
CGACGCGTTCAAACCTTACCGCGAAGCGATCGAGATCGCTTTCGGCGACAAGGGCGTTGACTTTGGCGTGCTGAAAAAGCTGTACGAAGGCGAAGAGGACGAAGACAGCGACGCGCCTTTGCTCGACGGCGTGAAGCCGCAGTCGGAGAAACGTCACCGCGTCCGCTACAAGGGTGCCGAGAAGGTGAAGGTGTTTGGCGAACCCAACATGAAGGACGTTTCCACGTCGCTGATCGAACGCTCGAACCTCACCACGCGAACGTGGCAGCGTCGATTCACTCGGCGCGCGATCACGTTCTCCAAGAGCTACCGACACCACTGTGCCGCAGTCGCCTTGCACTACGCTTGGTACAACCTCGGACACATTCACTCGTCGCTGCGGCAGACGCCCGCGATGGCCTTGGGCGTGACTGACCACGTTTGGAGCGTCGCCGAGCTGGTCGAGTCCGCCTTGGCTGCCAGCGAACCGCCGCCGCTCGATCTCGATCCGGTCGAGAGTCGGGGCGGTCAACTGAAGCTCCGATTTCCCGCGCCGACGCCCAAGCGTGAACCGCCCCGTCTGACGCTACTCAAGGGAGGCCTCGAATGAGTGGGATACGTGTTCCCCGTCGGTGGGGCACCTGTCCCATGACCAAATCTTGACGTATCCACTCGAAATGCGAATATGGCGACTATCATGGTGATTCATGTCGCCCCTGGCGACCTGACCCAGCTCACCGTCGACGCCATCGTGAACCCGACCAACTCGCTCGGCCTGATGGTCGCGGGGGTGTCGTCGGCGATCCGCGAAGCCGGCGGCCAGGTGATCGAGGACGAAGCCAAGGCCTCGGCGCCGATCGCCGTCGGTGCGGCGGTCGTCACCACCGCCGGCGAGCTGTTCACCAAATCGGTGATTCACGTGCCGACGATGGAAGAGCCCGGCATGAAGATCGGCGTCGAGAACGTGCGCCGCGCGACCCGCGCCGCGCTGCTCGCCGCCGCGCGCAACAACCTGCAGGAGATCGCCTTCCCGGCGATCGGCACCGGCATCGGCGGCGTGCCCTTCGACGAGGCGGCGCGCGCGATGGTCGACGAGCTGCGCGCGCACCGTCAGCCCGAGCCGGCCAAGGTGTGGCTGATCGCCGCCAAGCCCGAGATGATTCCGCACTTCGAAGAAGCCTTGCGCCTCGCCTCGCTGCCGTAGCAATCTTCGCCCGATGGCCATCACGTATCGCGAAGCCGGCGTCGACATCGACGCGGGAGACGAGCTCGTCGAGCGCATCAAGCCGCACGCCGCGCGCACCATGCGCCCCGAGGTGATCGGCGGGCTCGGCGGATTCGGCGGGCTGTTCGCCGTGCCGAAAGGCTACGTTGAGCCGGTGCTGGTCAGCGGCACCGACGGCGTGGGCACGAAATTGAAAGTCGCCTTCGCCACCGGGCGGCACGACACCATCGGCATCGACCTGGTCGCGATGTGCGTCAACGACATCGCGGTCGCCGGCGCCGAGCCGCTGTTCTTCCTCGACTACTTCGCCTCGGGAAAATTGGACGTGAAGGTCGGCGAGGCGATCGTCGCCGGCATCGCCGACGGCTGCCGCCAGGCGGGCTGCGCGCTCATCGGCGGTGAGACCGCCGAGCTGCCCGGCTTCTACTCGGGCGGCGAGTACGATCTGGCCGGCTTCGCCGTCGGCGTGGTCGAGCGCTCCAAAATCCTCGACGGCGCGCGCATCGCGCCGGGCGACCGCGTGATCGGCCTGGCGTCGAGCGGCCTGCACTCGAACGGCTACTCGCTGGCGCGCAAAGTCCTGCTCGAAAAATTGGCGCTGCCGCTCTCCGAGGTCGCCGACGATCTCTTGCGCCCGACGAGGATCTACGTGCGCGCGATCCGCGCGGCGATGCAGGCGGGCGACCTGCGCGGCGCGGCGCACATCACCGGCGGCGGCCTGGTGGAAAATCCGCCGCGCATCCTGCGCGACGGCCTGGTGATGCGCCTCGACGAGCGGGCGTGGCCCGAGCCGCCGATCTTCCGGCGCATCGCCGAGGGCGGCGTCGAGCGCGCCGAGATGCGCCGCGCGTTCAACGTCGGGCTCGGCTTGGTGATGGTGGTGCCGCCCGCCGACGTCGAGCGCGTGCGCGCGGCGTGCGACGCGGCCGGCGAAAAAAGTTTTCTCGTCGGCGAAATCGCCACGGGCGAAGGTCCGGCGCGCGTCGAGTTCGCATGACCGGGATCGGCGTCCTGGTCTCGGGCTCGGGCTCGAACCTGCAAGCGATCCTCGACGCGCAGGCGCGCGGCGAATTGGGCGGCGAGGTGCGCGTGGTGATCTCCAACGTCGCCGGCGTGCGCGCGCTCGAGCGGGCGCGGGCGGCGAACGTCCCGACGCGCGTGCTGCCGCATCGCGAGTTCGCGTCGCGCGAGGCGTTCGACGACGCGCTGGTGGCCGCGCTCGTCGAGGCGCGCGTCGAGATCGTCGCGCTCGCCGGCTTCATGCGCATCGTCACGCGCCGGGTGCTCGACGCGTTTCCCGGCCGCGTGGTCAACATCCACCCCTCGCTCTTGCCCGCGTTCCCCGGTCTCCACGCGCAGCGCCAGGCGCTAGACTACGGCGCGCGCGTCGCCGGCTGCACCGTCCACTTCGTCGACGAGGGCTGCGACTCCGGCCCGATCATCGCGCAAGCCGCGGTGCCGGTCCTCGACGGCGACACCGAGGACGCGCTGGCCGCGCGCATCCTCGGCGAGGAGCACCGCGTCTACCCGGCGGCCCTGCGCGCGCTCGCCGAGGGGCGCGTCACCGTCGCCGGCCGGCGGGTCATCCTGCGCCCGGCGTGATAGGCTTTTTCGCATGAGCACCGATCTCGAGCAGCGGTACAAGCTGCTTCACTCGACGGGCACCGAAGCGGCGCGCGCCGAGCTGAAGCGGCTGGCGGCGAGCGGCCGCGAAGTGGTGGTGGTGTCGGCGTGCCTCCTCGGCGTGCGCTGCCGCTTCGACGGCAACGCCAAGCGCGACGACGCGGCGGTGGCGCGCGCCGCCGGCGACGCCGAGATCCTGCCGCTGTGCCCCGAGGTGCTGGCGCGCTTCGGCGTGCCGCGCCCGGCGATCACGCTGTCGGAGAAGCGGGCGTTCGACGCGCGCGGCAAGGACGTGACCGCCGAGCTCGACGCCGGCGCGCGCCTCGCCGATCTCTACGCGACGGAGGCGGGCGCGGCGCGCGCGCTGCTCAAGGAGCGCAGCCCGTCGTGCGGCGTGAAGCAGATCCACGGGCTCGAGGGCGTCGTCGAGGGCGAAGGAAGATTCACCGAGCGGCTGCGCAAGCGCGGCCTGCCGATCGTCTCCGAAGAGTCGTAGCGAAAATTCAGCGGCGGGTCGGCGCGAGGCGATCGAGGCGTTCGAGCGCGGCGCCATCGGCGCGCGCCCGCTCGGCGGCGATCGCGTTGGCGACCGAAGGCGCGTCGAGCAGCGACAGCTCCGGCGCCACGCGCTCGACGGGCACCGCGCCCGACGCGCCGGCGCGCACCATCGCCTGCGCCGCGATCGCGCGGATGCGCTCGCCGGTCGCCGCGTCGCCGGCCGAGCCGGTGGCCCACGCCCACGACGAGCCGATGGTGCCGAGCGCGCGCACCGCCGCCTCGGCCGCGCCCGCGTCGCGCTCGCCGGCGATCGCCGCCAGCCGCTCGGCTGCGGCAATTTGCCGGCACTGTCCGAGCCCCGCGATCGCCGACGCCCGGCGCGCGTCGCCCGCGCGCGAGAGATCGATCAAGAGCCGCAGCTCGCGCTCGCCGCACAACTTCCCGAGCGCCACCGCCGCGCCCTCCTCCACCGCGCGATCGTTCGCGCCGCCGACGAGCGCCGCGCGCAAGACCGGAATCGCGCGCGCGTCGCCGAGCTCGCCGAGCACCTCGACCAGCCCGCGCTCGAGCGCCAGCCGCTCGCCGTCCGAGAGCGCGCGCTGAGGCGGGAAGCCGCGCAGCGCCGCCACCTCCAGCATCGGCCACAAGCCGCTCGGCCCGAGCCGCCGCAAGTCGCGCGTCGCCTCCGGCCGCCGCGCGCGCGTGCGCATGTACACCTCGGGCCGCACGCCGCCGATCGCCGCCAGGTTGGCGAACGCCTGCGGCGTCTCCCTGCGCGCGCGCTCCACCTCGCCCGCCAGCTTCGCCCGCTCGCCCGCGTCGAGCGACGCCGCGATCAGCCCCGGCCGCTCGGCCGACGCGCCCGCCCCGCCCGCGCTCGCCGCCACGATCAGCGCCGCCAACCAATTCCTCGTCGAGGATTTCATCGCTGCACCTCCCACCACGTCGCGTGCGCCGGCACCTTGCGCGTCACGTTGGTCCCGCAGTGCACCTCGCCCTCCTGGATGTGGTAGAGGTTCCAGTCCTCGGTCCAGCTGATCTTCAGCCCGAGCGCCGCCACCTGCGACTCGAAGTCCGCCTCGAGCGCGTCCTTGCTCGCGACCTCGGGGCCGTGCGGTTTGGGCGGCGCGACCAGCCCGTTCAGGTTGAGCAGGTTGACGATCCCCGGCGTGTGCGCGAGGTACTGCGCGCCGCCTTCGTCTTCGAACAGCACCGGCACGTCGATGATCTCGTCGTCGGCGAGCCCGATCTCGGTCTTGAGCGCCGCGCGAATCACGTCGATCTTCGCCTGCACTTTTTGATTCCACGTCATGAGATTCGCGTCCGCGAGCATCGCGTTCACCGTCGTCTGCGCCGAGATCAGGTTGTTCCCCGTCGAGTCGTAGGTCTGCTCGCCGGCGAACACCGCCAGATCGCCGTTGGCCGCGTTCTGCGCCACCAGGTTGGTCAGCACCTGCCGCGCGCGCGTCGGCGATGCGATCAGCAGCTTGAACCCGCGCGGCGTCGGCGCCTGCGCGAAGCTCAGCACCTCGTCCACGTGCCCGACGAACAGCCACGTGGTGTCGATGTAGAAGTTCGGCCCCTGGACTTTTTGCGCGTTCAAGAAATCGCGCAGCGCATCGTCCATGTGGCGCTGAGGCGTCGAGCCGATCAGCACGCGCCCGAACGGATAGTCGCTCTGCGCGGTTTTATAAGGTGGGATCGAGTCGAGGTTGCCGAACGAGTCGAGGCTGCCCGAGTCGCCCGGCGGATTGTACGGCTCGGTGTGCTTGAACACCCAGCCGAAGTCGGGCCCGAGCAAAACATTCTGCGTGTAATCGCCCGCCGTGCGCGTCGGGTCGGGCGTGCGAACGGCGACGTACATCGTCTGCAGGCCGCCCGCCTTCGGCATGCCCGCCCAGCCGATCTCGAAGATGTCCTGCGTCCACTGATCGTCGTACGGCGGCGAGCCGTCGATGACCGTGAGCGGCACCTTCGCTTGATCGGCGGCCGCCTGCACGTCGGTGATGAAGGCCATCGAGTCGGGATCGCCGCTGAACGAAGTGGCGAACGCGTTGTTCGCGACGCCGAGGTTGCTCTGCAAGAGCAGCGGCGCCACCTGCAGGCGCGCTTGATCGGCGCCGAGCATTTTTCCCGCCGCGTCGGTGACCGCGAACGAGAGCATGGTCGAGCCGTCCCAGCCGGGATGCGCGAAGTCGATCGCCTCGACGCCGAACTCGACGCCGGCTTTCAGATCCGCGCCGGAGAGCGTCTCGGTGCCGTGCCACAGCGTCCACGTCCCGTCGGCGTTGTGGCGGAACAAGTGGATCTGCGCCGCCGACGCCATGTCGGCCGCGAACGTCGCCGACGCGTTCGCCGGCGCGCCCGGCCACGGCACGATCAGCACGCGCGCAAGGTCCAGCTCATCAGCCGCGCCGTTCACGATCTGATCGGTGGCGTCCATCGCGTGCTTGCCGTCGTCGTCGTCGACGTTGGCCAGGAACACCGCGCCGAACTGCGCGCTCCACTCGTTGCGGTGCAGCGCGTCCGCCGATTTCTCGTCGGTGCTCACCACTCCGTCGCGATCCGCGTCCACCGCCAGTCGGATCACCGGCGCCGATGAAGCGCCGTTGCAACCGGCCGCGGCCGCGAACGCGATGCAAAAAATCCATCGCATGTCGGACCTCCTCACAACCGCCGCGCACGTTATGACGTGGCGCGCGCGGTTGCAAGCGTGTGATAGGCTCGCTCCATGCTCGCCAGCGACGGGATGGCGTAGTGGCGGCCACCAGCTTCTACGACGTGGTGGTGCTGGGCGGCGATCTGGCGGCGTCGGTGGCGGGCGCGGTGCTGGCGCATCGCGGCTTTCGCGTGCTGGTGGCGGGCGTGCCCGTCGAGGAGCGCTACTCGATCGGCTCGTACGTCCTGCCGCGCGCGCCGCTGGCGTTCGTCGGCGTCGAGAGCCCGCCGCTCAAGCGCATCGTCGCCGAGCTGAACCTGGTGCAGCTGCTGCGCCGCCGCCTCGAGCCGAATCGTCCCGCGTACCAGCTCCTGCTCCCCGATCATCGCCTCGACGTCGGCGAAGATCTGCTGCGCGAGGTCGGCCGCGAATTGCCCGACGCGCTGGCCGCGCTCGAAGCCGGCGCGGCGAAATTGAACGAGGTCTCGTCGGCGCTCGAGTCGATCCTCGGCCAGGATCTGATCCTGCCGCCCGACGGCTTCTGGGATCGCCGCGACGTGAGCCGCGTCGGCGCGCGCCTGCCCGACGACGCCGCCGATCTCGAGACGCTCGCCCCCGAGCATCCGCTGCGCGCGCTCAACCGCCTGCCCGCCGCCTTCGCGTGCGATCTCTCCGAGCCCGGCGCGGTCGCCTCCGCGCGTCTCGCCGAATTGCACCGCCGCGGCACCTTCCGCCTCGACGGCGGCCGCCAGGGCCTGCGCGCGCTGCTGCTCGAACGGCTCAAGACCCACTCGGGCGAGGTGCGCCCCGATCTCGAGCCCCAGCGCATCGAGGTCAAGCGCGGCAAGATCTCCGGCGTGCAGTTCGCCGGGCAGAACGAGCTGGTCGGCTGCTCGCACGTCGTGTGCGGGATGGGCGCCGACCGCGTGCTGGCGCTGCTCGACGGCGAAAAGCCGCCGCGCCGGCTCCAGGAGGCGGCCGCGATCAAGCCGGCGTTCTGGCGCTACCTCTTGCACCTCGCCGCGCCGCTCGACGCGCTGCCCGACGCGCTGGCGCTGCTCGCCTTCTCGGTGCGCGATCCCAACGCGCCGCTCGCCGGCTCGAACGCGCTGGCGCTGCACCT
>DASREC010000271.1:0-9300 GCA_035652295.1 Polyangia bacterium
GCCTCGGGCGGCTCGGCGCCGAACGACGTGCCGTAGCGGAACTCCATCGACACCGGCACCACGGTCATGCTCGGCCCCGGCTCCTTGGAGAAGAACTTGAGCGAGATGCCCTCGTCCGGCTGGATGCGCAGCGACAGCACGTTCGGCTGCGACGCGATCTCGCCCGCCGCCTGCGGGAAGATCGTGTGCGGCGCCTTCTTGAAGAAGATGGCGATCTCGGTGACGCGCTTGGGCAGCGACTTGCCCGCGCGCAGGAAGAACGGCACCTCGGCCCAGCGCCAGTTGTCGATGAACAGCTCGATCGCGACGTAGGTCTCGACGGACGAGTTCTTCGCCACGTCCTTCTCGTCGCGATACGCGATGCGCTCCTCGCCGCCGACCGAGCCTGCGGCATATTGCCCGCGCACCACGAGCTTGGTCAGCTCGTCGGGATCTTTCGGCAGCGGGCGCAGCGAGCGCAGCACCTTCAGCTTCTCGTCGCGCACCGAGTCGGCCTCGAACGCGACCGGCGGCTCCATGGCCATCATGCAGAGGAACTGGAACATGTGGTTCTGCACCATGTCGCGCAAGATGCCGGCCGACTCGAAGTAGCCGCCGCGCCCCTCGACGCCGATCGCCTCGGCCACCGTCAGCTCGACGTGGTCGACGTATTTGGCGTTCCACAGCGGCTCCCACAGCGCGTTGGCGAAGCGGAAGCTCAAGATGTTCTGCACCGTCTCCTTGCCGAGGTAGTGATCGATGCGGAACGTCTGGTCCTCGCGCAGCCACTCGTGCACGGTGCGGTTGAGCGCGCGGGCGCTCTCGAGATCGCGGCCGAACGGCTTCTCGATGATCACGCGCGTGAACGGCCCGTCGGGCTTGCGGTTGATCAGCTCCGCCTCGCCGAGCTTGGTGACGATCTTCGGATACTCCGACGGCGGCGTCGACAAGTAGTAGATGCGGTTGCCGGCGGTGCCGCGCTCCTCGTCGATGCGATCGAGCAGCGACTTGAGCTTCTCGTACGTCTTCGGATCCTCGAACGTGCCAGACGAGTAGTAGAGCCCCTCGGAGAAGCTCGACCACAGCGCCTCGTCGACGGGGCGGCGGCGCGCGAACTGATCGCACGCCTCGCGCATCGACTTGCGGAACACGCCGTGCTCCATGTCGCGGCGCGCGACGCCGACGACGCTGAACGCGGTCGGCAGCCGGCGATCGCGCGCCAGCGAGTACAGCGCCGGCACCAGCTTGCGCTTGGTGAGATCGCCCGACGCGCCGAAGATCACCATCGTGCACGGCGGCGGCACGCGCTCGGCGCCGAGGCCCTGGTCCCGCAGCGGATTCTTCGATTCGTCGCTCATAGGCTCTCCTCGGCGCGCTCGTAGCCTTCGATCTTGCGCTGTTTGGGGCCGCCGCAAGTCGGGCAGCGCTCCACCGCCTCACGCTTCTCGAGATAGGACTGCACCACCGCGACCACGGTGGCGTGGCTCCAGGTGAGCGGCGACACCGAGAGCGGCGCGTTGGTGTACGGGTGCACCTGCTCGGCGAGCACGCCCGACGCCAGCTTGTGCGTGTCGACCCAGTCGAGCGTCTTGAGCGCGCTCCGCAGATCCTCGACGGTGTGCGCGCGCGCGATGTCGTAGAGCGCCAGCCACATGGTGCAGATGAACCACGGGTTGCCGGGCACGTTCTCCTTGTCCTGGCTGACCGCGTGGTAGTAGTCGTCCTGGTAGCGCGCGATGCCGCCGACGTCGGTCTTGCACCACAGCTTGTCGCGCACCGCGCGCATGGTCGCTTCCACTTTCGGATCGTCGGCGGGATAGGCGCCGAAGGCGAACGTGCCGTAGAGCGACGCGTCGATCACCGCGTCGACCTCGACGGTGCCGTCGTCGCGCACGTTGATCATGCGCGCGAAGCGGCCGAGCTCGGGGCGCCACAGGTAGTGGTCCATGCCCTCGCGGATCTCGACGGCGGCGCGGTGGTAGCGCTCGGCGTGCTCGACGTCGCCGAACGCGCGCGCGAACTCGGCGGCGGCTTGCAGGCCGGCGAACACCGCCGAGCAGGTGAACGTCAAGATGCCGCGCCGCTCCTCCCAGAGATCGTAGGACGGCGCCGGCAACTTCGTGCGCGGCTCGCGGTAGCCGACCATGAAGTCGGCCGCCTTGCGCACCAGGCGCCCGTAGAGCGGCTTGACCGCGTCGATGTCGCGGTAGCGCTGAAAATGTTTCCACAGCGCCCACACCACGAGCGCGGTCTCGTCCTCTTGAATCGGCAATTGCGGCGAGCCGAGCTTGAGCGCGCCCTGCTTGGGCCCCATCGGGCCGCCGACCCACGGGTGCCACGACGACGCCAGCGAGCGATCGGGGTTGTACTTGTGCAGGAGGTAGCCGGCGGGCGTCAGCACGTCGGCGCAGAAATGAAAAAACTTTCGCGCGATGTCCGGGTAGCCGGCCATGTCCATCGCGTTCGCCACCAGCGCGCCGTCGCGCGGCCAGACGTACGAGTACGTGTCGCGCGCGAAGTGCATGATGTCGGAGTCGTTGGCCGCGATGATGCCGCCGCCCTCGTCGATCTGCGTGCGCACGATCAAGAGCGAGCGCTTGTAGAGGTCGACCACCGACGGCGCGAGGCCGGAGAATTCGGTCGGCTCCTTGGTGACCCAGAACTTCCAGTACGCGCGCGTGCGCTCGAGGAACGCCTCGGGCCCGCGGTGCACGACCTTGGCGTTGAGCTCCTTGGCGCCGTCCCACGCGCCCTCCCAGACCTTGGCGCACGCGAGCCAGTAGTAGATGACCTTCTCGCCGCGGCCGGGGATGAGCGTGCGCGCGGCGACGGTGGAGTCGACCGCGCCCTGCGCGATCGGGTTCATGCCGAGGTTGCCGTCGTCCTCGGCGTCGCGCCACGTGCCGTCGCGGCCGCCGCCCTTCTGCCCGATGGCGAACGACTCCACGCCCGCCACGCCGTCGGCCATCACGTTGGCGAGGAAGTAGCGGTAGCCCTTGTAGTGCGTGACCGTCTTGGTCGACGGATCGTAGGCGGCGGTGTCGCCGACGTCGCTCTCGGCGATGCGAAAGTCCTGGTGGAAGAAGAGCCGCACCTCGCGCGCCGAGTCCGAGAGGTTGCGCACCAGGCAGCGCCGCAGGTAGAGCGTCTCGTGAAAATCGACCGCGTCGGTCGACTCCAGCTCGATGCCGAGCTCGAGGTGCGAGCAGCGCACGCGCGTGCACAGCGTGTCGGGCTCGTAGCGGCGATCGATGCGCCAGCCGTGCTCCGCGCCCATCCACGCGAACTTCCCGTCGACGAACACGCCGAAGCGGAACGGGTAGCCGCCGGCGTGGTTCTCTTTTCCGACGTTCGGGTAGTAGAGGTCGCGCAGGCGGTAGTCTTCATCGAACAGGATCAGCAGCCGCTCGTTGCCTATCGGCAGGTCTCTCGGCATGGGGCGGCGATCGTAACAGAGCGCGGGCTAAAAAGATCGCTGCCAGCCGATGAGGCCGGCGGCCAGCGCGTCGACGCGATCGGCGGGCACCGAGCTCATGAACGCGAGCGGCCCGTCGAGGAGGCGCTGCCCCGCGCGCGTCATCCAATCGCGCTGCGCCTCGCACGGGCGGGCGCGCACGATCTCGGCGGCGACGGGCGCGCGCACTTTCAGATCCAGCTTCGGCGGACGGGGCTTGGCGAACGCGCTCGACGAGAACAACGTCAAAAACAATCCGGCGAGCCGTGGAAATCGCATTCCACTCTCTCCACAGTGCAACCGCCGCGCCGCGTTTCGCCGCCGGCTCGTCGAGCGGGCGCCCGGCCGATCGGCTACTATCGCCGCATGCGAAATTTATGGATCGCGCTCTCGCTCGCCGCGCTCGCGTCGCCCGCGCTCGCCAAGCGTCCCGACGCCGGCGCGCCCGCGCCCGCCTTCACGCTCGAATCCTCGACGGGAAAACCGATCAAGCTCGCCGACTACCGCGGGCGCACGGTGGTGCTGGCGTTCTTTCCCAAGGCGTTCACCGGAGGCTGAACCGCCGAGCTGTCGGCGTTTCGCGATCAGCTCGCGAAGTTCGCCGCCAAGAACGCCCAGGTCCTGGGCGTCTCCACCGACGATGTTGCGACGCAAAAGAAATTCGCCGAGAGCTTGAGGCTGCCGTTCCCGCTCTTGGCCGATCCCAAGCTCGAGGCGGTCAAGGCCTACGGCGTCGACGGCGGCGGCTACGCCGAGCGCGTCACCTTCGTCATCGGCGCCGACGGGCGCATCGTCAAGATCCTCGACGGCAAGGACGCGCTCGACCCCGCGCCGTCGCTGGGCGCCTGCCCGCTGCCGGGGAAAAAGACTTCCACGCAAACGCTGTAGCCGGGCCGCGAAGCGAAGCTCGGTCATCCGGCTCCGCGCGCGAGGCGCGTGGTTTGCAAAACCGCCGTGCAGGAGGTGCTCGATGGCAGCGGCGCTCGCCGCGCTCATCCTGATCGGCAACGTCCAGGGCGCGCCGTCGCTGGCGCGCTATGTCGGGCCGATGACCGCGCCGGTGGTGAACGTGCACGCGTCGCGCCGCACGCTGGCGAGCGCGGTGCCGCTGGTCGGCAGCTTTCTGCCGAGCCGCGAGGTGCACGCCGTCGGCTCGGGCGTGGTGATCGCCGGCGACGGGCTGGTGCTCACCAACGAGCACATCATCCACGGCTCGCCCGAGGTGCGGGTGGCGATCGGCGAGCGCGAGTACCCGGCGCAGGTCGTGGGCGCGGACACCGAGCTCGACATCGCGCTCCTGCGCGTCGAGGCGCCGGTGCGCCTGCAGGCGGCGCGGCTCGGCCGCTCGTCGCACCTGCGCGTCGGCGACTACGTGGTCGCGGTGGGCAATCCCTACGGGCTCGATCACACGGTGACCAGCGGCATCGTGTCGGCGAACGCGCGCGTGCTCGGCGTCGGGCCGCCCGCTCCGCTGATCCAGACCGACGCGTCGATCAACCCGGGCAACTCCGGCGGGCCGCTCTACACGCTCGACGGCAAAGTGGTCGCGCTCAACGTCGCCATCGTCGCCGGCGCCAACGGCATCGGCTTCGCGCTGCCGATCGACGTCGTGCGGCGCGCGCTGCCGCAGCTCGAGCGCGAGGGGCGCATCCAGCGCGGCTTCGTCGGCGTGAAGGTGAGCTCGGTGTCCGAGGAGCTGGCGCGCGCCGAGGGGCTGCACCACGTGAGCGGCGCGCTGGTCGATGGCGTCGAGCCCGGCGGCCCGGGCGCGCACGCGGGGATTTTGCCCGGCGACGTGATCCTGCGCTGGGACGGCGAGCCGGTGGTCTCGGACGCGAGCCTGCACTGGCTGGTCGCGCTCACGCCGCCCGGCTCGCGCGTCGACGTGGTGGTGATGCGCGAAGGCGACCCCGTGGCGTGCCGCGTGGCGGTCGGAGCGCTGGGCCACGACGCGGGGCCTTGACCGTCCACCCCCTGGGATGAAAGTCTCCGAGCGGGGTGCGCACGCCACGCCCCGCCGCATGGAGACCTGCGAAACAACTAGCCGGCGTCTCGGCGCCGCGCTTGCACGAGAGGCCGGCGTGACCGCCACCCCTGCGTCCGCGAAGCGCGAGCCCGAGCTTCCGCGCGCGCTGGCGGAGGACGCGCGCTACCGCGTCATCAGCGAGATCGGCCGCGGCGGAATGGGCGTGGTCTACGACGCCATCGATCGCGAGACCGGCGAGCGCGTGGCCATCAAGTCGCTGGTGTCGCGCCGCGACGGCCTGCTGCGCTTCAAGAACGAGTTCCGCCTGGCGTCGCGCCTGGCGCACCCGAACCTGATCGCGCTCTACGATCTGATGATCGCGCACGAGGCGGCGTACTTCGTCATGGAGTTCGCGCCCGGCGTCGACCTGCGCCGCTACGTGCGCGGCAAGCAGCGCGACGCGTCCCTGCCGCGCCTCTACTCGTGCGTGTCGCAGATCCTCGACGCGCTCCAGTGCCTGTCGTCGGCCGGCATCGTGCACCGCGATCTCAAGCCGTCGAACATCATCGTGTCGAACCGCGGGCACGTGAAGATCCTCGACTTCGGTCTCGCGGGCGCCGACGACACGCCCGACTTCTCCGGCGCGATGCTGGCCGGCACGCCGACGTATATGTCGCCCGAGCAGATCGAGGGCCGCCCGCTCGGGCCGGCGTCGGATCTGTACGCGCTCGGCGCGATCGTCTACGAGCTCTTGGTCGGCGAGCCGCCGTTCACCGGGCCGCAGCGAAACGTGCTGCACGCGCAGCGCTACCAGTACCCGGTGCCGCCGTCGGATCGCGTCGAGGACATTCCGCCCGATCTCGAATTGTGGTGCCTCAAGCTGCTGGCGAAGAAACCCGAGGAGCGGTTCGCGTCGCCCGAGGAGGCGCGCGCGGCGCTCGAGGCGTGCGCGGCGCAGGCGGCGGGCGGCTCGGTCAGCGTCGCGGTGGCGGCGGATCGATCCAGAGCGCGCGCCCGCGAGTGGGGCTCGGGGCAGCACGCGGCGCTGCGCGAGGCGCCGCTTGTCGGCCGCGATCGCGAGCGCGCGGTGCTGGGCGCGCTGCTCGAGCGCGTGCGCGCCGGCGGCTGCCACATGGCGCTGCTCTCGGGCGAGTCGGGCATCGGCAAGACCGCGCTCGCCGAGGCGCTGCTCGAGGACGCGGCCGACGCCGGCTGCGTGGTGCTGCGCGGTGCCTGCCGCGAGCACGAGTCGGTGACCTACAACGCGTTCGATCAAGTCGTCGACGGCGCGGCGACCGCGGTCGAGCGGCTGGTGGCGCAGGGCGCGATCAAGCACGAGCAGCTCGCCGAGTGGGCCGAGGAGCTGGCGCTCGTCGGCAAGTTGTTCCCGGTGGTGCGCGAGCTGTCGCAGGGCGCGCCGCCGTCGGCGCAGCCGGGCGCGGGCGATCGCGAGCGCGCGTTCGGCGTGTGCAAGCGCCTCGTCGAGCGCGTCACCGCCGCGCGCCCGCTCGTGCTCCTCCTCGACGATCTGCACTGGGCCGACGAGGACTCGCTGGCGCTGCTCGCGCATCTCCTGAAAGCGCCGAGCGCGCGCGGCCTCCTGGTGGTCGCCACCGCGTGGCCGATGCAGGACGATCCCGGCGACGCGCCGCGCCCGCTCGAGGACTTCGTCGCCGGCGAGCAGGAGTCGCCCGACTGCGTGCTCACCCACCTCGACCTCGGCGCGCTCGACGCCGCCGAGAGCGCGCGCGTGGTGGAGAGCGCGTCGGGCGGCGCCATCGGCCTCGACGCGCTGTCGAGCATCCAGCGCGAGGCGGCGGGCAACCCGTTCCTGCTCGTCGAGCTGACGCGGCTGCACGCCGAGGAGGGCGTGGCCACGCCGACGGTGAGCGCGGTGGCGCGCCGCCGCCTGGCGCTGCTCGACGACGATGAGCGCGCGCTCGTCGAGCTGGCGGCGGTCGCGCCCGGCCCCGTCGACGCCGAGCTGCTCCACGCGACGCTCGAGGCCTTCAGCCGCCCGCTGGCGCTCGACGGCGCCGGCCTCTACCGGCTGTGCGGCCTCAAGATCCTGCGCGAGTCGGGCGCGCGCACCCGCTCGCTCGACGGGCGGCGCTACGACTTCTACCACCACCGCATCCGCGAGACCGTGCGCGCCGACATTCCGGAAGGCCGCAAAAAGGCGATTCACCTGCGTTTGGCCGAGTCGTTGGCGGCGCTGCGTCCCGACGACGCCGAGGCGCTGGTGCGCGAGCTCCTGCTCGCCGGCGAGGAATTGCGCGCCGCCGCGCACGCCGAGGCCGCCGCCGAGGCCGCCATGTCGCGCCTCGCCCACGCGCGCGCCGTCGAGCTCTACCGCCTGGCGCTGCGCCACGCCGGCGCCGTCGAGGCGCGCCGCCTGCGCATCCGCCTCGGCCAGGCGCTCGAGGTCACCGCGCGCTACGAGGAGGCGGTCGAGCACTACCGCTCCGGCCTCGAGGGCAAGCTGCTCACCGGCCTCGATCGCACGCGCGTCGAGCTGCACCTCGCCAACTGCCTCATGCACCTCGGCTCGCTCGAGCAGTCGGGCGCGCTCGTCGAGCGATCGCTGGCCGCGCTCGGCCATCCGCCGCGGCGGCCGAAGCTGTGGCGCGCGCTGGCGGCGCTCGGGCTGCTTGTGCGCTTGTGGGTGGCCGGCTGGTTCCGCCGCGCGCCGCGCCGCCTCGACGACGCCGACACCGAAACGCGGCTGTTCGCCTACAGCCTGGCGGTGCCGCACTTCCAGTTCACGTCGCGCAATTTGGAGCAGCTCGAGTTCGCGCTGCGCTACCGGCTGCTCGGCGCGCGCTCGCCGTCGGCGGAGGTGCGGCAGGAGGCGTCGGCGATGGCGCTCATCCTGCTGCTGCCGCTGGCGCACGTCGGGCCGCGGCTGCGCCGGCGCATCGACGGGCACTTCGCGCAGCTCGAGGCGGGCGCGTCGCGCGTGGCGTCGGAGCGCGGGCGCGCGTGGCTGCCGCTGATGCGCGCGCTCTACGCGATGGTGTCGGGGCGGCCCGATCGCGCGGTCGAGCACTTCGACTACTTCAAGGATCGGCCGATCGCCGGGCACGGCTACGTCGCGCTGCAGCGGAACAACGCGCTGTTCCTCGCCGGCGAGTACGATCGCTACGCGCAGTCGGTGGCGCAGGCGGCGCAAAAAGAGGGCTGCGGCATTTTGCCGCTCGACATCTCGCGCCTTGCGTACATCGAGCGGGTGCGCGGGCACCACGAGAGCGGGCGGCGGCTGCAGGCGGACGTGGCGCGCACGGCGCTCGACGAGGTGCCGTGGACCCACCGCTCGCTGTTCATCTACCAGCTCGTGGAGCTGGCGCTGCTCGACGGCGATACCGCGGAGGCCGAAGCGCGCGCGCGATCGCTCCTGCCGCGCATCCGGCGCGCAGCGGTCTCGCCGACGACCGGCGCGTTCGAGTCGGCCGACGCGGTGGCGCGCGCGTTCTTGGCCCAGGCGCGGCGGCTGCTCGAGCGCGCGCCCGACTCCTCCGAAGCGCGCGCGCTCATCGCCGAGGCGGCGCGCGCCCTCGACAACACGCCGATCGTCGCCCCGCCGCTGTTCGCCGCGCGCCTCGATCACGACCGCGCGCTGGTGGCCCTCGCCCTCGGTAAACGCGACCTCGCGCGCCGCCTGTTCGACTCCGCCGAGCAACGCTCGCGCGGCGCCGCCGTTCCGTGCTTCCGCCTGCGCCTCTGCGAAGACCTGCTCGAGCTCTACGCCCCCGACGACCCGCGCCGCGACCTCATCGCCGCCGAAGCCGCGTCCCTCGCCTCCCGCAAAGGCCTCGAGCGCCGCCGCACCCCCGCGCCCTGGCTCTTCCCGTCGAGATCATGATCGTGGCCGTGGCCGTGGCCGTAGCCGTAGCCGTGGCCG
>DASREC010000272.1:0-3042 GCA_035652295.1 Polyangia bacterium
ACCGGCACCACCGCGAACGTGACCATGGTGCGGCCGTGCAAGATCGTGATCCCGCCGGTGGCGCTCAAGGGGCAGATGAAGCCGCTGACGCTCAGCGCGCCCAAGTCGCTGGTGCAGTCGGTGAAGCCGATCGACTCGACGGCGACGCTCTCGGGCGCGAGCACGTGCGCCAACTTCAACGCGCAGCCGATCACGCTGGCGCTCGGCGCCAACCTGATGAACCCCGGCAGCGACATGCTGCCCAAGTTCACGCAGGGCGGGGTGCCGACGATCAACTTCTGCGGGATGAGCGTCGCCACGTCGTGCGCCACCGCCACGCACCCGATGGCGCCGACCGACTTCGCCTGCGTGTGCGATCAGGACGCCGACGGAAAGCCGGGCGCGACGCTGGGCGCGATGAACGTGCCGGGGCTGGCCGATCTCGACGCAGTCTACGTCGATCTGCGCACGTCGGTCACGCTCTCGGGGCAGGTGTTTCCGGCGGCGGCGGGGCAGGCCAATCCCGGCCAGCGCATCAAGGGCAAGGTCGCCGGGCTGGCGCTCGACACCAGCGTGCTCGGCTGCCACCACTCGGCGCCGGCGGCCGACTGCTCCGACTCCGACACCGCGACGGCGGCGGCGCTCAATCCGGCGGTGACGCAGTCGGTGAACGGCGACTCGACGTTCGTCGCCGTGCCGCTCACCGCCGCGGACACCTGCGACACGCTGGTGGCCAACGAGGCCACGCTGTTCCCGCAGTGAGCGGTGCGCCCGCGCCGCGCGAGCGCCGCTCGGCCGAAAGTGAAATTCGTTTCACTTTTTCGCACGAAAGTGAACTGGATTTCACTTTTTGTCGCGGTTGACGAATGACCGTTCAGTCATTAGGCTAGCCACGTCTTCACCACCGGAGGAGCCCACCATGTCGGAAGCCGTCATCGTCGCCGCCGTCCGCTCGGCCATCGGCAAGAAGAAGGGATCGCTCGCCGCCACGCGCGCCGACGATCTGCTCGCGCTCGTGCTGCGCTCGGTCGTCGAGCGCGCGGGCGTGGAGCCGAAACACGTCGACGACGTGATCACCGGCTGCGTCACCGAGATCGGCGAGCAGGGATTCAACGTCTCGCGCACCGCCGCGCTGATGGCGGGATTTCCCGTCGAGGTCACCGGCACCACGGTGAACCGGCAGTGCGGCTCGTCGCAGCAGGCGTTCCACTTCGCGGCGCAGGCGGTGCTCGCCGGCGCGCAGGACGCGGTGATCGCGGCCGGCGTCGAGTCGATGTCGCGCGTGCCGATGGGCTCCGACGCGGCGATGGGCGTGCCGGGCGTCGCGGCGGCGATCCCGTTCTCCAACATGTTCAATGACAAGTTCGCGTTCGTGCCGCAGCACTCGTCGGCGGAGATGATCGCCGAGAAGTGGGGCATCTCGCGGCAGGAGTGCGAGCGCTTCTCGTACGAGAGCCACCAGCGCGCGGCGCGCGCCCGCGAGCAGGGGCGCTTCAAGGACGAGATCGTGTCGCTCAAGGTGAAGAACGCCGAGGGCGCGGAGCTGAGCTTCGACGCCGACGAGGGGATCCGCCCCGACACGACGCTGGAGAAGCTGGCGACGCTCAAGCCGGTGGTGAAGCCGGACGGCGTGGTCACCGCCGGCACGTCGTCGCAGATCTCCGACGGCGCGGCGGCGATCCTGGTGACGTCGGCGGAGAAGGCCAAGCAGCTCGGCCTGAAGCCGCGCGCGCGCGTGGTCGCCACCACCGTCGCCGGCGTGGATCCGACGATGATGTTGCACGGCGTGATCCCGGCGACGCAGAAGGCGCTGCACAAGGCGGGCCTCAAGAAATCGGACATCGGGCTCGTCGAGATCAACGAGGCGTTCGCGGTCGTGCCGCTCGCGTGGTCGAAGGAGCTCGGCTGGGATCTCGAGAACGTGAACGTGAACGGCGGCGCGGTGGCGCTCGGCCATCCGCTCGGCTGCTCGGGCGCGCGCTTGATGACGACGCTCTTGCACGAGATGGAGAAGCGCGGCGTGCGCTACGGCTTGCAGACGATGTGCATCGGCTTCGGCCAGGCGACCGCGACCATCATCGAGCGCCTCTAGTCGCGCAGCTCGCGTCTCGCATCGCGCGTCTCCCGTCTCGCGCGCCGACGCTCCGGAACTTTCGCGGCGCCTGCTCCGTCCCACCGCCACCATGAGAAACCTCGCGCTGCTCGCCACGCTGCTCGTCGCGTGCGAAGAGCAGCCTCCGCCCGCGGACTCGCTGCACAGCGCCCAGCTCACCAGCCGCCCGTACTTGAAGATCAGCGTCGCGCCGTCGACCAAGGTCGATCTGAACGCGACCATCGGCTTTCGCTTCACACCCGACGAGCACAGCTCGGTGCTGCGCAAACCGGATCACACCGGCTTCTACATCTTCACCGCCGGCGCGGTCGAGCCGCTCGGCGGCGCGCTGGTGCTCGAGACGAGCGACTTCCTCACGTTCGCGCCCGCCGCCGGCTACGCCGCTCCGCTCCTGTATCCGAGCCACGCGCTCGACGATTGCAGCACGCCCGTGGTGACCCCGTTCGACAACAACTACGCCGCGCCCGGCAGCGTCTTTCCCGATCCCTCGAATCCCGGAAAGCTGCTGATGCTCTACGAAGCCGAGAATCACTGCCCCGGCGGACACGTCAACACCAACTTCTACGCGTCGGTCGGCCTGGCGCGCTCGCTCGACGCGGACGACTTCGGACAGCGGTGGCCGGCGCCCGGCGCCAGCCCGGCCGATCGCTACGACGCGATCGCGTCGCCGATTCCGGAGCCGACCGACGCGGGCGCCGGTCCGCTCGGCGACGCGATTCCGAGCGGGCTCGTCAGCGGCGGCTACCTCTACGCCTTCTACGAAGACTTCCCCGGGCGCAAGCTCCAGGTCGCGCGCGCGATCGTCGGCGACGATCCGTTGACGTTCCGCAAGTGGGAGTACGGCTGGAACGGCACCGGCGTCGGCGGATCCGGCACGCCGATCATCTCGCCGCCCGATGGGTTCGGCTGCGGCCAGGCGAGCGTTCATCAGCTCGAGCTCGGCACGGCGC
>DASREC010000273.1:0-8843 GCA_035652295.1 Polyangia bacterium
CGTTCGCGTTCGCGTTCGCGTTCACGTTCGCGTTCGCGTTCGCGTTCACGCGTTCGTCGGCGCGCGCGAATCCGGCGAGCGCGAGCGTCGCGCCGGCGACGGCCAGCCACTTCACGGCGTCATGGTACTACTGCGGCTGCGGCTGCTCGCCGCCCGGCGGCGCCGTCGTCGGCGGACCGAGCGCCGCCTCGTGCACCTCCGGCTCGGCGAACGCGCTCGCCAGCCCGCGGAACACGTCGCCGAGCGCGATGCGAAACGCCTCGCGGCACTGCGCCGCCGCGCCGGTCGCGTTCACCGGCACGCGCAGCCGCTCCTGCCCGCTCGCCGGATCGATCAACACCAGCTCGAGCCCGACGCTCGCCTTGGCCGCCAGCATCCCGTCGCACCAGAAGTCGTGGATCTCGATCGTCAGGTGCGCGGTCGCCTTCGGATCCTCCGGCTGCGTGATGCCGAGCCCCGCCGTGCGCAGCGCCGCCATCGTCATCTTGCCGACGGTGTAGTCGAGCCGCGGATTGGCGTCGCCCTGCAAACGGATGCCGACCATCTGGCCCTGCGCGGTGCGCTCGCGGCCGATGTCGCTCAGATCGGTGTCGCCGTGCTGCGCGGGCCGCAGGTTCGGCACCAGCTTCACCGCCACTTTTCCGTCGAGCCGTCCCGACGGTGGGCCCTCTTTCCAGCGCAAGTACGCCGACTGGTCGGACGTCGCGCAGCCGGCGATCGCGAGCGCCACCACCCCCCAGACACTCCGCATGGCGACATCATCTGCTTCGCCGCCCGGTGCTGTCAATTCCGCGTCAGCGGGGAATTTCGAAGTTGAACTTGTATTCGGAGATCACGTAGGGCACCGGCTTGCCGTCGGTGGCGATGGCGGGCGAGAAGCGGCATTTGTATTTCAGCGCGAACATCGCCGCCTGGTCGAGGCCGTGGCCGAGGCCCGACGTCACCTTGATGTCGTGCACGTGGCCCTTCTCGTCGAGCGCGACGCGCAGCTTGACGGTGCCCTCGATGCCGAGCTGCTCCGCCTCGCGCGGGTACTCGATGGCGCGGCCGCACGCGTCGTCGTCGATCTCGGGCATGGTCTTGATGTAGAGGTCGCTCACCGGCGCGTACGACGGCTTGGGCGGCGGCGGCGCGGCTTGCGCGGGCAGCGGCGCTACAGGCCCCGTGTGCTTGCCCGACTTCGCCGGGTCGATCATGGTCGTGTTGCCGACGTGCATCGCCACCGACGATTCGCCGTCGGTGGTGGACGACATGGTCATGCCGAAGACCGGCTTCGGCGGATCTTTCGGCGGATCTTTCGGCGGCTCCTGATTCGGCGGCGGGGCCTGCACCGGCGGCGGCGCCATCGGCTTGATGCGCGCGATGACCTTGCGCGGCTCCGGTTTCGGCGGCTCGATCTTCGGCGGCTCGACCTTGGTCTCGACGGGCGGCGGCGGCGGAAGCTTCTTGCGGACGTCGACCTCGACGGTGGAGACCGCCGAGCGCGCCGGCGGCGGCGGCATGGAGATGAGCGCGAAGGCGACCGCGACGTGCGCGGTGAGCGCACAAACGGCAGCGATCAGGTCATCCCTCGAAAACAAACCCGCTCCTTACTGTACGGCGTCGATATTGAGCGCGAACTTCCGCACTCCCAGCGTCTTCACCAGATCCACGATGTGCACCACGTCGCCGTACGCGATCCCTTTGTCGGCGGCGATGATGGCCTGCACGTCTTTGTTCTTCGACAGCATCTCCGGAATCAGCGCGCGCACCTTGTTCTCGTCGGTGAGCTCGCCGTTCGCGTACAGCTTGTAGCCGCCCGCCGGATCGCGAACCATGGTCAGCGCGAGCAGCGACTTGAGCGTGTCGTCGCCCGACGCCGCCTTCGGCAGCTCTACCTTTATAGAGGGGTTGTTCACGATCGACGGCACCGTGATCATGAAGACGATGAGGAGCACCAGCGTGATGTCGACCAGCGGCGTGACGTTGATGTCGGCGATCGTCCCGCCGCCCGCGTCGTCGTCCTCGTAGTTCGCCGAGCCCGCCACTACTTGACCTCGGACACGGGCGATTTCGCGGTCGAGGTTTTTTGCGCCGCCTGGTCGTCGCCGCGCAGCACCGACAGCACCAGGTGCGCCAGCGAGTCGACGCCGGCGATGGTGGCGCGCACGCGCCGCTGGAAATAGTTGAAGCCGATGACGGCCGGGATCGCCACCAGCAGGCCGACCGCGGTGGCGACCAGCGCCTCGAACACGCCCGCCATGACCGCGCTCGCCGCCGCGCCGCCGGTCGCCTGCTGCGCCGTCAGATCGTGCGACGCCTTGATGATGCCGAGCACGGTGCCGAACAGCCCGATGAACGGCGTGTTGTTGCCGAGCGTGCCGAGCACCGCCAGGTTGCGCTCGAGCTTGAGCCGCTCGCGCGCCTTCGCCGACAGCATCGCCTCGCCGACGGCGTCGGGCCCGCGATCGACCTCCGCCAATCCCGAGTGCACCACCACCGCTTCGATGGTGTCGCCGCCTTTGACCAGGTCGCGCGCCTTGGCGTACGCGCCCTCGATCAAGAGCTTGCGCAGCTGCGCGCCGAGCGTGGTCGGGTCGACGCGCCGCCGCGCGAAGAACACCGCGCGCTCGATCATGATCGCGAGACTGAAGATGCTCAGGACGATGAGCAGCCACAGCACCCATTCGGCGCCGAGCAAGGTGAAGGCGAGAAATTTTTCTGTAATGTGCATGCGAGAAAGAGGCCTCCGGGCCGAGGGAGAAGTTTATGCTGCGAGCGAAGCGGTTTCAAACCTATCTGACGCCGGCGGACGATGGATCGTTGCTCGTGGCCTTGGTCACCTCGGCGAGCAAGACGGTGGCGTAGGCGCCCGGCGGTAGCACGAAGCTGAGGACGATCGCGGACGGCTCGTCGGCGGCGCGCACGGCGGCGTCGCCGACGGGGACGGTGAGCGGGCGGCGCGTGCCCTCGGCGAGCGCGCCGGCCTTGGCGAACGCGCGGGCGTCGAGGCCCTCTTCGGCGAGCAGCGCGTCCTCGCGCGCGCGCGACGGCGAGCCGGGCGGGGGCGACATCATCTTGTGGCCGAACATCGGGCCGGTGACCGCCAGCGCGCCGGCGTCGAGCCGCGCCTGCGCGTCGGCGAGCGCCGCGGCGTCGGCGGTGAACAGGCCGCCGGTGTCGGTCTTCTTCAATACGTCGCCCTCGACGGCGATCGCCAGCAAGTCGTCGGCGATGCGGCGATCGAGGTAGCGGTTGAACAGCTCCGATTGGTACGCGCTCACCACCAGGCGGCGCTGCGAGCGCGAGCGCGGGCCCGGTTTCCCGTCGAGGATCGCGCGTCCGAGGCGGGCGTTGTCGCCGCGCGCGCCGAACCGCTGCGCGCCGAAATAGTTGGCCAGGCCGCGCTGCGCGAGCGCGTCGAGAATCGCGCGCGCCCGCTCGACTCCGTCGGTGGTGCCACGCAGCGTGACGACGAAGCGGTTGCCGCGCAGGTGACCGGTGCGCAGCTTGTGCGGATGGCGCGCCGCTTCGAGCACGCGCACGCCGTCGAGCGTGAGCCCGCGCGCGCGATCCGGATCGACGTTCGGCAGCGAGATCCACTGGCGCGTCACCGCCTGGCGATCCTTCATGCCCGCCGCGCCGCCCTCGCGCGCGTCGGCGCCGAGCGCCGCGGCCACGCGCTGCATCGCCTCGTCGGTGGTGAGCGCGCGCTTCTCGATCCACAAGAACGTGTGCGTGCCGTCGCCCGACGGCGGATAGGCGGGCAGCTCCTCGACCACGAAGTCGTCGGGCACGCTCTTGAGCAGCCCGCCCGTGCCGGGCAGCGAGGCGGTGGTGAGGCGCATGGCGCGACTATAATCCGTTCATGCGGCGCCTCCTCCTCTTGATCCTGCTGGCGGGCGCGTGCGCCCATTCGCGGCCGGGCGCGAGCGCGACTCCGAGCGCGAGCGAAAACGCGAGCGCGACCGAAACCGACGAGCGGCGCCACGGCGCGAAGGGCGCCGAGGAGCCGATCCCGCTGCCGCACGTCGTCGTCGATTCCTCGACGGGGAACCCGCTCGACGAGCTCGAGCTCGCCGACCGCCTGCGCGCCGCGCGCGCGATCTACGTCGGCGAGGAGCACCCCAACCCGCACCACCACGCGGTCGAGCTGGAGGTGCTCGAGCGCGCCTACGCCGCCGATCCGTCGCTGGCGCTCGGCCTGGAGATGCTGCCGCGCACGATGCAGGCGCCGCTCGACAACTTCGTCTCGGGCGCGCTCGACGAGGACGCGTTCCTCGCCGCGGTCGATTGGAAGAAGACGTGGGGCTATCCGTGGGGCTTCTATCGCCCGCTGCTGGTGTTCTGCCGCGAGCACCGGCTGCGCGCGTGGGCGCTCAATGCGCCGCGCTCGCTGGCGCACGCGGTGGCGCAGCGCGGGCTCGACGGCCTCACGCCCGACGAGAAACGCGCGCTGCCCGAGCTGGTGCCGGGCCCCGAGGCGCACCGCGAGTTCGTGCGCGAGGCGTTCGGCGCGCACCCGCACGGCAAATTTTCCGGCGACCAGTTCGAGCGCTTCTACGCCGCGCAATTGGTGTGGGACGAGACCATGGCCGACGGCGTGGCGTCGGCGCTGGCGGCTCCGGACGCGCCGCGCCGAATGGTGGTCGTCGCCGGCGAAGGCCACGTGCGGCGTTTTGCCGTACCCCAGCGCGCCGCCCGCCGCGGCGTCGCCCCGTTCGTGACCATCCTGCCCGCGCTCGACGAGGATCGCGCCGACGCGCTCAAGGAACGCGCCGCCGACCTCTTGTGGGTGCTGGCGACGCACTGACGGGGTATCATCGCCGCGGGGGAATGGGCATCGAAGACGAGCGCACCGCGCAGCCGATCGCGCCCGCCGACTCGGGCGCGTCGACGCTGGACGCGCCGGCTGCGCCGCCTGCGCCGCGCGCGCCGCAAGTCGACACCGGCGCCTCGACGATGGGCGCGCCGCCGACGCCGTCACCGCCCGCGTCGTCGCTCGACCCGCTCACGCCCGTCGACGCCGCGTCGCTGCCGGTGGTGCCGCCGTCGAGCTACGCCATCCTCGGCGAGTACGGGCGCGGCGGAATGGGCCGCGTGCTGCGCGCCTTCGATCGCCGGCTGCGCCGCCCGGTGGCGATCAAGGAGCTGCTCGATCAGCGCCCCGACGCGGCGGCGCGCTTCGTGCGCGAGGCGCTGCTGACCGCGCGCCTGCAGCACCCGTCGATCGTGCCGGTGCACGAGGCGGGGCGCTGGCCGTCGGGCGAGCCGTTCTACGCCATGAAGCTGATCGCCGGCCGCCCGCTCGACGCGCTGATCCGCGAGCGCGCGACGCTGCCCGAGCGGCTGGCGCTGCTGCCGTCGCTGATCGCGGTGGCCGAGGCGGTGGCGTACGCGCACAGCCGGCGCGTGATCCATCGCGATCTCAAGCCGGCGAACGTGATCGTCGGCGAGTTCGGCGAGACGATGGTGATCGATTGGGGGCTGGCCAAGCAGCTCGACGCCGACGAGCCGGAGGTGCAGCCGCTCGCGCCCGTCGAGCCGGCGAAGGCGGGCGCGAGCGAAGAGACCGCGATCGGTTCGATCCTCGGCACGCCCGGCTTCATGCCGCCCGAGCAGGCGATGGGCCGCCCCGTCGACGAACGCGCCGACGTGTACGCGCTCGGCGCGATCCTCTACACCGCGCTCAACGGCCTGCCGCCGTATCTCGGCCGCGACGGGCAGGAGATCCTGGCGCAGGTGATCCTCGGTCCGCCGGCGCCGCTCGGTGCGCGCCAACCGGGCGTGCCGGCCGATCTGCTGGCGGTCGTCGGCAAGGCGATGGCGCGCGCGGCGGTCGATCGCTACCCGACGGCGCAGGAGCTGGCGGGCGACCTCAAGCGCTTTCAGACCGGGCAGCTCGTCGGCGCGCACCAGTACTCGACGGCGGCGCTGCTGGCGCGCTTCGTGCGGCGGCACCGCGTGGTGATCGGCGTCGGCGCGTGCGCGCTGGCGCTCATGGCGGCGACCGGCGCGGTGAGCGTGCGGCGCGTGGTGCGCGAGCGCGATCGCGCCGATCGCGAGCGCGCGGTCGCCGTCGAGCGGCGCGCCGACGCGGAGGCGGCGCGGGCGCGCGAGGCGGCGCGCGTCGACGAGCTGATCGTGGCGCAGGCGCGCGCGTCGCTCGATCACGATCCGACCGCGGCGCTGGCGTGGCTCAAGCGCCTGCGCGAAGGCTCGGCGCGCTGGCCGCAGGCGCGCGCGGTCGCCGCCGACGCGATGGCGCGCGGCGTGGCGGCGGCGCGGCTCGACGGCGGCGGCCCGCTCGCCGGCGTGGCGTTCGCGCCCGACGGAAAGTTGCTGATCGCCGGCCGCGGCGGCGCGCGCGAGTTCGACGGCGCGCGCGCGTTCGATGACGCGCACTCGGCGCCGCTGCGGGACGGCGCGGGCGAGCTCGGCGAGCTGGCGCTCTCGAACGACGGCGCGATCGCCATCGCCGCCGGCGCCGACGGCGCGCTGCGCGTGTGGAACCGCGCCGGCGGCGAGGCCGTGCGGCTCGGCGAAGCCGTCCGCCTCCGCGGGCACGCGGGCGCGATCGAGGACGTGGCGCTCTCGGGCGACGGCAAGCTGGCGGTGAGCGGCGGCCGCGACGGCGGCGTGCGGCTGTGGGATCTCCCCGACGGCCAGGCGCGCGCGGTGCTCTCCGGGCGCGGGCAGCCGATCGCGCACGTGGCGCTCTCGCCCGACGGCGCGCTGGTGGCGGCGCAAGACGCGGGCGGCGTGCGCGTGTGGACCGTGGCGACGGCGCGCGCGCGTGCGCTCGGCGACGCGGACAAATTTAGCGGCACCGGCAGCGTGCGCTTCTCGCCGGATGGGAAGCAGCTCGCGGCGGGCGGCAACGCGCAGGTGGCGCTGTGGCCGCTCGACGGCGGCGCGCGGCGGCGATTTGCCGTCGAGACGCCGGTCACGCGCGTGGCGTTTTCGCCCGACGGGACGCTGCTCGCGGCGGCGTGCGAAGACGGGTCATTGCAGCTGTGGACGATCGCGAGCGGCAAGCACACGGAGCTGGCGCACCACGGCGCGGAGCCGGCGCGCGACGTCGAGTTTTCGCCCGACGGCGCGTGGCTGGCGGCGGCGCGCGGGGCGAACGTGCGGCTGTATTTGCTGGCGACCGGGCAGCTGGCGAAGCTGCGCGGGCACGCGGCGGATGTCGCGAGAGTGGCGTTTTCGGGGGACGGGCGGAGGCTGGCGTCGGCGGGGTTGGATGGGGTGGTGCGGGTGTGGAGGGTGGCGTTGACGGGC
This sequence comes from Polyangia bacterium, assembly GCA_035652295.1. GTDB lineage: Bacteria > Myxococcota_A > Polyangia > Palsa-1104 > Palsa-1104 > DASREC01. Next base: position 7,264 of record DASREC010000273.1, read on the forward strand.
GAGGCGCCGCCGGGGAATCCGAGTGAGCTCCGCGGGTGGATGGAGATGGTTACTACGGCGAAGGTGGAGGAGGGGCGGTGATGTTTTGTTTTTCGTGAGGTGGGTGGCGCGCTGCTCGCGCGACTGAGGGGGTGGTGCTCTGGCGCGAGGGGATCATTGGCTGGTGAGGGGTGAAAGGATGGGCGTGCACGGTTGGAGTCTCGTGCGGCACCAGACGGCGGGCGTGCGCGAGAGGAGCGTCGCCGCGCCAGCGGGGTCTGGCTGGTGACGGGCTTACCGGCGCGACGGGGTTGTACTTGCCGTCGCTGCGGCGACGGCTTTCGGGCGTTGGCGCGCACGGCGCCAGCCGACGGAGAGCATCCACGACTCGGGCGTGGCGGTTAGATCGGGGATCGCCCACGACGAGAATGGATCGAGACCGCGGCGAATGAGACGGTGTTTCTCCGCGTTCGTGCGGACGTAGTTGAGCGCGTGCGCCACCTGCGTCGGCGTCCGCAAAATGTCCGCGAAATAGCGATCTGCGTAGACCGCGCCCTTTCGGCGCATGACTCGATTGAGCGCCTTCGCCATTCTCACGCCGAGGCCCTTCATTCCGCGAGCTAATGCGGTGGAGTCTTCCGCCTCGACGAGAAAGTGGATGTGGTTGCCCATCACGGAGAAGTGGCAGAGGCGCATTCCGAACTGGGAACGCGCGGCGGCGAATGCGCGCTTGAGCACGCGGAAGCAGCGGCCGCTGCGCAGGCTGTAGACCTCGCCGCGCATCCGCACGATCACGTGCAAAGGGAATCGCTTCGCGACCGCAGGACGGCGAAGGTGCGAAACGCCCGCCCCGCGAACCGGATCTTTGGGCTTTCTACCGGCACCTTTTACACGCCGGCGCTTGGCCGCGAACCCGAACAAAAGCTGCGATCCACGCCGTTTCATGCTATTTAGCGTACATTATGGGCAGGTCGATGTCAAGCAAAACAATCGTCAAAAAACGCGTCAAAGCCAGAATGGGAGGAGGAGGGCGGCGGCGGTGGCGGCCATGACGAGCAGCACGGGAAGCGCAATGCGGCGGAACGGCGGCGGCGGGCGCTGCGCCGGCCAATCGGGATCGCGGAAGGCGAGGTGCAGCTTGCGCTCGGGCGTCCAGTCGAGGTTCCACAGCAGCCCGGCCGCGAGGTACAGCATCGACGACGCGGCCAGGTTCTCGCGCCACACGTCGGGGTAGAAGCCGCGGCGCGCCCACCAATACGCATCGAACGACCAGCCTGCCGACGCCAGCCACGCGACGAGCGCGCCCGCGACCGACGCGACGCTGCGGTGGCGCCACAGCGCGCCGACGGCCCACGGTGCGGTCGCGAACGTCGCCAGCGACATGACGAGCGCGATCGGCGCGTCCCAGTGCGGGTCGTTCATGTACGGCGCGACGACGATCAGGAGGGCTGCGGAGAGGGACAGAGTCGTCACCTTCCAGGTGACGAGCAGCCAGCGCCAGTAACGCGCGCGGAAGAGCAGCCGATCAGCCCTTGAGGATGTCGAGGTACATGCGGCAGCTCTTGTTCTGCGGATCCTCGACGAGCACCGACTCCCACTCG
>DASREC010000274.1:0-50731 GCA_035652295.1 Polyangia bacterium
CGATCAGCACCAGCCCGAGGTTGCGGTTGGTCATCAGGTCGTCGGGCAGGAGGCGTGCGGCCTCCTCGAGCAGCGCCTGCGCGCGCGGCGGATCTTTTTCCAGCGACGCACCGGCGCGGTGGTTGAGCACCTTCACCAGGCTGAGCTTGGCCGCGCCGTTGGCCGGATCGATCACCATCGCGCTGCGGAACGACTGCGCCGCGCTCTCGTCGTTGCCGGCGCCGAACCACGCGGTGCCCGCCGCGACCTGCGCCTTCGCGTCCTTGGTGAACGTCTGCAGCTTGCCCGCGAGCGCCGACAATTTATCCTTCGACGCGTTGGTCGCCGCGTAGACCTCGGCGAGGCCGCACATCACGTCGACGTCGTTCGGCTGCGCCTTGGCCGCCTGCTCGAGCACCGTCAGCGCCGCCTGGTAGTTCTTCTGCGCCAGGTACGTCTTGCCCAGCTTGGTCTTCACCGCGCCGCTGGTCTGGTCGAGGTTCTGCGCCGCCAAAAACGCGTTCAGCGCCTTGGGATAATTTTTCTCCTCGAGGTAGCCGTCGCCGACGAGCACCCAGCCCTTCACGTCGGTCGACTTGGCGCGCGTGTACAGCTCGGCCTCGCGCACGGCGTCGGCGGCGCGGTTGTTCTTGAGGTAGCACTTGCCGAGGTTGTAGTAGATGCTCGGCTGCTTCTGCGCCTCGTTGAGCAGCCGCTCGTAGAGCGTGATCGCCTTGGAGCAGTCCTCTTTGCCGGCGTAGGCGGAGCCGAGGCCGAGCTTGTAGTTGAGCTCGTTCGGCTTGACCTTGAGCAGCGTCTCGAACATCCGCTGCCCGGCGTCCCAGTCGCTCTCGCGCAGGTAGCAGAAGCCGAGCTTCTCCTGCACCGCGAGATCGAAGTCGGGCTCGGCGCGGAACTTGAGATACGCCTCGAACGGCGCGATCGCCTTCTTCGGATCGTTCTTGTAGTAGTGCAGCCCGAGCTGGAGCTGCGCGGCGAACGCGCTCGGCTTGTCCTTGACCACGCCCTCGAGCACCGTCACCGCTTCGGCGGGCGGCGTCGGCGCCGACTTGTAGAGGTTGAGGCCGAGCTGCTCGCGCAGCTCGACGTTGGTCTGATCGGGGCAGCGGCGCAGCATCGGCACCGCGTCGTTGTACTTCTTCTCGTTGTAGAGCGTGGCGCCGAGCTTGACGTAGGCCACCACCATCGCGGGGTCGAGCTGGATCGCCTCGCGGCACTTGGCCTCGGCCTCCGGGTACTGCTTGTCGTTGAACGCCTTCTCGCACTCCTGGTACTCGGGCACGCCCGGCGCCGACGAGCCGGTGCGTCCCTGCGCGCGAATTATCCCGCAGTGCAGCAAAACCGCCGCACCGACGAGCCCCCATGTGAGCTGCTTCATGACGCGATCCGGGCGAAGACCATGGTGATGTCGTCCTTGCGAGCGCGGTCCCCGAAGAAAGTCCCGGCGGCGCCGACCACGCTCTCCCGCATCGCCACCGGATCCAAGTCGCCCGCGCGGCGGATGGCGGCGCGGAAGCGCTTCTCGCCGTACTCCTCGCCGCGGTCGTTCTCGCACTCGACGATTCCGTCGGTGTACCAGACCAGCACGTCGCCCGACTGCAGCGGGTGCGTCTTCTCGCTGTAGGTCGACTCCTCGAGATCGCCGAGGCGGTTGCCGCGCGACATCAGCACCTGGAAGTCGGTGCCGTCAGGCGCGCCGGGGCGGAACAGGTACGGAAAGTTGTGGCCCGCGTTCGCGTACGTGATGGTGCGCGCCTTGGGATCGATGATCGACGCGAAGCAGGTCATCACGAACTTGCGCTTGGCGCTCTCGAAGATGGCGCGGTTCATCACCTCGAGCAGCTTGGTGACGGTGAGCTTGGCGCCGTCGGTAGAGCGCGCGACGTCGCACGCCGCTTTCGCCGCCGCGGTGATCATCGCCGACGGCACGCCGTGTCCGGTGACGTCGCCGATCACGACCAGGATCCGCCCGTCGGGCATGTCGTGGAACGTCCACCAGTCGCCGCCGCACTGCGACGCCGGCATGAAGTATCCGGCGAGGCGGATGAAGTTGCGCTCGACCAGATCGGCCGGCGGCACCAGCGTCTCCTGGATCGTGCGCGCGACCTCCAGCTCCTTCTCGAGCGTCGCCTTCTCGGCGGTCTCGCGCATGAGGATGAGCAGCCGATCGGCCATGTAGTTGAAGTTCTCGCCGAGCATTCCGATCTCGTCGCCCGACGAGATCTCGACGCGGGTCTCGAGATCGCCGCGCGCGATCTGATCGGCGCGCCACGCCAGCATCTTGATCGGGCGCGAGATGCGCAGCCCCTGGAAGATCGCCAGCGCGGTGCCGACGAGCACGAAGAACAATCCGATGAGCGCGGTGCGGATCCACGCCGCCTGGAACGCCGCCTCTTTCTCCGACTTGAGCCGCTTCATCCGCTCGTCGAGCGACTGCAGCGAGTAGGCGAGCACCACGGTGCCGAGGCGCGCGCCCGCGACCACGACCGGCCGCGAGAACAGGTACTGCCCCTTGACCTCTTTCGAAACCGGATCTTTCGCGGCGACGAGCTCGCGCCCGACGGGATCGCTCACCGGCTTGCCGTTCATCTCCTTGTTCGAGTGCGCGAGGATGGTGCCGTCCTTGTCGGCGACGAACACGTAGGCGACGTCCGGATCGTCCTTCGCCGTCTCGGGCACGAAGCCCTGCAGCGTGGTGAAGTCGTTCTGCGAGACGGCGTTCCGGCTCGACTCGACGAGGTCGCGGTTCTGCACGTCGCCGCGCTTCTTCAGCGAGATCTTGAACTCTTCACTCTGGCGCTGCGCCTGCTCATCGAACACGCGCCCGGTGTTGAGCACGTTGAGCGCGCCGAACATGGCCACGATCACCAGGATCAGCAGCGTCGATGTGGCGATCATCTTGACGCTGATCGATGCTCCGCGACGTTTCTCCATGGCCATCCCTGCGCGCATGCGCGCGCCAACCCAAGTTGCGCCATTTTACAGGGAGTTGCCGTCGAGATCAACGAATGGTACGATCGAAAAACCGTGGCCGCGCTCGACAACTTCCTCGCGCAGTTCAAGCTGGTCTCCGACGCCATCATCGACTCGTGGTTCATCTGCGACAGCGAGCGCAACATCGTCGAGTTCAACCGCGCCTTCTTCTCGCTCCTGCCGCGAAACGTGGCGCGCGGGCTCAAGGGCAAGAAGTGCTACGAGGTCCTGCAGCTCAACATCTGCAAGGACCGCTGCATCGCGCAGCAGTGCTGGAACGAGAAGAAGCAGCTCCGGCTCGACGAGATCGACGGGCAGCCGTCGGGCGCCGAGAAGCCGATGCGCTTCATCTTGTCGGCGATCCCGATCCTCGACGAGAACGGGGCGCCGGTGGGGGCGCTCGAGATCCAGCGCGACGTCACCGACGAAGCGGTGGTGCAGGTGAAGTATCAGGAGATGCTCGACACCGAGGCGCGCGAGCGCGAGCGGCTGGCGCAGCAGATCCGCTCGCGCACCAAAGAGCTGCTCGAGTCGAACCAGACGCTCCTGCGCGTGCAGAAGGAGCTGCTGGCGTACAAGAAGGGTCTGACGATCTGATTTAGTTTTGCTACGCGAGCGTCGCCTTGACGCTCAGCGCGACGTTGCCCTTGAGCGCTTGCGAGATCGGGCAGCCGTCCTTCGCGGCCTCGGCGGCTTTTTCGAAGGCGGCGGCGTCGATGCCGGGGACGGTGCCGCGCACCTCGAGCGCGCTCGAGACCACGCGCCAGCCGGCCTCGAGCTTCTCGAACGTCACGGTGGCGGTTACTTCCAGTCGCGTCGGCGCGTGGCCGGCGCGGCCGAGACCGGCGGCGAACGCCATCGAGTAGCAGCTCGCGTGCGCCGCGGCCACCAGCTCCTCGGGGCTGGTCTTGCCGTCGGAGGATTCGGTGCGCGCCGCCCAGCTCACGGGCTGATCCTTGAACGCGCCGCTCTTCGCGCTGACCTTGCCGTGTCCCTTGGCCAGGTCGCCTTCCCACACTACGTGCGCTTGCCGGATCGCCGCCATGATCGCCTCCAGGAGTTTTTGTTGGCTAGTGCTTGCCGGAGAACAGGACGAAGCCGAGCAGCGCCACCGCGATCACGATCAGCATCACGACCACGATCCACGCGACGTTCGATTTGCCCGGCTGCAGCGGCACCGGCGCGGTCTGCGCGCGGCGCGCCTCGAGCTCGGCCAGCGCCGCCGCCGCCGACGAGCGCACGCCCGACGAGGTGGACGATCCGCCGCCGAAGCCGTTGATCCCCGACACCGACGAGATCGACGGGTTCGACGCGCCGGTGCCCGTGCGCACGTTCGGCAGCGACGGGATCGACGGCAGCGATCCGCCGCCGCCCGGCTTGGACGCGCCCGGGTTGGTGCGCGGCCGGACCTTGCGCTCGCCGTCGGTGGGCGTGAACTCGTTGATCACGCTGTCGACGCGCGCGTCGGTGACGATCTTCTTGGCGTTGCCGAGGAACGCGAAGTAGGACTCTTCCATGTCGTCGAAGTCCATCGGCCCGTCGCACTCGTCGCAGCGGCACGACGGCGCCTTGAACGGCGTGATCGAGTAGAGGTCGCGCGTCTCGACGAGCAGGACTTTTTCCAGGTCGCAGTTGGGGCAGAAGTACGGCGCGTAGAAGCTCTTGACCACGCCCTGGCCGGTGAAGTTGTTGACCAGGTTGATCTGCGCGACGATCGCCGGCGAGCACTCGACCAGCACGACCTTGGCGCCGCCCTTCTCCGCCTTGCCGAGCCAGTTCACCCAGTCGCGCACGCCGCACGAGTTGATGCGCTCGATCTCGGAGACGTCGATGACGGCGGTCCCGGACCCGAGCTTGTCCGCCAGCGTGCCGAGCTCGTTGTCCTCGTCGATGACGCCCGACAACTTCACGTACGTGACGTCGTCGCGGCTCTGCACCGAAGCCTGGAACTTGGGATTCATGTTCGCCGCCATCTTAGAATGTGGTTACTCATCTGTCTAGCCGCCCCTCTCACAACCGCCCCGACGGATCGCCGAGCGCGTGGCGCAGCTCGTGATACTGATCGGAAAGAAAAAATCGCACCAGCTCGGCCACGCCCGGCACCTGGCCGACCACCACCGCGCCGTCGTTGTTCGGCTGACCCGCGGGCGTCACCAGCTCTTCGCCGCCGAGGCGCGCCAGCATGCGCGCGGCCGCGCCGACGTCGTCGCACGCCAGCAGCCCGGCGCGATCGCACGCCTGGCCGAGCGCCGCGAACCAGCCGTCCACCGACGAGCCGGCGGCCATGCCTTGCAGCCGCTCGAGCGCGCGCGTCGCCTTGCGCGGCAGCGCGCGCACGAACTCCTGCGTCTGGCCCTCGCGCTCGGCGTCGGGTTTGATGAGCTGCTCGAGCAGGTGGCCGACCTCGGCGCGCTGGCCGGGACGCAGCCGCGTGATGATGGCGTAGCCGCCGCGCAGCGCTTCGTACGCGCGGCCGAGCAGGAAGCGGCGCTCGCCGTCGGGCTCCTGCAAGAGACTGGCTTCGACGATCAACGTGGCGCGCGGCTGATCGACCAGCACCATGCCGCCCGGCACCATCGGCGCCAGCATCACGTCGGCGCTCACGCCGAACATGCGCTGCACGTCGACGACGCAGACCTTGAAGCCGGGATCGTCCACCTGCGCGAGCGGCACCACGCCGCCGATCTGCGGCACGCCGTAGATCTCGTCGAGCGTCTCGCGCACCGCCGCGAGCGCCTCGGTGAGCGCGCCGAGCACCGGCGGCGGCAGCAGGCGCGTGCGGCGCATGTCGTCGGTGAGCGAGCCGCGCTTGACGCTGGCGCGGAAGCTCGGGCGATCCTGCGAGTCGGCGTAGCCGAGCAGCGCCAGCATGGTCGACACGCGCGCGGCGCGATCGGGATCGCCCGAGCGCTGGTAGACCAGCATCAGCAGGCGATACGCCGGCACGTGGCGCAGGTCGGCGCCGAGCACGCGCAGCAATTCCTCGCGCGCGATGTTGATGGTCGCCGGTGACGCGGCGAGCAGCTCGGCGAGCGCCACGCGATCGTCGTGCGCGTCGGGCGCGCGCTCGAGCACCTGGCGATACGCGTCGATCGCGCGCTCGCGATCGTCGAGCGCCACGAAGAAGCGCGCCAATCCTCGACGGAGCGGCAGCTCGACCTCGGGCCCGCGGCTCTCGGCCGCGCGCAGCGCCTCGTCGAGCACCGCCAGCGCGTGGTTGCGATCGCCGGTGGCCGCCGCGCGGCGAGCCAGCGCCAGCGCCGCGGGCGGATACGCCGGATCGAGATCGGTCGCGCGGCGATACGCGCGCGCCGCGCCCGCCGAGTCGCCCGCCGCCTCGGCAATGCGCCCGAGATAGTCGTAGTAGCGCGCCAGCTCCTCGGGCGGCACGGTGCGTCCCGGCGCCGCCGCGAGCTGGATCAAGCGCTCGCACGCGCGGTGCGCCTCGGCGTAGCGGCCGAGCAGGTACAGCTCCTGCGCGAGGCGGAAATAGCCTTCGCGGTGATCGGGATCCTCGTCGAGCAGCTCCTCGAGCGTGATCGCCGCGCGCTTGGGATCCATCGCCCCGTCGCCGTAGATCTCGGCGAGCCGATAGCGCGCCGACGACTTGGACGACAGATCCTTCGCGCGCTCGATGAACGCCTCGAGCACCACCGCGCCGGCGTCGAACCGGCGTAGCCGCTCGTGCAGCGACACCAGCGCGTCCACCACCGGGTACTGATCGGGCGCCAGCTTGAGCGCCTCGAGATAGACCTGCTCGGCGCCCTCGATGTCGTACGCCCGCTCGCGCAGCGCGCCCTGCGCGATCAGCACCCGCGCCAGCGACGAGTTGGTGTCGCGCTTGCGATAGAGTTTCTCCAGCTCGCGGAACGTCGCCGTGAAGTCGTACGCCTCGGGCGCGAGCCGGCACAGCGACACCAACAGATCGAGCGCGTCGAGATTCTCCGGGCGGATCTCCAGCGCGACGACCAGCGACTCCGCGGCCGCGCGCTGATCGCCGGTGCGCTCGGCGACGATCGCGCGCTTGCGGTAGAACTCGGAGCGCTCGACCGGATCGCCCTCGCGCGTGACCTTCTGCGTGAGGATCACCGCGATCGGCAGCGCGCGCTGGAACTCGCCGCGCGCGAAGTACAGCTCGAACAGCGCGCGGTTCGCCGGCAGGCACTCCTTGTCGACGGTGAGCGCGCTCTCGTAATACTGGATCGCGCGATCCTGATCGCCGAGCTTGTCGCCGTAGATCTGCCCGATGTGCGCGAACACGCCGGCGCGCTCTTTGTCTTCGGTCCACAGCTTGGCTTCCAGCTCGAGCGTCTGGATCACGCGCGGCCAATCTTCTTTGCGCAGGTACAGGTCGCGCAGGCCGTGCACCGCCGGCAAGCACGACGGCGACGTCTTGATGGCCGCGTCGTAGTAGCGGATCGCGTCGTCCTCTTTGCCGAACTTCGACTCCATGACGGAGCCGCACTTGAAGTAGAGGATCGCCTTCTGCGCGCGGTCGTTGACGATGCGGATCTGGCGGCGCGTGACCTCGACGAGGTCGGCCCATTTTTCGGTGCCTTCGTAGAGCCGGCCGAGCGCCTCGATCGCTTCCTTCTGATTCGGCGCGATGTCGAGAATTTTTCGGTACGCCTCGATGGCGCGATCGGCGTCGCGCAAACCCTCTTCGCACATCTGCGCGATGCGCAGGTAGAGCGCGATCGCCTCGTCGCCGCCCGCAGTGAGCGACAAACGTGTTGTCAATACGCCGACGAGCTTCTCCCAGTCGCGCGTGCGCTCGTAGTGGCGCTCGAGCGCGTCGAGCCCCTCGGAGTCGGTCGGGTCGACCGAGTGCAGGCGGCTGTAGAGGCGCGCCGCCTCGACGGCGTCTTTCAGTTTCGCGGCGGCCACGCGCGCGGCGCGGCGCAGGATCTCGACGCGCTTGGTGTCGTCCTTGACCAGCTCGGCGCGCCGCTCGTACGCCGAGATCAGCCCGGGCCAGTCGGCCTGCGCGGAGAAGATCCGCTCGAGCGCCGTCTGCGCCGTGTCGGTCTCCGGATCGAGCTCGAGCACGCGCAGGTACGACGCCGCCGCCTCGCCCGGCTGCCCGAGATATTGCAACTGGAGCTGCCCGCGGCGCGCGTAGAGATCGGCGAGCCGATACGCGCGCGAGCGCTGCACCTCGACGAGCTTGATGGCCGCGTCGTACAGCTCCATCGCCTGGCGCCATTTTTCGCGGCGGTAGCAGACGCGCTCGAACGCGGTGAAGCACGCGCGCGACGACGGATCGAGCTTGAACGACTCGACGTAGGCGTTGAGCGCGCCGTCGAGATCGCCGTTGCGCTCGAGCAGATCGCCCTTCTGCTGCAGGACCGCGGCGCGCTGCTGCGGATCGGTGATCGCGGCGGCGCGCAGATCGAGCACGCGGTTGAGATCGTCGGAGCGCTTGGACGCGGCGTAGATCTCGGCGAGCGAGGCCAGCGCGTCGCCGTGCTTCGGATCGATCGTCAGCGCGCGCTCGTACGCCTCGGCGGCGCCGTCGGTGCGCGACAGGCGCGAGCGGCGGATCTCGCCGAGCCGCAGCCACAGCTCGAGGCGGCGATCCGACTCCAGCGAGGCTTCGAACGTCAGCTCGCGCTCGATGGCGGCGGCGAGATCGGCGTAGCGGCCGCGCGCTTCGTAGATGCGCTGCAGCGCGCGCGCGGCCTGCGGATCGCGCGGATCGGCCTCGTCGACGCGGTGCCACGCGCGCGCCGCCGAGTCGAGATCGGCGATGCGCCGCTCGTACAATTCGGCCAGCGCGCGGGCGGCGCGGGCGATCTCGCGCGGCTCGGTGAGCAGCTGAAGCTCGGTCTCGCGCGCCTCGGCCAGCTCCTCCCAGCGTTCGAGCCGCTCGAGCGCGTCGGCGAGCGCGCGCACCGTGCGCACCGTGACCGGCGCCCGCTTGAGCGCCTCGGCCAGCACGTCCCACTGCGCCTCTCGACGGCAGAGCCGCTCGAGGCCGGCGAGCGCCGCCGCGTGCGCCGGATCGATCCGCAGCGCGTCGCGAAACCCGCTGATCGCCGCCTGCACGTCGCCGCCCTCGTCGCCCGCCTTGGCGTACTCGAGGTACAGCTCGAGCTGGCGATCCTTGTCGCCGGCGAAGCTGAGCGCGCGGCGCAAGACGTCGAGCAGCTCGGCGGTGCGCTTGTGGCGGCGGTGCAGCTGCGCGAGCGCGGTCAGCGCCGGCAGGCAGCGGTCGTCGCGCTCGAGCGCGCGCTCGTACGATTTGCGCGCGCTCTCGTCGTCGGAGAGCCGCTCGACGTAGATGTCGCCGATCTCGCAGAGCAGCGTGCCGGCGCGCGCGCCCTCGGCGGAGCGCGCCGCGTGCTCGCGCAATTCGACCGCGCGCGTCCACTTGCCGTTCTCGCCGAGCAGCCGCGCGTAGGCGTGCAGCGTGGTGACGTCGTCGGGCTGCAGCTCCAGCGCCTTGTCGTAGCTCTTGTGCGCGACCTCGTTGTTGCGCAGATGCTCGCCCGCCACCTGCGCCAGCTGGCGGTAGAGGCGCGCCTGCGACTGCTTCGACTTCGACAGCGCGATCAGCGCCTCGAGCGACTTGGCCAGCTCGACCCAGTTGGCGGCGCGGCGGAAGATCATCGCGCGGCCGGCGTGGCAGAGCAGATCGTCGGCCTCGCGCTGCTGCGCCTCGGCGAACGAGGCCTCGGCGTCTTCGATCAGGCCGAGCTCGAGCGAGAGCACGCCGGCCACCGCCCAGTACGCCGCCGCGCGCCGCGGCTCGACGAGCGCGCCCAGCTTGCGATAGACGTCGATCAATTGGCGGCGCTCGCCGGCGCGGCGGTGCGCGCGCGCCAGCGCCTCGAGCGCGAGGCGATCGGGAACTTTGCCGGCGGCCGCGCGCCAGCGTTCGAGCAGCGCCGCGATCCCGTCGGGGCCGGAGCCGAGCTCGGCGGCGCGCGCCGCCAGGCCGAGGTAGCGGATGCCGCTCTCGCCGCGCGCGCGGCCGAGGGCCTCGACCACCTCGGCGGCTTCGGCGGGGGCTTCGCGGGCGAGGCGCGTGCGCACCAGTCCGGCGGCCGCCGCCGCGTCGGCGGGATCGACCGCGTGCAGTCGCGCCCAGAGTTTTTCCGCGCGCCCGAGATCGCCGCCGCGCGACTCCCACAGCTCGGCCGCGCGCCGCAGGTACGCCGCCGACCACGCCGGCTGCGACGACGACATCTCGGCCAGCTTCTCCCACGCCTCGGCCGCCTTGAGCCACTCGCCGCGTTTCCCGTCGAGCCGCGCGCGCGCGCGCCACGCCAGCAGCGCGCCGAAGCCGGCGTCATGCTGCACTGCACACAAATTCGCGATCAGCGGCGCCGCCTCGGCGTCCTGCCCGGCGCGCTCGTACGCGGCGGCGAGCGAGTAGCGCGTGGCCGCGCGCTCGATCTCGCCCGCGCGATCCTCGTCGGCGCCGAGCGCCTCGAGCTTGGCCTTGTACGCCTCGATGATCTTGTCGTCGACGAGCTCGAGCACGCGCTCCAGCAGGTACGGCGTCGCGCCGCCCGCCTTCGCCGCCTTCTCCAGCGCGCGCTTCACCAGCTCGCGCGCGCGCTCGACGTCCGCGAGCCGATCCTGCGCCGCCTGCGCCGCGTCGGCGAGCGCGGCCGCGTCCACCTCTTTTGCGCGCGGCTCGGCGATCGCGTCCACCAGCTCGCCCCACAACCCGGCGACGCCGAGCGCCAGCCGCCGCAGCTGCAGGCCCTCCTCGCCCGCCAGCTTGAACAGCTCCGCCGCCTGCGTCGGATCGCGCCAGAACAGCAATCCGCCCAGGTCCGCGAGGTCGGTCTTGTCGTTGCGTTTGCGCGCGTCGGCCACGCACAGCGCCAGCGCCGCCTCGTCGCGCCCGATCAGCGCCGCGCCCAACCGGAGCGGCGCCGCGATCGGATGCTCGACCTTCTCCAACATCGCCACCGCGCGCGGCCCGTCGCCGAGCCCGTCCCACACCAGCAGCGCCGCGCGCGCGCGAAGATCCGACGCGCGCTTTTTATTGTCGGCCGCGTCGGCCTCGGCAACCAGCAGCGCGAGGAGCTCGCTCACCGCCGACTCGATCGGCGGCGCGCTCTCCACCGTCTGCTGCTCTTCCCGACGAGGAATCGGCGGAGGCCCGCGGCGCGCAGGCACGGGAGGCGGCGGCTGAGCGCTATCGGCCATGCTGGACACTCATGCGCGGAGGGTCATTGTAACAGGTGTATGCTCGCTTGCAAAGTGGGCAGTCTTTTCCCGCGCCCAGCGTCGGCCTGCCGCGCTATTTGCTGAACTTGTCTTTGAGCCGCGACCACAACCCGCCCTGCTTCGGCGCGGATGGCTGCGGCGTGGCGTCGGCCGGCGGCGGCGCGGCGCGGTTCTCGTGCGGCGGAGCCTTGCGCTCGACGGCGATCTCGATCTCCGCCGACTCCAGCGAGATCTCCGGCTCGTTGTCGAGCGACGCGTGCTGGCAGGAGGAGACCTCGTCCGCCTCCTTCTGATAGTCGACGCGGAACAGGTTGCGCATGAACTCCTGCATCTCGGTCGGCTGAAACTTGTACTGGGCCATGAACGACGAGAGATCGTCGGAGAGCTCCTTGGCCGACTGGTAGCGATCCGGCAGATCGCGCGCCAGCGCCTTGAGCACGATGCGGTCGAGCGCCTCCGGCACGCGCCGGTTGAACTTCGACGGCGGCGCCACCTCCGCCTTGCGCACCTTCTCCATCAGCGCGAACTCGGTGTCGCCGCGGAACAGCTTCTCCGTCGTCAGCATCTCGTGCAGGATGATCCCCGTCGAGAACACGTCGGTGCGCGCGTCCACCGGCATGCCGCGGATCTGCTCCGGGCTCATGTAGCTGAACTTGCCCTTGAGCACGCCGATCTCGGAGGTGAACTTGAGCATCGCCTGCGCGATTCCGAAATCGAGCAGTTTGACGTCCCCTTCATAACTGATACGGACGTTGGAAGGCGAAACGTCGCGATTCACGATATTGAGCGGGCGCCCTTCTCCGTCGGCGCGCGTGTGCGCGTAATGCAAACCTTCGCTCATCTTTGACGCGATATAACAAGCGTGCGGCACCGGAATGCGCTGATTCGATTCCTGGCACCGTCGGAGAATCTGCGTCAAATCCTTCCCGCCGATATACTCCATTGCAATGAAGTATCGGCCTTCGATGCGGCCGATCTCATACGTTCGGACGATCGAGTCGTTGTCGAGCAGCACCGCCAGCTTGCCTTCGCGGATGAACATCTCGACGAAGCGCGCCTCTTTTGCGAGCTGCGGGCGCATGCACTTGATCGCCAGTAAATGATCGTGCAATTGCCCCTGGCGCGTCTTGGCGCGATAAACCTCGGCCATTCCGCCGCGCGCGATCAATCCCAATAAAAGGTATTTGCCGAACGCGGTCGGATCTTGCGGCGAGCCCGGCTGGAGCTTGGCGTGCGAGCCGGTGTTCGTCGACGACGGGTCCATCACCAGCTCAGCTTCTCACGGGCGCCGCCCTTGATGTCGAGCTCGACCTTCTTTTCTTTGGCGCCGTCGTGGCTCTTGAAGTCGATGGTGTGTTTGCCCTCGGGGATCCCGGCTTCGTCCCACAGGCCGATGTCTTTTCCGTCGACGCGCACGCGCGCCCACGGATCGAGCTTGGTCTGCAGCACGCCGAAGGCGAACTTCTTCTGCGTCTCTTTGCCGACGGTGACGTCGACGCGCAGGTTGCGCACGATGTGATACTTCTCGTTCTCCAGCCCGACGATGTACTTGCCGGCGGGCAGCGAGAAGCCTTTCAGCGGAGTCGATTTGCCGGTCTCGCGGCCGTTGATATACACCTTGCACGGATACGACGCGTCGACGGCCAACGTGCCGAGCACGTGCTCCTTCTGCAGCCGCGCGCGCACGGTGTCGGCGATTTTGCCGTCGGGGCGAACGCGCAGATAGTCGGCGAGGAACAGCCGCTCCTGCGCACGATCGCCGGTCTTGCCGTAGACCGCGCCGAGCAAGCGATACGGACCCGGCAGATCGGGATCGAGCAGCAGCGCCGCCTCCAGCTCGTTCACCGCGGCGTCGTACTTCTTCGCCTGCGCGTCCTTCTTGCCTTCGTCGAACAGCCGCCTGGCCTCGACGGTGGCGCCGGCGGAGCGGAACACGTTTTCTTGCTCGAACGGCGCCGGCGCTTCTTCGAGCCGCTTCGCCTCCGACTCGGCGCGTGTACGCCGGGCCGCGTCAGCCTCGGGACGTGCGGCAAAACGCCGGTACTCGCCGATCGCCTCCTCGTAGCGCCCCGCGAGCTGGTACACCTCGCCGAGGCGAAACGTGGGCGACGGATCGCGCGGCCGAAGCGCCTGCAGCCCGCGCAAGAGCGACACCGCGCGCGTGAACTGGCCGGCGATCACCGCCTGCTCGGCGGCTTTCTCCAACCAGGCCCCGTCGTCGGCGAACACGGACACGGAACCTGAAAGCCACACAGCCAGCATCACCGCGCCGCCGACGGCCCGGGTCGAGATACGCATGAGAGTATTTTTACGTTACCACGGGACTTCCTTGTTCTTGAAGGAAATTTTCGATACAATGATGGGCCAAGCCTCCCCTGGCCGACGGTGCGCATGTCAGCTCCTTCTGCGGTCGTACTGGAACGGAACAAGCTGGTGAATCGCCGAATCGGCCGGGTCCTCGGTTGTGCGGGCTTCGAGGTGCGGGGGTACGAAGAGCCGGAGAAGGTGGATGCGGCGACGCTCGGTGAACCGCAGCTCGTCGTCGGTGACGCGTTCGATGCCGACCTGTTCATGCGCTGGCTGCGCGAGCGCCCGCACATGAAAGCGATCCTTTATACAGGTGAGCCGCTCGATCGATTGCTGGCGAAGGCGCTCGAGGAGCCGCGGCTGGTGGCGCTGGTCGGGCGGCCGAGCTTCGAGGTGCCGCCGCGCGAGGACGACCTGCTCCACATCGCGCGCCGCACGCGCGCGCCCGACTCGGCGCCGTTCGAAGCGCACCTGGCGTGGGGCGCGCACGGCTTCGCGTACTCGCTCACCGACGCCGCCGGCCGCGATCACGCGGTCAAGGAAGTGATCGCGTTCGCCGGCCGTCTCGGCGCGCCGAAGCGCGTGGGCGAGATGCTCGGCGAATTGGTGCACGAATTATTGATGAACGCGCTCTACGACGCGCCCGTCGACGCGCACGGGAACGCGCGCTTCGCGCACGATCGCAAGGCGGAGATCAAGCTCGACGCGCACGACGCCGCGACGCTGCGCTGCGGCTCCGACGGCGTGCGCATCGCCGTCGAGGTGGTCGACCGCTTCGGGCGGCTCGAGCGCAAGCACGTGTTCGGCGGCTTGGTGCGCGCGCTCAAGAGCGGCCAGATGGACACCGGCGGCGGCGGCGCCGGGCTCGGCATGATGGTCGCGTACCGCTCGACGACGGCGCTGTTCTACGACGTCGAGCGCGGCCGCCGCACGCGCGTCACCGGCCTGTTCGATCTCGACCTCAACCTGCGGGAGTTCCGTCAGCTCCCGAAGACGATCCACTTCCCCGAGGGACTCTGATGCAAGCAGCGACCACCGATCCCGGCTCCAAGCCCAAGCTGCGGATCGAGAAATTCTCCGACGGCGGGATCACCTGCCTCAAGCTCGCCGGCACCATCGACGAGCAGTTCGACGGCAAGAAGATCGCGGCCGGCGTCAAGGGCGGCGTGCTGGTGCTCGACCTGGCCGAGATCGATCGCATCTCGTCGTTCGGCATCCGCGAGTGGGTCGACTTCATCAGCGGGATCAGCGGCAAGGTGTCGTCGCTGTGGTTCGTCGAGTGCGCGCCGAAAGTCGTCGACCAGTTCAACATGGTGGCCAACTTCGGCGGCGCGGGCAGCCTGGTGTCGTTCTACGCGCCCTATCGCTGCGACTACTGCGACGACGATCGGCGGCGCCTGGTGCAGGTCGCGCAAGATTGGGAGCAGCTCAAGACCGGCAAGCTGCCCGAGCGCGTGTGCGAGTCGTGCGGCAACGCGGAGTACTTCGACGAGGACCCGCTGACGTTCTTCTCGTTCCTGCAGACGCACCCGCCGGCGGAAGTGCCGCCCGACGTGGCGGCGTTCCTCGCCTCGCGGCTCAACTACGCGGTCGCCGACGGCGCGCGCAAGCTCAAGATCGAGAAACAGATCGAGGGGCGCGCGACCTACTTGAAGCTGTCGGGCGATCTCGACGGCTCGTTCCCGCGCGAGAAGCTCGCCGACGGCGCCGAGGGCGACGTGATGTTCGATCTGTCGGGCATCGGCAAGATCGATCCCGCGGGCGCGGCCGAGTGGCGCCAGCTCATGGCGCAGATCGCGGCGCCGGTCGAGCGCATCCTGCTCGTCGGCTGCCCGGCGGCGTTCGTCGAGCGGCTCACCAAGGCGGAAGATCTGGCGTCGAAGGGTCTGGTGCTGTCGTTCGCCATGCCGTACGCGTGCCCGACGTGCCGCTCGACGGCAGCGCGCGAGATCGACGTGGCCGCGCACTACGACGTGCTCAAGTTCGCCACCGCGCCCGAGCTCCGCTGCGCCGACTGCGGCGGGCCGACCACGTGCGCCGCGTCCGAGCCGCTGCTGGCGCATCTCCCGTCGCTGCCGCGCCCCGACGTTCCCGACGAGCTGAAGAAGCAGCTCAAACATTTTCAGGAGCAGTCGCTGGCCAAGGCGCTGGCGGCCAAGAGCCCGCAGGCGGTGGCGCAGCCGCTGGTGCTGCCGCAAGCGGGCGGCGGCGTGGCGGCGCGCGGCGGCTTCAGCTGGTCGACGGTGCTGGTGGCCGTCGGCATCGTGGTGGTGCTCGGCGGCGGCGTACTGATCTTCAAGGGCGCGCAGAACCGCGGCGGCGACGGCATCGAGAGCGGCGAAAAATTGGAAGCGTCGCAGCCGACCAAGCCGGCGTGGGTCGATCAGACGTTCTTCCGCGAGGGCGATCGCCTGCTGTTCGTCGGCCACTCGACGCTGGTCGCCGACAAGGCCGACGGCTTCGCCGAGGCGGAGAACGGCGCGATGGAAGAAGCCGCCAACCAGATCGGCCTCTCGATCCGCGATCCGCTCTGGATCGATCAGGTGCGCGGGCAGTTCGACGCGTTCCGCACCAAGGCGATCGGCGACCTCGAGAAAGCGCCGGTCTCGGGCGACGCGGCCGAGATGGAGCGCGCGCGCCGCGCGGTGCGCGACGGACGGCGGCGCGTGGCCGAGGCGCTCAAGAAGACCTCGGGCGGCCTGGCGCCGACGGAGCGCAGCGATCTCTACTGGGAGAAGCTGAAGACCGCGAGCGGCGTGAAGTACGTGGTGTCGATCCGCTACGCGATCCCGAAGCAGACGTTCGAGCGGCTGGTCGAGTCGTACGCCACGCCCGAGACCTCGATGGGCGCGCAGGCGGTGAGCTACTTCCCGTCGCTCGGCTGGCGCTACGACGTGGCCGAGGGCGCGGTGGTGATCAAGGTGGCGAATGATTCGTCGCTGCGCTTCGCCGGAATTCAGGAAGGCGATCTGGTGCTCTCCGGAATGGATCGCGTGGTGCACGACGCGCGCTCGTGGAAGCGCGTGCTCGACGAGGAGACCGCGGCGCTGTCGAAGTCGGGCGGCGCGCTGGTGCTCAAGGTGAAGCGCGGCGACGCGCCCGCCATCGACACGCGCCTGCGCATCGCCGCCGGTGGCGTCGCCTCCGCCGACCCGACGTCCAAGCTGCACCAGACCCGCCACCCGGGCTCGCACAACCAGAACAGCGCCTCGACGAAGAACAAAAACCAGACCGGCAATATCTGGGACGACAACCCGGAGGAGTGAGCTTGCGACACTTAGCTTTGCTGGCAGCGCTCCTCGCCGCGGCCCCGTCGTTCGCCGCCAATGAGGAAGAAGAAGAGAAACCGGGCGTGGCGCCGAGCGACGCCAAGCGCAAATTCGCCGAGGGAAACGATCACTACTCGCGCGGCGAATACGACCTGGCGATCGAGTCGTTCAAGGCGGCGATCGCGGCCGATCCGAAGCTGCCGGGGCCGTACCGCAACCTCGGCCTGGCGTATCGCGCGCTCAACCGCTGCACCGACGCGCTGCCGATGTACGAAAAATATCTCGAGCTGCGGCCCGAGAGTAAGTTCACCGATCGCGTGCGGCGCGAGATCGATCTGTGCCGCGCCAAGCTGGGCCAGGCGCCGCTGCCGCAGCGCAACCCGACCACCAGCGGCAATTTGCCGCACGCGCCCGAGGCGCAGGCGTTCCTGCACGTCGGCGCGAATTTGATCGGCGGCGAGGCGACCGACGAGGCGTCGGTGGCCGTCGACGGGATCTCGCGCGGGCCGACGCCGCTGACCATCCCGGTGACGTCGGGCGTTCACAAGATCCACCTCGAGCGGCCGGGCTTCGAGTCGGCGGACGCGACGGTGGAGATCGGCCCGGGCGAGCGGCGCGAGGTCGAGCTGACCATGAACAAGCTGCCCGAAAAGCCGCCGATCGTGATCGCGCCCGTCGACAACACGCCGCAACAGCCGAAGGGCAGCTACCGCAAGTACGCCTGGATCGTGATGGGCGCGGCGGTGGCGCTGGGCGCGATGGGCGCCGGCTTCGGCATCGCCGAGAGCCAGCTGCACGCCGACGTCGTGACCGCCGATCGCACGATGACCACGCGCGACTCGGCCGACAAGACGCGCGACCAGGCGGCCAACTTCGCCATCGGCGCGTACGTCGGGCTGGCGCTCGGCGGCGCGGCGCTGATCGCGTCGACGGTGCTGTTCCTCATCGATCCCTCGCGCGGCGAGACGCACGCCAAGCAGAGCTACGTGCTGGCGCCGATCATCGCGCCGAACGGCGGCGGCCTCGCGGCCGAGGTGCGGTTTTGAAGCGCGCCGCGCTCGGCCTGATCGCGCTCCTCGTCGCCGCCGGATCGCTCGCGCTCGCCGGCTGCCCGGCGGAGCATGATCCGTTTCCCGACAAATCGTGCAAGGGCAACTCCGACTGCTTCCAGGGGGAGACGTGCGTGATGATGGTCTGTACGCCCTTGAACGATCTGGCGTCGCCCGACATCGCGCTGCCGATCATCGATTTCTCGACGCCGGCAGGCGACTCGTGAAGCGCGCCGCGCTGTGCGCGCTGGCGCTGCTCTCGTCGCCGGCGTTCGGCGCCGGGCTCTCGCGCCCGAACGTGCTCGGCCCGCGCGCCGTCGGGCTCGGCGGCGCGTTCGCCGCGGTCGCCGACGATCCGACCGCGGTGTGGCACAACCCGGCCGGCACCGCGATCTACGGCGACACGTCGATCTACCTCGGCACCGAGGTGGTGTTCACCCAGCGCGGCTACAACCCCGATCCGGCGAGCCCGATCGGAATCGCCAACGCGTCGACCACGCCGCCGACGCCGAACAAGAACTTCATCGAGAACACCGCGCCGACGGTCATCCCGATCATCGGCATGACCACGCGCTTCGGCTTCGGCAAATTGCCGGCGAACCGCTTCGCGCTCAGCCTGCTCGCCTACGACGTCTACGGCGGATCGATCTCGTTCAACTCGAGCGACGTGCAGAACCAAGGGATCCAGAACACGCAGATCCTCGACTTCGAGGTGACGCCGACGCTGGCGTATCAAGTCACCGACGTGCTGTCGCTCGGCGCGGGCGTGCGCATCGGCATCAACAGCTTCTCGGTGAACGACATCGAGGCGGCGTTCAAGGCCAACCTGTCGGCGCTCGGCGTCGGCATCGGCGGCACGCTCGGCATGATGCTGCGGCCGCACCGGCTGGTGCAGATCGGCGTCGTCTACCGCACCACGCTCTCGACGACGATGTCGGGCTCGGGGCCGGTGACGCCGCTCGGCGGAATCACCGCCAACCACGACGCCAGCATCGCCATCACCTGGCCGCAGTCGGTGGCGCTCGGCGTGGCGTTCAAGCCGCACTCGCGCATCCTGGTCACGGTTCAAGGCGACTGGACCGGCTGGTCGTCGGTGCAGAAGCTGTCGCTCGAGCTGTCGGGCCTCCTGCCCGTCGTCAAGCAGCTGCGCTACTCGGACACCTGGGCGCTGCACCTCGGGCTGCAGTCGGCGGTGACGCGCTGGCTGATCGGGCGAGTCGGCTTCGCGCTCGACGGCAACGCCATCCCCGACTCGACCATGCGGCGCGAGAACCAGGACGCGCTCAAGGCCACGCTCGCGGTCGGCGGCGGCCTCCACTTCTGGAAGCTGTTCCTCGACGGCGCGTTCGAGGCGTTCCTGCCGATCGGCGATCGCGTGATCGCCAAGCAGGGTCCGGACAACGAGGCCGGCCGCTACAAGGCGAACGTCTACATGCTCGAGATGAGCGCGCAGATCCGCTTCTGACTCTTGACATGTAGTAGGCAAAAAAGGTACGATCGACTTCACCCTATGTAATTTTCATAGGCAGCCATACGCCGGCCTAGGATGTCCCGTCGGCGTGTTCTCGGAGGCTTCGATGTCGCGCGGCTGGGCACGACTGCTCCTGCTCTTCGTCCTCGCCGGTGCCGGCTGCGACCTCACGGTCCACCCGTTCGCCGGCACCGTCATTCAAATGGCGATCGAAGGCGTGACCGGCGAATCGGCGCCGGGCACGCACCTCGAGCTGTGGGCGCGCAGCCAATACGACGACATCATCCGCATCGACGGCGAGGCGGCCGCCGCGCCGTCGTTCGGCGTCGTGGTCCGCAACGCGATCACGATGAGCGACCCGTGCATGATCGACGGCAAGGGCGACCTGCTCACCAAGCCCGAGGCGTATCCGCCGATCGCCACCATCGCCGGCATCGTGCAGACCGCCGACGAGCAGGCGGCGACGGTGCGCAACCGCATCGCGCAGGTGACCGCGATCGGCGACTGCGATCCCGACGGCCACTGCGGCGTGCAGGGCGCGTCGCTGCTGGGCGTGATCCCGTTCGATCCGGTGACGCCGCCGCACACGTGCGCCGCGGGCGAATCGACCGGCTGCCTGCCGTGGACGATGGCGGCGGCCGATCGACTGAGCGCGTGCAACGCCTACTGGGCGTCGACGCCGAACGCGTACACGCCGAACCCGGCGCAGCTCACGCACCCGGCGCACGGCATCATCTACGGCTTCACCTCCTACAACACCGCGATGCCGCCGGCCAACGCCGACGGCATCCGCATCGACAGCCCGACCAACCTGCGCGGCCTCAAGGAGCTGTTCGTCACCACCGAGAACGACGCGGTCGATCCGACCATGCGCGGCCCGCTGGCGCTCGACGGCTTCCCCGACTACGGCGGCCGCGAGGTGATCCACTTTACGCTCTCGGGGCCGAAGCTGAACGGCACCGCCGCGCTGCTCGTCAACGCAGACCAGGATCCGGTTCAGTTCTAGGGAGGACGCTCATGAGTGGTTGGCTTCGTGGGATCCTGGCAGTGGCGATCGGCGCGACGCTCGCGGCCGGCTGCAACAACCCGAGCTGCGGCAAGGGCACCAAGCAGACGCAAGACGCGAACGGCAACTCGGTGTGCACGCCCGTCGACGCGCCCGGCCCCGAGCCGTGCACCGACAACGCCGACGCCGGCACGTCGATCATCGGCGGCATCTGCGTCGGCAACACCATCTGCGGACCCGGCACCATCCGCGTGCCGCGCAACGACGGCTCGGGAACCTTCTATTGCCAGGGCACCGGCTCGGGCGTCGCCACCTGCGCCGACGTCACGCTCGACGCCGGCAACATCTGCGTCGAGGGCACCATCCGCGACTTCAACACCTTCAAACCGATCGGCGCGTCTCAGACGGTGCACATCGCGATCTACGACCCGCTCGACTTCCTCGCGCACGGCACGAGCGCGGTGCCGATCCCGAGCAGCAGCGAGCCGAGCATGACCGCGAGCAAGGACATCACCGGGCCGAACTTCATCTTCAAGCAGGTGCAGCTCCCGTCGCTGCACTTGATCGCGATGGCGGTGACCGACGCGGGCGGCACGCCGCAGATGTTCGCGCTCTCGGGCACCGGCCTGCAGGGCGTCACCCAGCAGGCGTACAAGCTCGACGGCTACACGGTGCCGGTCACCAACGTGCAGCAGTGGACGACGATGGGCGGCATCGACTACGACGCCATGGGCGCGTACGTCGGCTTCTTCTTCTCGGATCCGTCGCGCGCCGCGCAAAACGACTTCTCGCACTACGAGACGACGCCGGTGAGCGGCGTGAAGATCGTGCAGGTCATCAACGGCATGCCGCAGCAGGTGGCCAACGCGCGCTACCTCGGGCCGACCAGCGACAAGATCGACACGACGCTGACGGCCACCGGCCCGCTCGGCGGCGCGATCGTTCCCGTCGCCGTGCTGTCGGCGTTCAGCGGCCAGGGGCCGAACACGATGAAGTGGGAAGGCAAGCCCGGCGGCTCGACGGCGCACGTGGTGTTCGTGGATCGCTTCCATCCGGGGATGTAGCGCAGGAGAGCGAGGGGACTGGACCTGATGACTACATCGTTGAAGCGCGCCCCCCTCGTGGCCGCGCTGATATTTGGGGCGCTGGCCGCCGGCGGCTCGACGGCGCGCGCGCAGCGCGGGATCGACGCGGAGATCTTCCACCCCGCGCTCGACAGCTACGGCATCTTCACCGTCGAGCGCGCGCAGACGGCGCACCAGTGGGACTTCGGCTTCAAGCTGTACCTGAACTACGCCGGCAATCCGCTGCGGCTCGACATGTTCGACCCGACGGCGATGAAGGTGCAGTCGACCAAGCTGATGGATCGCCAGCTGGCGATGAACTTCAACGCGCACCTCGGGCTCACCAACTGGCTCGAGCTGGTGCTCGACCTGCCGGTCTCGTCGCAGGGCTACACGCCGGCGTACGGCGTCACGCCGCAGGGCGGCTCCGATCCCGCGCTCACGCGCACCGGCTTCTTCACCGCCGATCCGCGCACCAACATCGGCGCGCCCGACGCGGCGCCGCTCGACGCGCGGCTCGGCTTGAAGGCGCGCATGTTCCGCCGCGGCATGTTCGGCATGGCCGGCCTGGTCGTCGTGACGCTGCCGTTCGGCGACAAATCGGCGTTCCTCGGCGACACCAGCTTCACGCTGCGCCCGACGGTGATCGCCGACTTCACGCGCGGCGGGCTGACCGCGGCGGTGAACTTCGGCGCCATCCTGCGGCAGAGCACGCAGGTGCAGGACCCGCACGACGTCGCGACGCTGCAGAAGCCGATCCGCACGCTCATCGACATCGGCCACGAGCTCACCTGGTCGGCGGGCGTCGCGTACCGCATCGTCCACTACTTCGGCGTCGCGGCCGAGGTCTACGGCCTGGTGCCGCTGCTCGGCGCGCAGGGCGGCGCGCGGCAGGACTTCACCGGCGACATCCTCGGCGGCGTGCAGATCTTCCCGGTCAAGGACACCATCATCGCGCTCGGCGCGGGCGCCAACATCTTCTCGTCGGCGTTCCGCCACGACGACTACCGCATCTTCCTCGGCCTGTCGTGGGCGCCGGTCGAAGGCGGCAAGGGCGCGGTCGCCACCGGCGGCCTCGACACCGACGGCGACGGCATCCCCGACGCGGTCGACGCCTGCCCGAACGAGCCCGAAGACAAAGACGGCTTCGAGGACGAGGACGGCTGCCCCGATCCCGACAACGACGGCGACGGCATCCCCGACAAGCTCGACAAGTGTCCCAACGAGGCCGAGGACCGCGACGGCTTCCAGGACGACGACGGCTGCCCCGACACCGACAACGATCAGGACGGCGTGCCGGACGCGCAGGACAAGTGCCCGAACGAGCCGGAGGACCGCGACGGCTTCCAGGACGACGACGGCTGCCCCGACCTCGACAACGACGGCGACGGCATCCCCGACGCGATGGACAAGTGCCCGAACGAGCCGGAGACGCGCAACGGCGTCGACGACGAAGACGGCTGCCCCGACTCGGGCGGCACGGTGGTCGCCGGCGGCGCCAAGATCGAGCTGCCCGAGATCGTCAGCTTCGATCCCAACAAGGGCGCCGTCGTCGGCAAGCTGGCGATGGGCACGCTCGACAAGATCGCCGACAAGCTGAAGGCCAACACCGGCGTCAAGCGGGTGCGCATCGAAGGCCACGCCGACTCCAAGGAGGGCACGCCCAAGAAGCGCCAGGCGCTCTCGTCGGAGCGCGCCGAGGCGGTGCGCGACTACCTGATCAAGAAGGGCGTCGAGCCCGAGCGGCTGCAGGCCGTCGGCTACGGCTCCGACCGGCCCGTCGACAAACGCAACACGGCCGATGCTCGCGCGAAGAACCGCCGCGTCGAGTTCATCGTGGTGGAGCAGTGACCATGCTGCGGCGCAAAATAAATGGCCTCGCCGCCGTCGCGGTCGCCGGGTGGCTGGTGGGCGAAGCGCGGCCGGCGCGCGCGCAGGACGTGGCGCTCCCCGAGCCGGTGGCCGCGCCCAGCGCCAAGGAGGGCGAGCCCGATCTGCCGCTCGACGTCGATCGCGAGATCGATCTCGCCAACGTCGTCACCTCCGCCGCCAAGGGCGTCACCACCGTCCAGGAGGCGCCGGCGATCATCACCATCATCACCGCCGACGACATCAAGGCGCGCGGCTTCCGCTTCATCAACCAGGCGCTGTCGACGGTGCCCGGCTGGCTCGAGTCGGCCGCCACCGGCCAACAGGTGCCGCTGCCGATGGTGCGCGGCGTCCAGCAGGCGGCGCTCTTGCTCCACGACGGCATCTCGATGTTCGACCCGTGGGCCAACATCGCCGCCCTCAACTACACGATGCCGATGGAGAACATCAAGCGCATCGAGGTGGTGACCGGCCCGGGCGGCGTGCTGTGGGGCGCCAACTCGTTCCTCGGCATCGTCAACGTCATCAGCAAGGACGCCGAGGACGTCAACGGCCTCGAGGTGAACGCGCTGTACGGCGACGGCCCCGGCTGGTCGCAGGACTTCCGCGCCTACGCGATGTTCGGCAAGACGTTCTTCAAGAACAAGCTGAAGGTGTTCCAGCACGTCTCGTACGAGTCGACCTACGGCGCGCGCTTCAACTACTCGCCGCTGCTCGCCGCCGCGCCCGCGCCGCAGCCGATCGGCGAAGGCTACTACGGCGCCGCGACCAGCCCGGCGGTGGGACGCAGCTGGCTGCTCAACATCGACGGCAAATTCACCTTCGGGCCGATCAGCCTCTACTACAACGTGCCGCTCGGCGAGCTGCACCCGCAGGTCGGCTTCGCCAACACGCTGGTGCCGGGCGAGTCGTTCACCGCCTACGACCGCTACGCCATCCTCGAGTACAAGGATCGCTTCTGGAAGGATCGCTTCGGCTTCACCGCCAAGGGCTACTGGGTGCAGAGCCTCCGCGCGTTCAACATCGAGCTATATCCGCCGTCGGCGACGTTCCCGCCGTTCACGCAGATGGGCGGGCTCCCCAACGTCGGCGGCCTGCACTTCGACATCTCGGCCATGCTCATCCAGCACACCGGCGTCACGCTCGACGCCGACCTGAACCTGCCGCACGGCATCCGCATCCTCGGCGGCGGCGAGTTCTTCTACGAAGGCGTGTCGAACTCGACCGCGTACTTCAACGCCTCGCCGTTTCCCGATCAGCAGCTCCCACTCTATTGCCCCGTGCAAACCATCCCGAGTACGACCGGCGGACCGCCGACCTACCGGCCGCTCCCGTTCTGCCCGCGCCAGTTCGTCAACGACGCCAGCCGCGTGGTGGTCGCCGGTTACGTCGACGCGCAGTGGCGCCCGTTCCAGAAGCTGACGCTCGACGGCGGCGTGCGCTTGCAAAAGGGCCTCGGCAATCGCCCCTACGATCTGGTGCCGCTCTACTCGGGCGCGATCGTCTGGAACTTCCTCCCCGACTTCCACTTGAAGGCGAACTACGCCACCGGCTTCCGCCCGCCGGTGTACCAGAACATCGCGTCGGCGCTCGGCGGCCTCAACTACGGCGGCAGCCCCGACCTCAAGACCGAGACGTCGCAGTCGTTCCAGGGCGAGATCAACGCGCGGCTCCTGCGCAACGTGCGCAAGGTGCGCGAGCTCGAGCTGCGCGCCGACTACTCGTACACGTTCCTCGATCGCGTGATCGTGATCCGCCAGGGCACGTACGCCAACTCGGGCAAGCGCGCCATCCACTCGGTGGAGGCGTACGCCAAGCTGTACCTCGCCGGCGATCACTTCCTCCAGGCGTCGTACACGTACCTGAACTCGGTGACCTCCGACTCGGGCACGTCGCGCGGCGTGCCCAACCACTGGTTCACCATCGGCGGCACGTTCAACGTCATCAAGAGCAAGCCGGGCAACTTCCGCACGGCGGGCATCAACCCGTCGCTCGACTTCAACTTCAACCTGACGGTGCTCGGCGCGTACGAGGATCCCAACCGCTACGTGTCGAGCCTCACCGGCCCGAAGATCGATCTCAACCGCGCCGGCGACACCGCGGTCGCGCGCACCACCGACCTCGCGTTCGATCGCCTGACGCCGGTGGCGCTGCTCCAGCTCGGCGTGCGGCTGCGCTTCCTCGGCGAGAAGCTGGCGGTGTCGGGGCAGTTCTACAACGTGCTCAACCAGCGCTACTACTACCCCGACGAGTTCTACGACCTGACGCCGTCGACCGAGATGACGCCGACGCCGGCGCCGGGCTTCTCCGGGCTCGTGTCGGTCACCTACCACCCGTAAGTTGCGGCCGCTCGACGAGCTGGCCTTGCACGCGCGCGAGCTGCGCGGCGTGTTCTGCGACATCGACGACACGCTCACGCACGACGGCGCGCTGGTGCCGGCGGCGTACGCGCAGTTGTGCGCGCTCGTCGAGGCGGGGCTGCGCGTGGTGCCGGTGACCGGGCGGCCGGCGGGCTGGGCGGCGGTGCTGGCGGCGATGTGGCCGGTGGACGCGGTGGTGGCGGAGAACGGCGCGGTGGCGTTCGTGCGCGCGGGGCGCGTCGTCGAGGCGCGCTTCTGGGACGACGAGGCGGCGCGCGCGTCGCAGCACGCGCGGCTCGAGCGCCTCCGCGCGGAGGCGGGCGCGCGCTGGCCGTGGGCGATCGCCGCCGGCGATCAGTGGCAGCGGCTGTGCGATCTGGCCTTCGACGTGGGCGAGCGCCAATCGCTCGCACCGGCTCAAATCGCCGATCTGCGCGGTTTCATCCAAGCGGCCGGCGCGCGCTGCCTCGTGTCGACCGTGCACGCGCACGCGTTCTTCGGCGAGCACGACAAGGCGCAGATGGCGGTGCGCCTGGCGCGCGAGCTGTGGAGCGAAGACCTGGCGGCCGAGCGCGCGCGCTACCTGTTCGTCGGCGACTCGCCCAACGACGCGGCCGGCTTCGCGTACTTTCCGCTCTCGGCGGGCCCGTCCAACGTGCGGCGTTTTGCCGCAGAGCTGTCGCCGCCGCCCGCGTTCGTCGCGCCCTCGCCCGGCGGACACGGCTTCGCCGAGATCGCGGCGGCGGTGCTCGGCGCGCTCAGGTCGAAGTAGCCGGCTGCGAGCGGCGCGCGATCGCGTCGGTCACCGCCTCGCGCAGCGCCGCCGAGTCGATCGGCTTCGAGACCCACGCGTCGACCAGCCGCCACTGCGTCACCTTCTCGTCGACCAGCGAGTCGGCGTAGCCGGTGAGCAGCACGCGCACCGTCTTCGGATGCTGCGCCGCCACGATCTCGAGCAGCTCGAGCCCGCTCCGCCGCGGCATGCGCCGATCGGTGATCACCACGTCCACCGCGCCCGAGGCCAGCGCCTGCTCCGCCTCCTCGACGGAGTGCGCGCGCACCACCTCGTAGTCGCGCCGGAACACCCGCTCGAGAAAGTCGAGCATGTCGCGCTCATCGTCGACGATCAGCAGCCGGGGCATCGCTCCCCAGTCTACGCCGCGCCCGCCGGTCCGACAAGCCGTGCGCCCGGTTTCCCGTCGGGGAACATTGACTTTTCTCGCCCGTTCGCTACGATGGCGAAAGCCCGCTTTGGGTACGGAGACGACGCTCTGACCTCTGGCGCAGCGACCCAGCGGATTCTCGCCATCGCCGACGATCCGACGATGCTCAAGCGGCTGGCGGACGCCATCCAGGCGGGCGGCGCGAGCCCCGTGCTGGTGCGCGGGGCGCATCAGCTCGATCAAGCGCCGGGCCCGCTGCCGTTCCGCTTCGCCGTCTACGCGTGGGACGGCGCCGCCGCCGGCTTGA
Source organism: Polyangia bacterium (assembly GCA_035652295.1). Lineage (GTDB taxonomy): Bacteria > Myxococcota_A > Polyangia > Palsa-1104 > Palsa-1104 > DASREC01. The sequence continues at coordinate 27,026 of DASREC010000274.1, forward strand.
AGGCGGTGACGTCGAAGATGCGCGACGGCGCGCAGCTCGTCGGCGTGACGCCGCAGTCGAACCTGGCCGCGGTCACCGCGCTGCTCGAGGATCCCCGCTGCAACCACGTGCTCACCGCCGACGACAGCGGGCTGCACATGGTGGCGGTCACCGTGCAGAAGTTCGTGACCGGCGATCTCTTCGGCATCGAAAAATATCTGCCGACGGGCACCGAGGTGCACCTCACGCGGCTGCGCGAGTACAAGGGCCGCACCGCCGCTATCGACGAGGTGCTCGCCTACGCCGAGAAGGTCGGCGTGCGCCGCCAGGTGCGCTCGGCGATCGGCCAGGTGTGCGAAGAGCTGCTGATGAACGCGCTCTACGACGCGCCCGTCGACGAAAAGGGAAATCCCATCTTCGCCGAGGTGGAGCTCAAGGCGCGGCTCGATCAGCTCTCGCCGCGGCCGGTGTCGATCCGCTACGCGGTGACCGAGACCGGCTTCGCGGTGAGCGTGCGTGATCGCTTCGGCCGGCTCGATAAGGCGACGGTGCTGCGCTACATCGACAAGTGCCTGCACTCGCCGCAGCAGATCGATCGCAAGGTCTACGGCGCCGGTCTCGGGATCTACCTGATCGCCAACGCGGCGACGCAGTTCGTGCTCAACGTCGCGCCCGGCATGGCGACGGAAGTGGTGTGCACCTTCGATCGCAAGGCCGCGCGCTCGTCGCTGCGCGCGCTCTCGGTGTTCGTGTACCCCGGCGCCTCGCAAGCTCAGCAACAGTCGGCGCAGGCGGGGTAACGCCGATGTCCGAGCGGACGCTCGGCGGATATCGACTGCTCTCGCAGCTCGCGGTCGGCGGCATGGCCGAGATCTACGTCGCCAAAGCGGCCGGCGCGTCGGGCTGGGAGAAGCTCGTCGCGCTGAAAGTCATCCATCCGAATTTTTCCGAGGACCCCGAGTTCGTGCAGATGCTGGTCGACGAGGCCAAGCTCGCGGTGCAATTGCAGCACGCCAACATCGTGCAGACCTTCGACCTCGGCCGCGTCGAGGAGCAGTACTACATCGCGATGGAGCTGATCGACGGCGTCGATCTCTACAAGCTGCTGCGGCAGGCGTCCGAGCGCGAGCTCGACTTTCCATTCGAGATCGCCGCGTTCATCGCGCAGGAGACGTGCAACGGGCTCGACTACGCGCACCGCAAGCGCGACTCGAAAGGGCGGCCGCTGCAGATCGTGCACCGCGACGTCTCGCCGCAGAACATCTTGTGCTCGTACGACGGCGAGGTGAAGATCGTCGACTTCGGCATCGCCAAGGCGGCGCGGCGCGGGCGGCAAACTGCCGCAGGCGTGATCAAGGGCAAGTACTACTACATGAGCCCGGAGCAGGCGTGGGGCGATCCGATCGACGGGCGCACCGACGTGTTCTCGACGGGGATTTTGCTCTACGAGATGCTCGTCGGGCAGATGCTCTACCTCGAGGAGGATCTCGACACGCTGCTCGACAAGGTGCGCAAGGCGAACATTCCGCCGCCGTCGACCAAGCGCAAGGATCTGCCGACCGAGCTGGAGGGCGTGGTGATGCGCGCGCTGCGCAAGCGCGCCGACGATCGTTTTCCGACGGCGGGCGAGATGGGCCTGGCGCTCGCCAAGTTCTTGCGCGACTTCGCGCCGGACTTCAATCGCGCGCGGCTGGCGGCGTTCATCCAGGAGGTGCTGGGCGACGATCCGACGTCGAAGACGCGCGATCCGCGCGCGACCACGGCGATGACGCGCGACCACCTGCCGCAGGACGAGAACAGCCTCATCTTCAAGCTGTCGGAGCTGAAGCCGGAGCCGCGCGCGCCGCGCAAGCCGGACCAGGCGACGTCGCCGGTGTCGCTGCCGGAGCTGAAGAAGACGCTCGAGCCGAAGGCGGCGGCGCCGGCGGCGACCGACTTCGAGGAGAACGACGCCACCATCGTCGACGGCGGCGATCGGCTGGCGGCGATGCGCGCCGAGGAGTCGACGCGGCCGATGGGCGCGCCCAACTTGCGGCAGCTGGCGTCGACGCCGCTGGTGGACGATCCGGCGCGCGATCCCGACGAGGAGGAGACGCTGAGCGGGTTGCCGCCGGCGCCTTCGTCGTCGTCGTCGATCGCGTCGATGTACGACGAGCCGGAGCAGCCGCTGCCCGGCGTGCGCGCGGCGGCGAAGAGCATCAGCGCGAACGCGGGCGCGAACGCGAAAAGTGCGAGCGCGAGCGCGAAGAACGCGAACGCGAATGCGAGCGCGAAGAACGTGAACGTGAACGCGAACGCGAGCGTGAACGTGAACGCGAGCGCGAACGCGAACGCGAGCGCGAGGAACGCGAACGTGAACGCCGGCGCGAAGAGCGCGAACGCCGGCGCGAGCGCGAAGAGCGCGAACGACAAGCCGGCGCCGAAGCCGCTCTCGCCGTCGGCGCGTCCGCCGTCGGGGAAGGTGCCGCTCGAGAAGCCGGCCCCCGCGCGCGCCGCGCCGGCGAAGAGCCCCGCGCCGGTGCGCCCGGCAGCGCTCGACGCCGACGACGAGCCGGACACCAGCCAGCGCGTGCGCCCGACGCTGGAGATGCGCAAGCCGAAGCCCGAGCGCGAGCCCGAGCCCGCGCAGTCGTCGGACGCGGCGGCGACGGTGAACCTGGGCCCGCGCGACAACCCGGTGGCGGTCGGCTTCGCCGAGGACGTGGACGATCCGACGATCGTCCCGCCGCCGCGCCCGCCTCCGCCGCCGTCGGACGGCTGGCCGCTGATCCCGCCGACCGCGCCGCCCAACGCGCAAAACGTACCGAACGTACAAAACGCGCAGAACGTACAAAACGCGCAGAACGCGCAGCCGCAGCAGGAGGTCTGGCCGCCGCCGCAGCAGCCGTGGCCGCAGCCGCGCGCCGCCGAGCCGTGGCCGGCCACGCCGCCGTCGACGTCTCCGTCGGCGGCGATCGACGTCGGCGCGGGGCGCAGCTTCTTCTCGCGGCGGCGCGGGCGCGTGGTGCTGATCGCCGGCGGCGTGTCGCTGCTCCTGGTGCTGGCGCTGGCGCTGGCGCTCGCGGGCACGAGCGGCCCCGAGCGCGCCACCATCCAGATCGTCTCGCTGCCGCCGGGCGCCGAGGTGCTGCTCGACGAGAAAAAGCTGGAGAAGCTGACGCCGCTCGACATCCCCGACGTGGACGCGCAGGTGCCGCACCACGTGCGCGTGTCGATGCGCGGCTACGACGTCTGGGACACCGACGTGAAGTTCGACGGCGGCCTGCGCCAGGTGCGCCTGCAAGCGGTGCTGGTGCCGACGGTGGGCGCGATCGAGGTCAGCTCCACGCCGACGGGCGCCGAGCTGATCGTCAACGGCCTGGTGCGCGGCCGCACCCCGCTCACCGTCGGAGATCTGCCGCCCAACGTGGCGGTCGAGGTCGAGCTGCGGCTCGGCGGCTACAAGATCGCCCGGCGGACCTTTCCGTGGGAAGGCAAGCGCAAGCTATCGATCGCGATCCCGCTTGAGAAATCGCACTGACTCGCGCTACGCTCCCCGGACCATGCCCGTACCCGTTCACAGCGAGACGCCGCAGGGCGAGATCAACACGCTCCTCGGCAAAGGCTCCGAGTTCGAAGGCAAGCTGACGTTCGAGGGCACCGTGCGCATCGACGGCAAGCTCTCGGGCGAGATCTTCTCCGACGACGTGTTGGTCGTGGGCGAGGGCGCGTCAGTCTCCGCCGAGATCGACGTCGGCGTGATCATCGTCGAGGGATCGGTCACCGGGAACATCCGCGCCAAGCGCGCGGTCGAGCTGCACGCGCCGGCGCGCGTGCGCGGCAACATCGAGACGCCGTCGCTGTACGTCGACAAGGGCGTCATCTTCGAGGGCAACTGCCGCATGGAGCAGCCGCAGTCGGGCTCGCGGCCGACGACGCTCGATGGGCTGGCCGCCGCCGCTGGGCCGAAGCCGACCGGCGGCGCCGCGCCCGCCACGACGCCGACGCCGGCGAAAAAGTAATCGCGAAGCTCGACGGCAAATCGCCGCTTCATTAGATCACTCGTGGTCGTCGACGCGCCTTGACACCCATGCCGCGCGGTGTTAAGAGCGTCGCGCCTTTCCGGGAGAATTTATGCTTTTCGCCACCTTGCTGATCGCGAAGGCCGAGGAAGCGCCGCCTCCCCTCATCGACCTCGACGGGACCGTCCTTCTCCAGTTCGGGTTGTTCGTCGTCATGTACATTTTGCTCCGCTACGTGCTGTTCGCGCCCTACTTGCGCATGCGCGCCGATCGCGATCGTGGCATCTCCGGCGCGCGCGACGAGGCCCATAAGATGGAAGAGCGGGCGCGCGCGATCGTGACCGACTACGACGCCAAGCTGGGGCGCGCGAAGCAGCGCGGCGCCGACGAGCGGGCGCGCGTGCGCTCGGAGGCGGCGGCGCGCGAGCGGCAGATCCTCGGCGCGGCGCGCGACGAGGCGGGCAAGGCGCTCGACGAGGCGCGCGGCAAAATTTCCGGCGACGCCAAGACGGCGCGCGCGCAGCTCGAGGCGCAGTCGCTGGCGCTGGCGCGCACGATGGCGAAGAAGATCATCGGCCGGGAGGTGGCGTGATGCGGCGCGTGGCGTTCGTCGCGCTGTTCCTCGCGCTGCTCTCGTCGCCGTCGCTGGCGCAGCCGGGCGGCGAGTCGCCCGAGGGCGGCGCCGGCTTTCCCGCGCCCGACGTGAACGAGTCGGAGGAGCGCGGGATCCAGAACTGGTGGACGTGGGACTACAAGGCCAAGCACCTGCCGCCGCCGTTCGGCTTCGCGCTGGTGAACTTCGGCATCTTCGCGCTGATCATGTATCGCCTCGCCGGCAAGCCGCTCAAGAACTTCGTCGCCGAGCGCCACTCGAGCATCCGCAAGGATCTCGACGAGGCGTCGCGCCTGCGCAAGGAGGCCGAGGCCAAGCTGCACGAGTACGAGCAGAAGGTGTCGAACGTCGAGGCGGAGATCGACTCGCTGGTGAAGAGCATCCAGAGAGAGGCCGAGGCGGAGAAGGAGCGCATCCTCGCCGCCGCCGCCGAGCAGGCGACGCGCCTCAAGGCCGACGCGCAGAAGCAGATCGAGGCCGAGATCGCGCGCGCGCGCAGCGAGCTCCGGCGCGGCGTGATCGAAGCCGCGGTGGCCGCCGCCGACGAGATCCTGAAGCAGCAGATCGGCGCCGACGATCAGCGCAAGATGGCCGAGCGCTACGTCACCGACCTCGAGAAGACCACCGCCTTGAACAAAGGGACTCCTTCGTGATCACCGGCTCGCTCGCCCGCCGCTACGCCAAGGCGCTCCTGGCGCTCGGCATTCAGCAGCAGACCTACGACGCGCTCGGCAAGGAGCTGGATCGCACCGCCGAGACGTTCGCGCGCTCGCCCGAGCTGCGCGTGGCGCTGGAGAATCCGGTGTTCCCGTTCGAGAAGCGCCGCCTGGTGCTCGAGGACGTGGCGCGCCGGCTCGCGCTGTCGAAGACGGTGCGCAACTTCGTCATGCTGCTGCTCGACAAGGGACGCATCGGCGCGCTGCCCGACATCGCGCGCGCGCACCGCACGCTGGTCGACGAGCACGCCGGGCGCGTGCGCGCGACGGTGACCACCGTGCGGCCGCTCGATCCGGTGCTGGAGTCGCGGCTCAAGTCGGCGCTCGAGCGCCAGTCGGGCAAGACCGTGCTGCTCGACAAGCGCGAGGACCCGACCATCGTCGGCGGGCTGATCACGCAGCTCGGCGACATCGTGTACGACGGCAGCGTGCGCACGCAGCTCCTCCAGCTGCGCGAGCAGCTGCTCTCCGAATAAACGGCCGAGGCCAAGGACAGAGATGGACATCAAAGCCGAAGAGATCTCGCAGATCATCCGCAAGCAGATCGAGGAGTACGACCAGAAGGTCACGGTCGTCGAGACCGGCACCGTGCTCACCGTCGGCGACGGCATCGCGCGCGTGTACGGCCTAGCGGGCGCGATGGCCGGCGAGCTGCTCGAGTTCCCGCACGACGTGCGCGGCATCGTGCTCAACCTCGAGGAGGACAACGTCGGCGTGGCGCTCCTCGGCGAGTACGAGAAGATCCGCGAGAACGACGTGGTCAAGCGCACCGGCAAGATCGCGTCGGTGCCGGTCGGCGACGGGCTGGTGGGCCGCGTGGTCAACGCGCTCGGGCAGCCGATCGACGGCAAGGGCGCGATCAGCGGCGCGGAGCTGCGCAAGGTCGAGATCAAGGCGCCGGGCATCGTCGCGCGCAAGTCGGTGCACGAGCCGCTGCAGACGGGGCTGAAGGCGATCGACGCCATGATCCCGATCGGCCGCGGCCAGCGCGAGCTGATCATCGGCGACCGCCAGACCGGCAAGACCGCGGTCGCCACCGACACCATCATCAATCAGAAGGGCCTGGGCGTGACGTGCATCTACGTCGCCATCGGGCAGAAGCAGTCGACGGTCGCGTCGGTGGTCGACAAGCTGCGCGAAGCGGGCGCGATGGAGTACACCATCATCGTCGCCGCCACCGCGTCGGAGCCGGCGCCGCTGCAGTTCCTCGCGCCGTTCACCGGCGTCACCATGGGCGAGCACTGGCGCGACAACGGCAAGCACGCGCTCATCGTCTACGACGATCTCTCCAAGCACGCCGTCGCGTATCGCCAGCTCTCGCTGCTGTTGCGCCGGCCGCCGGGACGCGAGGCGTATCCCGGCGACGTGTTCTACCTCCACTCGCGCCTGCTCGAGCGCGCGGCCAAGATGTCCGATGCGCGCGGCGCGGGATCGCTCACCGCGCTGCCGATCATCGAGACGCAGGCCGGCGACGTGTCGGCGTACATCCCGACCAACGTCATCTCGATCACCGACGGGCAGATTTATCTCGAGACCGATCTGTTCTACTCGGGCGTCCGGCCGGCGGTGAACGTCGGCTTGTCGGTGTCGCGCGTCGGCGGCTCGGCGCAGGTGGCGGCGATGAAGAAGATCGCCGGCACGCTGCGCCTGGCGCTGGCGCAGTATCGCGAGCTGGCGGCGTTCGCGCAGTTCGCCAGCGACATGGACAAGGCGACGCAGAACCAGCTCGCCCGCGGCGCGCGCATGGTCGAGCTGCTCAAGCAGGGGCAGTACCAGCCGCTGCCCGTCGAGCGGCAGATCCTGGTGCTGTTCGCCGGCATGAACGGGTTCATCGACGCGCTGCCGATCGGCGTGGTCGGGCGCTGGGAGCGCGAGCTGTACCGCTTCATGGACACGCGCCGCACCGACGTGCTGCCGACGATCAAGGCCAAGTGCGCCGACGGAAAAGCGTTCAACGAGCTGGCCGAGCTGATGAAGGGCGCGCTCGCCGAGTTCAACAAAGAGTTCGTGGCCGATCAAAGCGCGACCGCCGACAAGAAGGCGGCGAGCTAGCGCGATGCCGTCGCTGAAGGCGATCCGCACGCGCATCGCGTCGGTCAAGAGCACGCAGAAGATCACGCGCGCCATGAAGCTGGTGGCGGCGGCGCGGCTCAGGCGCGCGCAGGACGCGATGACCGCGGCGCGGCCCTACGCGCGCCGGCTCGGCGAGGTGATCGCCGACGTGGCGGCGCGCCTCGAGGCGTCCGCGAAGACGGACGAGCCGGCGCACCCGCTGCTCACGCGGCGCGAGGTCAAGCGGCTGCGCATGATCATCGTGTCGTCCGATCGCGGCCTGGCGGGCGGCTACAACTCGAACCTCTTGCGCCGCACCGAGCGCTTCGTCACCGACGAGAAGCCGCGCTACGAGCAGATCGAGCTGGCGCTGCTCGGCCGCAAGGCGAAGGAGCACTTCAAGCGCCGCCCGTCGGTGACCATCGCCGCCGAGTATCCCGGCGTGACGTCGGAGACCGCGCTCGTCCGCGCGCGCGAGCTGGCCGCCGAGATCACGCGCGACTTTCTCGACGGGAAGATCGACTCGGTGCTGGTGGTCTACAACGAGTTCAAGAGCGCCATCTCGCAGACCGTCGCGCTCGAGCCGCTCCTGCCGATCAAGACCGCGGAGCTGCCGCCGAACGAGGGGCGCATCGACTTCGAGTACGAGCCGTCGAAGCGCGAGGTGCTCGACACGCTGCTCCCGCTGTATCTCGAGATCGAGCTGTACCGCGTGATGCTGGAGGCGATCGCCTCCGAGTTCGGCGCCCGCATGTCGGCGATGGACTCGGCGACCAAGAACGCAAAAGAAATGATCGGCAGCCTCACGCTCGAGTTCAACCGCGCCCGGCAAGCCGCGATCACCAAGGAGCTGATGGAGATCGTGGGCGGCGCCGAGGCATTGAAAGGGTAATCGATGTCACCGACGAAGAAGACCGCCGCCGCCGAGACCACGACCGCCGCGCCGACCAACGGCAAGAGCGCGCAAGGGAAGATCACGCAGGTGATCGGCCCCGTCATCGACGTCGAGTTCCCGTCGGGCGAGCCGCCCGAGGTGTACACCGCGCTCAAGGTCAAGAACCCCAACGTCGATCAGACCGACAGCGCGCGCGAGCTGACCGTCGAAGTGGCGCAGCACCTCGGCGAGCACACGGTGCGCTGCATCGCCATGGACTCGACCGACGGCCTGGTGCGCGGCATGACGGTCACCAACACGCACGCCAACATCATGATGCCGGTCGGGCGCGAGGTGCTCGGCCGCATCTTGAACGTGGTCGGCGATCCCGTCGACGAGAAGGGCCCGGTCGAGGCGAAGAAGTTCGCGCCCATCCACCACGCGGCGCCGAAGTTCGTCGAGCAGTCGGTGAAGATCGAGTCGTTCGAGACCGGCATCAAGGTGATCGATCTGCTGGCGCCCTATCGCCGCGGCGGAAAGATCGGCCTGTTCGGCGGCGCGGGCGTCGGCAAGACCGTGCTCATCATGGAGCTGATCAACAACCTGGCGAAGAAGCACGGCGGCGTGTCGTGCTTCGCCGGCGTCGGCGAGCGCACGCGCGAGGGCAACGATCTCTGGCACGAGATGAACGACTCCAAGCTCTCCGACGGCGTGACGTCGGTGCTCTCCAAGACCGCGCTCATCTACGGCCAGATGAACGAGCCGCCGGGCGCGCGCGCGCGCGTGGCGCTGTCGGCGCTGACGTGCGCCGAGTACTTCCGCGACGAGGAGGGGCAGGACGTGCTGCTCTTCATCGACAACATCTTCCGCTTCACGCAGGCCGGCTCGGAGGTCTCGGCGCTCCTCGGCCGCATCCCGTCGGCCGTCGGATATCAGCCGACGCTCTCGACGGAGATGGGCGAATTGCAGGAGCGCATCACCTCGACCAACAAGGGATCGATCACCTCGGTGCAGGCGATCTACGTGCCCGCCGACGACTTGACCGATCCGGCGCCGGCGACCGCGTTCGCGCACCTCGACGCGACCACCGTGCTCTCGCGCGCGATCTCGGAGCTCGGCATCTACCCCGCGGTCGATCCGCTCGACTCGACGTCGACGATCCTCTCGCCGCAGGTGGTCGGGCAGGAGCACTACCAGTGCGCGCGCGACGTGCAGCGCGTGCTCCAGCGCTACAAGGAGCTGCAGGACATCATCGCCATCCTCGGCATGGACGAATTGTCGGAGGACGACAAGCTACTGGTGGCGCGCGCGCGCAAGATTCAGCGCTTCCTGTCGCAGCCGTTCGACGTCGCCAAGGCGTTCACCGGCACCGACGGCAAATACGTCGAGCTCAAGGACACCATCCGCTCGTTCCGCGGTCTCGTCGACGGCAAGTACGATCACCTGCCCGAGCAGGCGTTCTACATGGTCGGCGGCATCGAGGAGGCGGTGGCCAAGGGCGAGCAGCTCGCCAAGCAGGGCGCTTGATGAAGGTCGAGATCGTCACGCCGCGCGGGCTGGCCGTCTCGACGGACGCCGACGAGGTGACGGCGCCCGGCGTGCGCGGTGAGTTCGGCGTGCTGCCGGGCCACACGCCGTTCATCGCCGCGCTCAAGCCGGGCGTGCTCAGCTTTCGTAAAGGCGGCAAGCGCGAGGTGCTCGCCGTCGGCGCCGGGTTCGCCGAGGTGTCGGGCAAGGATCGCGTGGTGGTGCTGACGCAGCAGGCGGCCGACACGCGCGAGGCCGACGCCAAGCGCGAGCTCGGCGTGCAGGCGATCGACGCGGCGCAGGCGCAGCGCGATCTGGAAGAGGCCGAGCGCGCGCTCAAGGACGGCAAGTTCGGCACCGGCGACAATGGGGGCGGGCCGACGCGCGAAGAGTGGGAGGCGCGTCGCGCCTGGGCGCAGGCTCGCCTCGACGCGCGGAGTGCCGCCCGATCCTAGCGCGGTCCGCCGCGCCCCCGTCGTCGAGGTTGTGCTCGCGGCGGCGGCGCTGATCTTTTTCGCGTGGCTGGGCGCGATCACCGGCTGGAAGGGCGCGCCCAAGACCGCCATCTCGACGGCAGTGTGGCCGTTCTACTTCGACACCTGGTTTCCGCAGGCGGTGTGGACGTGGCGCGCGCTGGCGCCGGCGGCGGCGTTCGCGCTGGCGTGGTGGCCCTTGCGGCAATTTGCCGCAGGCGATCGACGCCCGTGGATCTTCGCGGCGCTCGTGGCGGGCGCGTACGCGGTACACCTCGGCTGCGGCATCGAGCGCCACGGCGTCGAGCGCGGGCTGTCGTTCACCTTCTCGCGCGGGCAGGAGTACTGGAACGACGTGCACTGGGTGGGCGCGGGATTTCTCGCGCGCTTCCCGGAGGTCGGCGGGCGGCTGTCGCAGCACGGCGCCACGCATCCGCCGGGGCTTGTGCTGGTGCTGGCGGCGATCGTCGCGCTCGGCGCCAAGAGCCGCGTGGCCGCGGAGCTGGCGTGCTCGTTCGCGTGCGTGCTCGCCGCGCTGCCGCTGTACGGCGCGGCGCGCCGGCTCACCGACGAGACCACCGCGCGCTTCGCGACGATTTTGTTTTTGTTCGCGTGCTCGGTGACCGCGTTCGCGGTGTTGGCGATGGACTCGGTGACCATGCTGCTCGCCGCGCTCGCGCTCTACGGCCTGGCGCGCGCGCTCGACGGCGACGCGCTCGGCGGCGCGCTGTGGGGCCTCGCGCTCGCGGCGGCGACGCTGTGCACGCTCACCGCGTTCACGCTCGGGCTCACCTACGCGGTGGTCATCGCCGCGCGCTGGAGCGAGCTGCGCGCCGATCGCCGTCGCTGGCTCGCGCTCGCGCTCGGGCCGGCGGCGTTTCTCGGATTCTACGGCGTGCTCGCGCTCGGGTTCGGCTATCGCCCGTTTCACGTCTTCGATTTCTGCTGGCGCGCGTTCGCCGCCTCCGACGACGCGCGCCGCTCGCCGGCGATCGCGCTCGTCGGCAACCCGGTGGCGTTCCTCGGCTCGCTCGGCCTGCCGCTCACCGCCTTGTGCGCGCGCTCGATCGCCGGCGCCGCGCGCCGCCTCGCGCGCCGCACCGAATTCTCGACGGCGATGGCGACGGTGGCGCTGGTGCTCGCCGCCGCGCTGCCGCCCGCCGTCTGCACGCTCATGGGCAAGCCGCGCGCCGAGGTCGAGCGCATCTACCTCTTGTTCGTGCCGCCGATGGCGCTCGCCGCCGCCGCGTGCGCCCGCCGCTGGTACGCGCGCGACGAGCGCTGGCTCACCTGGTTCGCCGCGCCGCTGCTGGTCGCGCAGTCGATCCTCGTCGAGATCTTCTTCGAGACGATGTGGTGAGTCGATCCTGATCAGGCGCGCTGGCAGGCGAGCACCACGTGCGGATACGGCAGCACGTCGGGCACGCGCACCACGCGCACGCGGAAACCGAGCTCCTCGAGCAGCGCGCGCCACTCGTGGTGGTGGCGATACGCCAGCGGCTCCGAGAGGCCGACCATCGCGCGGTCGAGCACCTCGGTGAACTTGAGGCCGAGCCACGGCTCGGTGGTGATGTCCTTGATGACGAGCACGCCGCCCGGCGCGAGGAGATCCCGCAGCCGCTCGAGCACCGGGCGCTGATCGTCGCGCGGGATGTGGTGCAGCACGTCGAGCACGTAGGCGCCGGCGAACGGCCCGCGCACGCCGGAGTCGAGCGTCGCGCGAATGTCCTCGGCGAAGAACTCGGCGCGCACGCCCACGCGCTCGGCCACGCGCCGCGCCATCTCGATGCGCTTCTCGGACGGATCGACGCCGGTGATCGCGCGCGCCGGCTGCATCTGCGAAAAATAGGCGGTCCACAGACCGAACCCGCAGCCGACGTCGAGCAGGCGCCCTTCCGCCGGCAGCAGCAGATCCATCACCGCCAGCAGCTTCACGCGCAGGATCAGGAAGCGGATGATCGCGTATGCGCGCTCGACGGGCGGCAGCGCGCCCGCGATCCGCAGCAGCGCGCGCGTCCCCGAAGGCTCGTCCACGCGCGGACGTTACACCGTTTCTTGCGCTCGGGCCCCCAAAACGCCATGATCCGCCCATGGCCACCCGGCCGCTGCTGCTCGCGCTCACGCTCGCTGTCATTTCATGGTCGGGATGCGCCACGACCGACTCGGTCAAGCCGCGCCCGCTGCCGACCGGCGTCAGCTTCCAGGGCAACTGGGACTCGACGTGGGGCAAGATGGTGCTGGCGCAAGAGGGCGGCAAAGTCCACGGCACGTTCACCGGCTATCGCGAAGGCGCGGTCACCGGCGAGCTCGACGGCGACGTGTTCCGCTTCATCTGGGATCAGCGCGTGCCGCGCTCGCACGGCCACGGCTACATGCAGATGTCCCCCGACGGCACGCACCTCGAAGGCCGCTGGGGCTACTTGAAGAGCGACGACGACGGCGGGCGCTGGGCGGCGGATCGCGACACCTCCGGCTGGTAGCGGACGTGGCGGCGGCGCGCGGGTTGTGCAAGGGGACGCTGTTCGTCCACACGCGGCAGTTCGTGCTGGCGAGCGGCGGCAACGCGGCGTGGGAGAGCATCGAGGCGCGGCTGCCGGCGCGCGATCGCAAGCTGCTCGACGGGCTGCTGCTCGCGGGGAGCTGGTATCCGATCGGCGCGTGGAACCGCTTGATCGACTCCTACGTCGCCGAGTTTCACCCGACGCGCATGATGGAGCTGTCGCGCTACACGGCGACGCAGGACCTCGGCGCGATGTTCAAGCGCGTGCTCAAGCTCGGCTCGCCGGAGATGATCCTGCGGCGCTCGAACGCGCTCTACACGCGCTACTTCAAGTGCGGCGTGATCGACGCGCAGGAGATCCGGCCGCGCCGCTGGAGCCTGGTGCTCGACGCGCCGAAGGGACAAGAGTCGGGGCCGGGCGCGATCACGTGCACGCACGGCGTGTGCGGGTGGATCATGGAGGGGCTGGCGCTCACCGGCGTGCGCGGCGCGCAGATCCTCCACGCGCGCTGCCGCTTCGGCGGGGCGCGCTACTGCGAGTACGAGGCGATGTGGTGAGCGGAGACGGAATAGCGGGCGCTGCTTCGCAGCCCGCTACACGAACAGCGCGCTGAGCGAGCGGCCGTCGTGGATGCGCGTGATCGCCTCGGCGATCAGCGGCGCGACCGAGAGCTGCACGATCTTCGACGAGCGGTGATCGGGCGGCAGCGGAATGGTGTTGGTGACGACCAGCTGCTCGAGCCGCGACGCCTCGAGGCGGTCGAACGCGCGCCCCGACAGCACCGGGTGCACCACCGCCGCCGAGACCGAGCGCGCGCCGTTCGACAGCAAGAACTCGGTGGCGCTGAAGATCGTCCCGCCGGTCGCGATCTCGTCGTCGACGAGCAGGCAGTGCTTGCCCTTCACGTCGCCGATGATCGCCACCGGCTGCGCCTTCTCGTCGTCGCCGGTGCGCCGTTTGTCGACGAACGCGATCGGCAGCTCCAGCCGCTTGGCGAAGCGGCCGGCGTCCTTGGCCTCGCCGACGTCGGCCGCCACCACCACCGTGTCCTCGAGCCCGCGCGCCTGCAGATATTCGCAGAGCACCGGCACCGCGGTGAGCTGATCGGCCGGCATGCTGAAGAAGCCCTGGATCTGCGGCGAGTGCAGATCGACGGTGAGCACGCGATCGGCGCCCGCCGTCGCCAGCAGGTCGGCCATCAGCCGCGCGGTGATCGAGATGCGCGGCTCGTCCTTCTTGTCCGAGCGCGCGTAGGGAAAATACGGCAGCACCGCGGTCACGCGCCGCGCCGACGAGTGCTTGAGCGCGTCGAGCAGGATCAAGAGCTCGACGATTCCTTCCGAGAGCGGCGGGCTCGAGGTCTGCAGCACGAACACGTCCTGCTCGCGCACGTTGTCCTCGATCTTGACCTTCAAGTTCTCGTTCGAGAAGCGCGTGACGTGGATGCGGCCGAGCTCGAGGCCGAGCACCTTGCAGACCTCGCGCGCGAGCGTCGGGTGCGACGAACCGGAGAAGACCTTGAGCCCGTCCATGGGTCTCCCCGTGCTATCATGCCGTCGTGAGCGACGTCTACGCCCTCGTGCGATCGATCCGGGCCAACCGGTTCTCGCGCAATCGGCACTTCGACGAGCACGCCACGCCCGAGGCGGCGGCGGCGCGGCGGCTCAACCGGTTCTTGCGCGGCGTCGAGCGCGACGTGATGGCGGCCAGCCACGTGCAAGCGCGGCGCGAAGGCGAGCGTTACGTGGTGTGGATGCAGTTCGTGTCGGTGCGGTTGTCGAGGCGGGTGGCGCTGACGGCGGAGGAGCACGCGCTCCTCGTCGAGGATTCGCGGCTGGCGCCGCTGCTCACGCCGATCGCGTAGCGGACTAGCGCGCGGCGGCCGCGGCCGCGTGCGCGTGTTGGTAGAACAACGTGATCGTGAGGCAGTGAAACTCACGGTCCGAGCTTTGGGTCACGATCTTATCGGTCACGTGCACGCCGGCATTATCGCGGATCCATCCAGTCACCTTTTCGCCCAGCTCCTCCCGCTCTCTCGCCTTCGTCGCCGAGAACACCTTAACGCCCGTGAACGCCATGTCCCCTCTCCTTTGCTGTGCTTCCGAACGCAACTCTAACTCGCGTTGTGTTGCATGTCTAGCATAAAATTACAACGGGAGCAGATTTCGCACGGATTGAACGCCCGACCTCCAATTCCAGGAGGTACGAAGCGACAGCCTTGACTCGCTTGAAGCCCCGTGTAACATGCGCGAATCGTCGCCTAGCCCCGGAGGAAGGACCTGATGAGAGCTCTCGTGTTGTGCTTGTTGGTAGCCGGGGTGGTAGCCGTGGGATTCTTCGCGTGCAATCCCAACTCGATCGGCCGCCCCTGCGTCAACCCGCTCGGCTCGAAGGTGGTCGGCACGCAGGTCTCGTCGCCCGCGCTCGAGTGCCCGTCGCGGCTGTGCTTGATCCAGCCGCCCAACGCCTCGAGCGGCACCACCGGCGACACCGACGGTGGCCCGCGCGCGACCTGCACCGCGACCTGCGGCAACGACGACGACTGCTCGCCCGAGACGACCGCCTACTGCGCGAGCGGCTTCGTCTGCGCCGTCGCCACCGACACCGGCTCGGGCTTCTGCTGCCGCAAGATCTGCATCTGCCGCGACGACCTGATCCCCAGCTTCAACCAGGATCCGCTCGACGGTGGAACCATCCTGCCGCACGCCTGCGATCCGCAGACGTGGCGCTCCTCGGGCCAGATGCCGACCTGCCCGAACGTCAAGCTGTAGCGCGAAACGCGTCGCGCAGGTGCCGCACCTCGTCGCCCTCGATGGCGACGACGTCGAAGCGGCACGCGCGCTCCTCGCCGAGCTTCACCAGGTAGTGCCGCGCCGCGAGCACCAGCCGCCGCCGCTTGGTGGCGCTGATGGTCTCCTCCGGCGTGCCGAAGTCGCCGTGCTTGCGCGCGCGCACCTCGACGAACACCAGCGTGCCGTCGTCGTCGCAGACGAGATCGAGCTCGCCGCCCTTGCAGGTGAAATTTCGATCGAGGATGCGAAAGCCGAGGCGGGTGAGGAACTGTTCGGCGCGCCGCTCGGCTTCGGCGCCGGCGGCGCGTGACATCAGTCTTGCGGCGGGAGCTGATCCTGCGGCACCGACGGAGCGATGAGCGCCGCCGAGATCCCGCTCCGCTCCTTGATGCGCGCCGCCTTGCCGGCCAGGTCGCGCAAGTAGTAGAGCCGCCCGCGGCGCACGCGCCCGCGCGCGATCACTTCGATCTTCTCGATGCGCGGCGTGTGGATCGGGAACACGCGCTCGACGCCCACGCCGTACGAGACCTTGCGCACGGTGAACGAGGCGCGCATGCCGCTGTTGGTCTTCTTGATCACCACGCCCTCGAAAGCCTGCACGCGCTCCTTCTCGCCTTCGCGGATGAGCACGTTCACCTTGATGGTGTCCCCGACGCGGAAGTCGGGGTGCGCGTTCTTGCGCTCCTGTTTTTTCTCGATGGCGGCCAGGGTCGGGACGACGTCGCTCATTTTAAGGATCCTTCGACTGCTCGGGTTTCAGGGGGCGTAGTCTTCACGATCCCCATACAGGCGGTCAAGAATAATCGCACACGCTGACCGGACGGACAGGTGGTTGTAGTCCGAGCCCGCCTGGATGGGGGCCAGGCGATGGTCGCACGACGCGAGCAGCTCGTCGGTGAGGCCCCAGCCGGTGCCGAGCACGATCAGCGCCGGCCCGTCGGGGATTCGGTCGTGGATGGCGCGGTAACCGACGGTGCCGGGCGCCGGGCGGGCGGCGGTGGCGATGACCGCGGGCGGGCGGGCGGCGCGCTCGGCGACGTGGGCGCGCGCGTCGTCGAGGCTGGCGACCACCGCCACGCGCTCGATGGCCATGCGGCGAAAGTCGTTCTTCTGCCCGCCCTCGGCGATCCAGTGGCCGGCGATGCGCGTGGCGAGCTCGCGCTGCGCGGCGACCGGGTGAACGATCACGTAGCCGGCGAGGCCGTAGGTGCGCGTCGAGCGCGCGATGTCGTGCAGGTCGAGGTTGGTGAGCGCGGTGGCGACCACGCGGCGGTGCTTGTCGTAGACCGGGTGGTGCACCAGGGCGACCCAGGTCTCGCTGGCTTTCACGATTCCTCGTCGAGCAGCTCGCGATCCTCGTCGCTGAGCGTCAGCCTGGCGAACAGATCGGGCCGGCGCTCGCGCGTGCGCAGGAGCGATTGGCGGCGGCGCCAGCGACGGATGCGCTGGTGATTCCCCGAGAGCAGCGCCTCGGGCACCGCCTGCCCGCGAAAGATCTGCGGCCGCGTGTACTGCGGATATTCGAGCAGCCCGCCCTCGAAGCTCTCGTCGACCGGCGACTCGACGTTCCCGAGCACGCCCGGCAGCCGCCGCGCGATCGCGTCGATCAGCACCATCGCGCCCAGCTCGCCGCCGGTCAGCACGAAGTCGCCGAGCGAAACCTCCTCGTCGACGAACGCGCGCACCCGCTCGTCGAAGCCTTCGTAGCGCCCGCACACGATCACCAGCCGCGCGTGCGACGCCAGCCGCACCACCGCGCCTTGCGTGAGCGGCGCGCCCGTCGGGCACAGCGCCAGCTTGTGCGCCGGCCCGCGCGCCGCGACCACGTGCTCGATCGCCGCCACCAGCGGCTCGGGGCGCATCACCATGCCCGCGCCGCCGCCGTACGGCGTGTCGTCGACGGAGCGGTGCTTGTCCTCGGTGAAGTCGCGCGGATCGGTGAAGCGCACCTCGAGCGCGCCGCGCGCCTGCGCCTTGCCGAGCAGGCTCGCGCCCAGCACCGACGCGAACATCTCGGGAAAGATGGTGACGACTTCGAACTGCATCAGCCCGGCTCCGCCTCGTCGGGATCGATCAGGCCGGGCGGCGGATCGCAGGTGATGCGGCGCGCCTCGAGATCGACCGCGGTGACGAACTCGTCGATGAACGGCAGCATGAACTCGCGCGCGCCGCGCACCACCAGGATCTCGTGCGCGCCGGAGTCGAACGTCTCGGCCACTTCGCCCAGCTCCGCGCCGCGCGCGTCGACCACGCGGCAGCCGATCAGATCGGCGACGTACAGCTCGTCGTCGGCCGGCTGCGGCAAATTGCCGCGCTCGACCTCCAGCGCCGCGCCGCGCAGCGCCTCGGCCTGGTCGCGATCGGTCACGCCCTCGAGCTGCACGAGAAACTCGCCGCGCTCCGGCACCACGCGCAAGAGCTTGACCTCGCGCCCGCGCAAAAAAACTCGCTCGAGCTCGAGCAGCGCCTCGGACGACGCGCGCACCCGCACCAGCCCGCGCAGCCCGTGAGCCCGCGTGACGGTGCCGATCTGCAACTTCGACTTCTCACCCACGGGCATGGGGTGTGCTGCGCTTATTCGACGATCTCGAGCGTCACGCGCCGGCGCAGCTTGCTCGACGCCGCCGAGAGCACGGTGCGCATGGCGCGCGCGGTGCGTCCCTGCTTGCCGATCACCTTGCCGAGATCGCCTTCGGCGACGTGCAGCTCGAGCACGGTGGTGCCGTCCTCGTCGAACTCGTCGACCTCGACCGCGTCGGGCTCATCGACGAGCGACTGCGCGATGAAGCGAATCAGCTCTTTCATCGTCGGGGAGTTGTTGCGAGAGAGCTACGCCTTGGCGGCGGAGGCCTGCGCCTTCTCGACCACGTCCAGCAGCTCGGAGACGGTATCCGACGGCGTGGCGCCGACGGACAGCCAATGCTTGACGCGCTCCATGTCGAAGCGGATCTCGACCGGATCGCGGTTGGGATCGTAAATGCCCACGTGCTCGATGAACTTCCCGTCCCGCGGATTGCGCGAATCGGTGACCACCACCCGGTAGAACGGGTTCTTCTTGGCCCCTACGCGGGAGAGACGCAACTTCACAGACATCGGACCTGCCCTCCAAAAGAGAGCGAAACTTATTCGCAGGATCCCCTGGTGTCAATGGGAAAACTCCCTTTGTCACCGCCCCGTCGCTGTGGCATGAACTCGGCATGCTGCGCGCGGCGATCGTCACGCTCTCCATTCATATGGTGGGCTGCGCGGCGGGCGCGGACGCGGGCGAGCGCGACGAGCGCGTGGTGACGATCATCGCCACCGCGGAGGCGAAGGGGACGCCGGAGCCGTGCGGCTGCAACTCCGATCCGCTCGGCGACGTGGCGCGCGTGGTGACGCTGGCCAAGGGCGGCTTGCTGGTCGACGCCGGCGGGCTGCTCTACGACCGCGAGAGCGCGGCGCCGGAGAAGCGCGCACAGGCGGACGCCAAGGCGCGGCTGCTGGCGAAGGTCTATTCGCGCGGCGAGGTCGGGCTCGGCGCCGACGATCTGGTGCACGGCGCGAAGGTGGTGGCCCCGCCGCGCCAGGCGGCCAACTGCGCGGGCGTGGCGCGCGCCGAGCCGCGCGTGCACGTGGTCGACGGCGTGAAGGTCGGCGTGTTCGGCGTGGTCGCGCCGTCGCAAGTGGCGGACGCGAAGTTGTCGGCGGGCGCGCCCGAGGCGGCGGCGCGCGCGGCCGTCGAGAGATTGCGGCGCGAGGGCGCGCAGGTGATCGTGGCGCTCTTCGGCATGACGCGGGCCGAGGCGCGCGGCGTGATGACCGCGGTCGAGGGGATCTCGTTCGGCGTGATCGGCGCCGACGTCGGCGAGGGGATGGCCGAGGCGGAGCCGGTGGGCGCGGGCTTCCTCGTCGCGCCGGCGGATCTGCTGCGCCGCGCGGCGCGGCTCGAGCTGCACGTGCGCGGCGGCAAGGTCGCGCTCGCGCCGTTCGAAGGCAAGGCGCAGTGCGATCTGCGCTGCCAGCGGCTGGCGCGCAAGATCGCCGACCTCGACGCGCAGCTCGCCGGGTGGAAGAACGATCCCTCGGCCGATCGCGCGTTCGTGGCCGCGCGGCAAAAAGAGCGCGACGACCTCGCCGCGGAGAAGCACCGCCTCGAGACCACGCCGCCCGCGCCGCCCGCGACCAGCTACTTCACCTACGCGCTCACCGACGTGCGCACGAAGATTCCGCGCGATCCCGCCGTCGAGAAACAGCTCAAGCAGCTCGCGCGCGCCATCGGCGCCGCCAACCTCGCCGCCGCGCGCGGCTCCAAGCCGCCGCCCGCCGATCCCGGCCAGCCGCACTACGTCGGCCGCGCCGCGTGCGAGAAGTGCCACAAGCCCGCCGTCGAGTTCTGGCAGCACACCGTGCACGCGCAGGCGTGGAAGACGCTCGCCGACGCCGACAAGCAGTACGACTACGACTGCATCGGCTGCCACGTCACCGGCTTTCAGCGCGCCGGCGGCTCCGGCCTCGCCACCGTCGAGAAGCAGCGCCTCGTCGACGTGCAGTGCGAGGTGTGCCACGGCCCCGCGTCCAAGCACGTCGCGGAGGCGGGCCTGGAAGAACCGAAGTCGCTCACGCTCAAACCGGCCGATCGTTTTTGCGCCGACAATTGCCACACCAGGGAGCACTCCGACACGTTTCAGCTTCAGGCGTACCTGCGCGACGTGGTCGGCAAGGGCCACGGCGAGAAGCTGCGCGCCGCGCTCGGCGACGGCGCGACCGGCCACGAGCTGAGGACCAAGGCGCTTGCGGCGGCCAGGGCGCGCTAGATTTTTTGCGTTCGCGTTCGCGTTCGCGTTTGCGTTCGCGCTGTCGATCGCCGGCTGCGCGACCGCTCCGCCGCCGACGACCTCGACGGTGCGCGAGATCCCGTCGAGCCGCGGCGGTGGTCAAGAGGGCAAGTGCTCGTGGTACGGCCGCGAGCAGCACGGCCACCTGACGGCGAACGGCGAGCACTTCGACATGTACGCGCTCACCGCGGCGCACCGCACGCTGCCGATGAACACTCGGGTAAAAGTCACCAATTTGCGAAACGGACGCAGCGTGGTGGTGCGCATCAACGATCGCGGGCCGTACGCCAAGGGGCGCATCATCGACGTCAGCTTCGCCGCGGCGCGCGCGCTCGACATGATCGACGCGGGCGTGGTGCCGGCGCGCGTCGAGATCCTCGGCCGGTGAGCCAGTGACGCGCGGCCGGACCTGTGCTAATCGACTCGCGTGGTCAAGGCGGCCTCATTAATGATGCTGTGCGCCGGGTGCGGCTTCTCGGCGCTCGGCGTCGACGACGGCGGCGTGCCGATCGGCGGCCAGGCCGGCTCGGGGCCCGGCCCGCTCGGCGCGCTCTACCAGGGCGTGTGCTGCGACTCGAACGCGCAGTGCTCGTCCCGTCGCTGCGAAGCGGTCGGCGCCGGCCCGAAGTTCTGCACCAAGCTGTGCGACTACGACGAGATCTGCAACACGTACTCGGCGCAGTTCCACTGCGACATGACGACGCACCTGTGCGCGCCCGTCGACGCGACCTCGTACGCGTGCGTCGACCCGAGCCAGAGCAAGTACGGCGCGCGCCCGACGGGAGCGTGCTGCTCGCAAGGCCCGAAGACGTTCGAGGAGTGCCAGGGCGGCGTGTGCATCTCGACCGGCGTCGACTCGAACCCGCTCATCTGCTCGCAAGGCTGCGACGCCAATTCGCCGTGCCCGACGGGCTGGAGCTGCGCGGGACACGACTTCGGCTTTCTCACCGACCTCCGCGAATGCTGGAAGGATCCCACCGTGCAGGACACCAACGGGACGTACACGTGCAACCCATGACCGCCGAGCCGAAGCTGCTGGTGATCGCCGGCCTGCACAAACGCTACGGCGCGTATCACGCGCTGCGCGGGCTCGACCTGGCGGTGCCGATGGGCGCGATCGGTCTGCTCGGTCCGAACGGCGCCGGCAAATCGACGCTGCTCAAGGTCATGCTCGGCTTGCTCCCGTTCGAAGGCTCCGCGGAGGTGCTCGGCCACGACGTGCGCGCCGAGCCGCGAAAAGTCCGCGCGCGCGTCGGCTACATGCCCGAGCGCGACTGCTACCTCTCGGGCATGAACTCGGTCGAGTTCTGCACCTACGCGGCGGAGCTCTCGGGCCTGCCGAAAGCGGACGCCATGCAGCGCGCGCACGAGGTGCTCGAGTTCGTCGGCCTCGCCGACAAGCGCTACCAGAAGATCGACGGCTACTCGACGGGACAGAAGCAGCGCGTGAAGCTGGCGCAGGCGCTGGTGCACGATCCCAAGCTGCTGCTGCTCGACGAGCCGACCAACGGCCTCGATCCCGACGGGCGCGAAGAGATGCTGGCGCTCATCGAGTCGCTCCCCGAGCGCACCGGCTGCGCCATCCTGCTGTCGTCGCACCTGCTGCACGACGTCGAGCGCGTGTGCTCGCGCGCGATCCTCCTGCACCAGGGCGAGGTGGTCTACTCGGGCGGAATCGAGGAGCTGCGCAAAGAGGGACAGAAGGACATCTACGAAGTGCGAGTGAAGAGCGGCGAAGAAAAGATGATGCGCGCGCTCAAGGCCAAGGGCTGCACCGTCGAGCTCGACGCCGGGATCCTCGCGGTGCACGTGCCGGCGGCGGAGAAGCAGCCGACCGAGCTGATCTTCGCGGTCGCCGAGAGCGAGGGGTTGCAGGTGCGCCACCTCTCGCCCAAGCGGCTGACGCTCGAGAGCGCGTTCGTGCGCGCGGTCAACGATGCCAAGGAGGCGCGCGCATGAGCGCCGCAGCGACGGAGACGGACGCGGAGAAGAAAGACGGCGCGCCGCGCGGCGTGATCCGCGATCGCGGGTACAAGCCGTATCAAGGCACGCACACGTCCGAGGGCGGGCGCTGGACGCTGATCGCCGGCCGCATGCTGAAGATGACGGCGCGGCAGCCGTGGGTGATCGTGGCGCTGATCCTGTCGGCGCTGCCGGCGCTGGTGTTCGCGGTCATCATGTGGTTCTCGGCGAAGATGTACATGGCGATGCAAGGCGGCATGGCCGGCATGGAGGGCATGATCGTCGAGTCGCCCGATCGCTTCGTCTACCTGCTGATCGCCAAGCCGTACGGCACGCTGCTGCTCGCGTTCCTCACGGCGCTGTTCGCCGGCGGCGGCGCGGTGGCTGACGACGCGCGCGCCGGCACCTTCCAATTTTATTTCGCGCGGCCGGTGACGCGCGAGCAGTACCTCGTCGGAAAATTGCTGCCGCCGGTGGTGCTGGTGGCGATCGTGGCGCTGGTGCCGTCGGTGCTGGTGGCGATCCTGCGGATCGCGGTCACGCGCGACACGTCGGAGGCGTTCTCCGAGCTGCGGCTGCCGCTGTCGGCGCTGGCGCTGGGATCGATCGAGGCGCTGGTGCTCGGCGTCCCGATCGTCGCGCTGTCGTCGCTGTCGCGCGGGCGCGGCTACGTGCAGGGCGCGTTCGCCGCGCTGTTCCTGCTGCCGTGGATCCTCGGCGCGATCTTCGTCGGCGTGACGCGCTCGCCGTGGCCGGCGGTGCTGTCGATCCCGGCGCACCTGCAGAACCTCGGGCACTTCCTGTTCGCGCTGCCGTGGGAAGAGGGCGAGCGGCCGATGCCGGTCGTGGTCTCGGCGATCTTCCTCGCCGCGCTGGTCGCGGGCTCGATCGCGCTCCTCAGAAAACGGCTCGCCTCCGTCGAGGTGATCGCGTCATGAGCGCCGCGAAGAAGACGCCGATGATCCAGACGGTGCACGCGTCGCGCTGGTACGGCCAGGTGATCGCGGTGAACGATCTGTCGCTCGAGATCGGCGCCGGCATCGTCGGGCTGCTCGGCCCGAACGGCGCGGGCAAGTCGACGCTGATGAAGATGATGGTCGGCCAGCTCCGCCCGCTCAAGGGCCAGGTGAACGTGCTCGGCGAGGCGATCTACGGCAACCGCAAGCTGATGCGCAAGATCGGCTACTGCCCCGAGCACGAGAGCCTGTACGAAGATCTGACCGGCCTCGAGTTCGTCACCGCGATGAACCAGCTCCACGGGATCGATCGCGCCGACGCCGAGAAGCGCGCCGCCGCCACGCTGGCGCGGCTCGATCTCGAGAGCGCGATGCACCGCCGCCTCGGCGAGTACTCGAAGGGCATGCGGCAGCGGGCCAAGCTGGCGCAGGCGCTGGCGCACGAT
>DASREC010000275.1:0-4501 GCA_035652295.1 Polyangia bacterium
GGCGGTGGAGAAACATCTCGCGCAGTGCGCGCGCTGCGCCGACGATCTGCGCGCCGCCGAGGAGACGCTGGCGCTGCTCGGCACGTCGCTTCAGCCGGTCGCGCCGCCGCCGTCGCTGCGCGCGCGGCTGCTCGAGTCGACGCGCGAGGAGACGCTGGCCGACAAGCTGGCGCGCGCGTTCGACCTGGCGCGCGAGAAGGCGGCGGAGATCCTCGCGCAGCTCACGAAGCCGCGCACGGCGGAGAACGGCTGGCGGCCGGGGCCGATGCCGGGGATGGAGCTCTACGACTTCAAGGCGGGCCCGCGGCTCGCCGGCGCCGACACCGGGCTCGTCCGCTTTCCGCCGAAGATGCGCTTCCCGCGGCACAAGCACCTCGGGCAGGAGACGATGCTGGTGCTGCAAGGCGGCTTCTGCACCGACGACGGGCGGCACCTGCGTCCGGGCGACGCGCTGGTGATGGAGACCGGCACCTCGCACGACATGCTGATCGACGACGACGGCTGCGTGGCCGCGGTCAGCCTGCGCGTCGGCATCGACGTCGAGGGCATGGGCCCGATCGCCGTCAAAGACTTCTGAGTACGCGCGCGACGATTTCCGGAAGCGCCTCTTCGTAGGGTTTGCCGCCGAGGGCGAGCGACGCGCGCGACATGGCGCGGCCGGCGTCGAGCATCGCGGCGTCGAGCGCGGGATGCGTCACCTGCCTGGGCGCGCCGCGGCCGGGCGTGCAGAACTCGGCGGTGTCGAGCACGTAGACCGCGCGGCACACGGTCGGCCGCACCGGGTAGATCTCGCAGCGCCCGCCTTCGTCGAAAGGGCACAGGTTGCGCTTTTGACCGAATGAAACGCCGGCGCGCCCGTACGCCTCGCGATCGGCGCCGGCCGCCGGCGGGCCGCCGTTGCGCTCGAGCAGCGCCGCCAATTCGCCGAGCTCGGGCGCGCCGCGCTCGCGCCAGCCGGGCAGCTTCGCCTCGAAGCGCGCGCGCACGTCCGGATGCTCGACGAGAAACTGCGCGATCGCGATCGCCTCCGGCAAGCTGGCGCGCACGAAGTTGCCGCAGCACGCGTCGCAGCCTTCGCGGCACGCGATGGCGAATTCGCCGCGCGACTCGACCAGCGGCAGGAACACGCGCAGCACCTCGTCGACGCCCGCCTGCGCCGCGCGCGCCGTCCCGGCCGCCTCGCCGCGCGCCCGCTCGAGCGAATCGCGCGCCCAGCAGCAGCTCTTGTAGCGCTTGCCGCTTCCGCACGGGCACGGCTGCTTGCGCGGGTCGAGCGCCACGCGCACGAGCGTAGCAGAAGATGTTATCATCTCGCCCGTGATCGGCGTCGGCGCGCGCGTCGGAAACTACACCGTGATGTCGAAGCTCGGCGAGGGCGCCATGGGCTGCGTCTTCCTCGCGCAGCACCCGGTGATCGGCAAGCAGGTCGCGCTCAAGGTGATCCATCCCGAGCTGGCGTCGAACGAGGAGATGATCGCGCGCTTCTTCAACGAGGCGCGCGCGGTCACGCAGATCGGCCACGAGAACATCGTCGACGTGCAGGACTTCGGGCAGACGCCCGACGGCGACAGCTTCATCGTCATGGAGCTGCTCGAGGGGCGCGGGCTCGGCGAGCGCATGAAGGCCGAGGGGATGTTTCCCGTCGAGCGCGCCACCAAGATCGCGCTGCAGATCGCCGACGGGCTGGCGGCGGCGCACGCGCGCGGCATCATCCACCGCGATCTCAAACCCGACAACATCATCCTGGTCGCCAAGCACGGCGATCCCGACTTCGTGAAGATCCTCGACTTCGGCCTGGCGAAGCTGTCGGGGCCGGGCGCGGGCCTGATGCAGCACAAGACCAAGACCGGGTCGCTGCTCGGCACGCCGCACTACATGGCGCCGGAGCAGGCCGAGGGCGCCAAGAACGTCGATCACCGCGCGGACGTGTACGCGCTCGGCTGCATCCTGTTTCACCTGCTGACCGGGCGCGTGCCGTTTCCCGGCGAGGGATTCGGCGAGGTGCTGGTCAAGCAATTGCGCGAGCCGCCGCCGCTGCCGTCGCGGATCAATCCGCAGGTGTCGCCGGCGCTCGAGAAGATCGTGCTGCACGCGCTGGCGAAGAAGCCGGACTTTCGCTTCAAGTCGATGGACGAGTTCCGCACCGCGCTGCGCGATCCGGAGCGGTTCGCGCAGGAGCTGGACGCGTCGACGGCGCGGCTCACGCCGGGCGAAGGGCTGCCGGCGCCGAGGCTGCCGCCGGGCGTGATGTCGCCGAACGCGCCGACCGTGCTGCCGCCGCAGAAGCCGCACGGCGCGCCGGCGCAGCTCGCCGCCGACGCGCCGACGGTGCAGGGCCAGGCGCCGCCCGAGGTGCAGGCGGTGCTGGCGGCGCGCGCGCAGCAGGCGAACGGCATCAACTCGGCGCCGACGGCGCCGGGCGCGTCGCGGCGCGAGCGATCGACGGTGGCGTCGCCGATTCAGCAGCGGCGCAAGGCGCAGGCGCAGCAGAAGGCGTCGACCGGCATGATCGTCGGCATCATCGTCGGGCTGGTGGTGTTCGGCGGCGCCGGCGTGGGGCTGCTGGCGTGGCGCGCGCGCTCGGGCGGCGTGACGGCGGTGACGGTGAGCACCACGCCGCCGGGCGCCGAGGTGCTGCGCGGCGACGAGGTGCTCGGCCACGCGCCGCTGGTGATCAAGGTGCCGCGCGGCGAGAAGCTGGCGCTGTCGTTTCGCAAGGACGGGTTCTTGACCGCGCAGCGGACGCTCGACGGCGAGAGCGACGGCGAGATCAAGGTGCGGCTGCTGCGCAAGCAGACCGACGGCGACGAAGGTGACAAACCGGCGGTGGCGCCCGAGGAGAAACCGGCGGAGAAGCCGATCGCGGCCAAGCCCGAGGCGAAGCCGGCCGAGAAGCCGGTCGCCGCCAAGCCCGTCGCTGCGAAGCCCGTCGCCGAGAAGCCGGCCGCCGAAAAGCCGCCGGCGGCGAAGCCGGAGCACCACCACAAGAAGAAGCCGCGCGATGACCAGCCGCTCCTCTTGACGCCCACGTTCTGACGAAACCGGGCTGCCGCGCGCGCGCGCGTCGTGTATGCTTTGCAACCCGAATGACGACCGCCGCTGCCTCGCCCTCGTCGACCAATCCGCTGCCGCTCGGGATCGCCGGAGTCCGCTACGCCGATCTGTACGAGCCCGCCGGGCTGCGCGCGCTGTACCAGCGCTGGCACGACGAGCTGGCCGCGCGCGACGCCGCGCTGTGCGCGCGCTACGACGCGTATCGCGCGTCGCAGGGCGAAGGGCTCACGCCCGAGGAGATCTCGGCGCTGCTGGTCGACGTCGCGCCGTCGGTGTCGGAGTTCGTCATCCGCCTATTCGGATGCAAAGATGCGTTTTCCGCCCAGCGCCGCGCGGTCGAAGCCGAGCTGGTGCTGTTCCGCTTCAAGGACGAGTTCGTCAAGCGGCGCGCGTGGAAGAAGAAGGTCGCCGACGCCGACGCGGCGCGCGCCGAGGGGGAGCGGCGGCTGCGTGCGCTCGGGCTCGACGGCGCGGCGCTCGACGACGAGCGGCAGGTGGCGCCGGTGATCAACCGGCTGCTCGATCGCGAGGCCGAGCTGAAGAAGCGCCCCGTCGACGATCCGGAGCTGATCGCGATCCGCGAGGAGCTGGGCGCGCTCGAGGCGTGGGCCGCCGCGCGCAAGCCCGAGCTGGAGCAGCGCTGGCTCTCGTTCCAGCTCGCGCAGCCGCTGCCCGACGCGCTCCACCTCGTCGAGCTGCGCCGCCCGTCGGAGAAGATGCCCGAGGAGGTGGTCGGCCCGCCCGAGCACCGCCGCGCGCGCGACGGCTTCAAGCTCACCGATCGCCGCATGTCCCCGTCGGAGATCCTGGCCGAGGTCGACTACTGTCTCTACTGCCACGATCGCGCGAAGGACTCGTGCTCGACGGGATTGCACGATCCCAAGACCGGCGCGGTGAAACCGAACGCGCTCGGCGTCGAGCTGAACGGCTGTCCGCTCGACGAGCGCATCTCCGAGATGCACCTGCTCAAGCGGCGCGGCGACTCGGTGGGCGCGCTGGCGCTGGTCTGCATCGACAACCCGATGCTCCCCGGCACCGGCCACCGCATCTGCAACGACTGCATGAAGTCGTGCATTTATCAAAAGCAGGATCCGGTCAACATCCCGCAGATCGAAACCGCGGTGCTCACCGACGTGCTGTCGGCGCCGTGGGGGTTCGAGATCTACGGGCTGCTCACGCGCTGGAACCCGCTCAACGCGCGCCGGCCGTACGCGCTGCCGTACGCGGGCACCGACGTGATGGTGGTCGGTCTCGGGCCGGCCGGCTATACGCTCGCGCATTACCTCGTCAACGAAGGCTTCGGCGTCGTCGGCATCGACGGGTTGAAGATCGAGCCGCTGCCGGCGGAGCTGGTCGGGGACGGCGGCCAGCCGCCGCGGCCGATCCGCGACTGGAGCGAGATCTACAAGCCGCTCGATGCGCGCGTGCTGGAAGGATTCGGCGGCGT
>DASREC010000276.1:0-3316 GCA_035652295.1 Polyangia bacterium
ATCCGCTGATCGCCGCCAGCGGATTCCGGATCTCGTGCGCGATGCCCGCCGCCAGCCGCCCGATCGCCGCCAGCCGCTCCGAGCGCGCCACCGTCTGCTCCATGTCGCGGAGCTGCGTCACGTCCTGGAAGTTGACGATGCGGCCGAGCGGCGCGCCGTCGGCGTCGACCAGCGGCGACAGCGAGACGCCGAGCACGCGCTCGCCGAGCGTCGGGTGCAGGTGCGAGACCTCGCCGCGGCGGATCACGCCCGACATCACCACCGACTCCATGATGCCGCGGATGTCGGGCACCAGCTCGACGATCGGCCGCCCGATCGCCGCCGCCGCGTCGCGTCCGAGGATCTCCGCCGCCGCCGCGTTATAGGTCATCACCGTGCCGTCGGCGGCGACGGTGATCAGCCCCGACGTGAGGCAGCGGATCACGTCCTCGTGCAGCGCAGCCAGATCGCGCAGCCGCACGCCCTGCGACGCGATGTGCTCGCGCGCGCGCGTCAGCTCGACCGCCAGCCGCGCGCCGAGCGCGCCGGTCGCCGCCACCGCCACCGCGTTCACCGTCAGCACGCGCACCAGGTTGCGCATCGGCAGCTCCGCCGGCAGCGACGCGCCGAGGTACAGCGCCACCGCCGCGCCCGACGCAGCGAGCGCGCCGCGCCCGCCGAGCACGAACGACGCGCCGATCACCACCAGCAGGTACATGAAGACGAAGCCCGAGTCCGCGCCGCCGGTGAAGCGCACCAGCGCCGTCGTCAGCAGCAGATCGGCCGCGACCTGGAGCGCCGCCCAGCGCGAAACTTGCTGCGCGCGCTTGAGCGCCAGCGCGAAAAAAATCGTGAGGCCGTAGGTCGCGGCGATCAGCCCGAGCAGCGTCGTGACCTGCGGCGACGTCGGCTGATCGGCGGGCGTGCCCAGCTCCGAGATCAGCGCCGCGATCAGCAGCAGACTGACCACGCCGACGCGAAACAACATCAGGTACGTCAGCCGCCGTCGCGCCGCGGCGGCTGGATCCTCCGGCGCCTGACTCGCGCCGAGCGGCATCAGCCCGACTTGATGTTGCCGGCCATCTCGAAGATGGGGAGGTACATGGCGATGATCAACCCGCCGACGATCCCGCCGAGGAACACCATCATCAGCGGCTCCATCAGCTTGGTCATCGCCGAGACCGCGACGTCGACCTCGTCTTCGTAGAAGTCGGCGATCTTTTGCAGCATGGCGTCCATGGCGCCGGTCTGCTCGCCGACGCCGATCATCTGCACCACCATCGGCGGGAAGACCTTCGTCTCCATCAGCGGCTCCGCCATGTTCTTGCCTTCGGAGATCTTGGCGCGCGTGTACATGATGGCGTCGTGGATGACCACGTTGCCCGCCGTCTTGGCGCAGATCTCCATCGCGTCGAGGATCGCCACGCCCGACGCCAAGAGCGTGCCCATGGTGCGCGTGAAGCGCGCCACCGCCACCTTGCGCAACACCGGGCCTATCAGCGGCGTCTTCAGGATCACCTTGTCGAAGATGGCGCGGCCCCGCTTGGTGCGCAGCGCCATCGGGAAGCCGATGACGATCGCCGCCAGCGTGCCCATGATGAGGAACGCGTGATCGACGAACGCGTTCGAGATGCTGATCACGACCTGCGTCGGCTTGGGCAGCGCGCCGCCGCCGAAATCCTTGAACATGTTTTCGAACACCGGGATGACCTTCCACAACAGCAAGGTCACGACGCCGATGGCCACGCACAAGATCGCGATCGGGTAGATCATCGCGCCCTTGACCTGGCTCTTCAATTTCATCGCCTTCTCGATGTACGTCGCGAGGCGCTGGAGGATCGTGTCCATGATGCCGCCGACCTCGCCGGCCTGCACCAGGTTGACGTAGAGCTCGTTGAACGCCTTCGGCTGCTTGCGCAGCGCCTCGGCCAGCGACGAGCCGGACTCGACCTGCGCCTTCACCTCGAACAGGATGCGCGAGAAGTTTTTGTTGGGCGCCTGCGAGGCGAGGATGTCGAGGCACTGCACGATCGGCAGGCCGGCGTCGATCATGGTCGCGAACTGGCGCGTGAAGACGACGATGTCCTTCTCTTTGACCTTGCCGCCGAACGGCAGCTTGATCTCGATGTCGCGCGCCTTCTTCTTCGCCTTCGACATCGTGATGCCCTGCGCGCGCAGCCGGTTCGCCACCTCGGGCTCGGCGTCGGCCTCCATCACGCCCTTGCGCACTTCACCGGCGCGCGTGCGCCCTTCCCACGCGAACGCCGGCATCACTTGCCTCCCATGCGCTGGCCGGGCGGCAGCGACTGGCCGCCCGACGCGATCATGTTGCGCAGCTCATCCGGATCCGACGAGTACTCGATCGCCAGCTCCATGGTGATGAACTTTTTGGAGTAGAGCGAGTACAGCGACTGGTTGGCCGTCTGCATGCCGTGCTTCGACTGGCCGAGCTGCATCTGCGAGTAGATCTGGTGCACCTTGTCCTCGCGGATCAGGTTCCGGATCGCGGGCGTCGGCACCATCACCTCGAGCACCAGCGCGCGCCCGCCGCCCTGCTTGGGCACGAGCGACTGCGACATCACGCCCTCGAGCACCAGCGAGAGCTGCGCGCGGATCTGCGGCTGCTGGTACGCCGGGAAGGCGTCGATGATGCGGTTGATGGTCGAGACGCAGCCATTGGTGTGCAGCGTGCCGAACGCGAGGTGGCCGGTCTCGGCGATGGTCAGCGCCGCCTCGATCGTCTCCAGGTCGCGAAGCTCGCCGATCAGCACGCAGTCGGGATCCTGGCGCAGGATCGACTTGAGCGCCTTCTTGAACGACTGCGTGTCCGAGCCGATCTCGCGCTGGTTGACGATGCAGTTCTTGTGTTCGTGCAGGAACTCGACCGGGTCCTCGATGGTGACGATGTGGCCGTGCTCGTCGGTGTTGATCTTGTCGATCATGGCGGCGAGCGTGGTCGACTTACCCGAGCCCGTCGGGCCGGTGACGAGGATGAGGCCGCGCGGCTTCTTGGTCAGCTCCTGGACGATCGGCGGCAGACCCAATTCGTTGAACGAGCGGATCTTGAACGGGATGAGGCGGAACGCGCCGGCGACCGCCTGCTGCTGCATGAAGATGTTGGCGCGAAAGCGCGCGAGCCCCTTGATGCCGAACGACAGGTCGAGCTCGTTGTTCTCCTCGAACGCCGCCTTCTGCGCGTCGGTGAGCACCGAGTAGCAGATGGCTTTCGTCTCGTCGCCGGTGAGCGGCTCGGTCTTGAGCTTGACCAGGTGGCCGTCCATGCGGATCTGCGGCGGCGAATTTCGCGTGATGTGGAGATCGGACGCGCCGTTGTCGA
>DASREC010000277.1:0-7081 GCA_035652295.1 Polyangia bacterium
ACCAGGAGCTCGATCAGCGCCTCGACCTTGAGCTCGGCCGTCGCCTCGTCGGCGATCTGGTGCGTCGGCTTGGTCGTCGGCGCGCGCGCCGCGTCGCCGAACACCGGCCGCCGCGGAATCATCTTGGTGATCACGCCGCGATAATATTTCTGCGCGGCGTCGGCCAGCTCGCTCACGCGCGCCACCAGCGGCTCGATCGCGCAGCCGGTCGACATCTCGATCTCCTCCGTCGCGTCGAGATCGAGCGGATCGGCCATCGCCACGCGAATGGTGCGCCGCGGCCCCGAGCGATCGATGCTCAGCGGCAACAGCCGGCGCGCGTCGGCGAGATCGAACGGCACCTCGCGGATCGCGTCGTCGTCCACCGACTCGCGCGCGAGATCGGCGCGCGGCAGCCCGAGCTTGCGCGCCACCAGCTCCGCCAGCGCCTCGTCGGTGACGCGCCCCTCCTCGACCAGCGCGCGCGCCAGGCCGACGCCCGCGTGACGCGCCACGCGCCGCACCTGCCGCAGGCCCGCCTCGTCGAGCAATCCCTCCTCGAGCAGCAAATCCTCGAGGCTGCGCCGCACCTACGATCCGCCGGCGTCGTCGATGTACTTGTTGATGCGGCGGACCACGTCCGGCGCCGCGTCGACGAAGTTCAAGCCCATGCCGACGCGATCGTCGCCGGTCATCGCCGCGACGATCTTGGCGCGCACGCGAATCGGCGCCGGATCGCCCGGCAGCGTGAACTGGAGCTGCACCACGGTGCCCACCGGGTGCGGGATCGTCTTCTCGAGATAGATCCCGCCCGCCGAGAGATTGGCCGAGTGGTTGAAGTACGTGCCCTCGGCGCTGGTCTCTTCGACCCACATCTGCACTGGCATTCGGGGACCGTGGCGTCGCTCGCGTTCAGGCATGGGATGCCTTCAGTAGAACATCCATTGGAGGCGCGACGCAAGAGTGGCATATTGCGCGCGCAATAATGAGTTACTCGGTAAAAGAAATCTTTTACACGCTGCAAGGCGAGGGCGCGCAGAGCGGGCGGCCGGCGGTGTTCTGCCGCTTCGCCGGCTGCAACTTGTGGTCGGGTCACGAGGCCGATCGCGCCGGCGCGATCTGCCGCTTCTGCGACACCGAGTTCGTCGGCACCGACGGTCCCGGCGGCGGACGCTTCGCCGGCGCGGCCGAGCTCGCGCGCGCGGTCGCGGCGAAATGGCCCGGCGGCGGCCGCCCGCTGGTCGTCTGCACCGGCGGCGAGCCGCTGCTCCAACTCGACGACTCATTAATAGAGGCGCTGCACGCCGCCGGGTTCGAGATCGCGGTCGAGACCAACGGCACGCGCCCCGCGCCGCGCGGCCTCGATTGGCTCTGCGTGAGCCCGAAAGCGGAAGCGCCGCTGGTTTTGCAATCGGGCCACGAATTGAAATTGGTGTATCCGCAAAGCGGCGCCGATCCCGAGCGCTACGCCGCGCTCGATTTCCAGCACTTCTTTTTGCAGCCGATGGACGGCCCGGCTTTGCAAACCAACACCGAGCTGGCGCTGCGCTATTGCCTCGAGCACCCGCAATGGCGCTTGAGCCTGCAAACGCACAAGCTGCTCCATATCCCGTGAGCGAGGGAATCCTCTATCTGGTGCCGACGCCGCTCGGCGACGAGCGCGACTTGAGCCCGCGCGCGATCGAGGTCCTGCGCGCCGTCGATCTGATCGCCGCCGAAGACACGCGCATTACGTTGCGGTTATTGCAAAGCCTGCATATCTCCAAAAAGCTGGTCAGCTATCACGACCACAATGAGACCGCGCGCGCGCCGTGGCTGGTCGAGCGGCTGCGCGCCGGGCAGAGCGTGGCGCTGGTGAGCGACGCCGGCACGCCGCTCGTGAGCGATCCCGGCTTTCGCGTGGTGCAGGCCGCCGCCGCCGCCGGCGTGCGCGTGGTGCCGCTGCCCGGCCCGTGCGCCGCCGTCGCTGCGCTGACCGCGTCGGGCCTGCCGACCGATCGCTTCTCGTTCATCGGCTTTCTGCCGCGCGATCCCGGCCCGCGCCGCGCCGAGCTCGAGCGCCTGGCCGATCGCCCCGAGACGCAGATCTTCTACGAGCCGCCGCACCGCCTGATCGAAACCTTGCGCGACGTGCGCGACGTCTGGGGCGATCGCCGATTGGCGCTGGCGTTCAATCTCACCAAAGAGCACGAAAACATTTTGCGCGGCACGGTCTCCGAATTATTGGCCGAGCTGGAGTCGCGCGAGCGCGTGGCCGGCGAGATCACCGCCGTGGTCGCGGGCGCCGAGCGCACCGTCGACGATTGGCGCCTGCCCGACGCGCTCATCCGCAAGCTGCTCGACGCCGGCCTCGAGCCGCGCGCGATCCGCGACGTCATCTGCGAGACCTTCGACCTGCAGAAGCGCGCCGTCTATCAGCGCGTGCTCGAAGCCGCCGGCGCGAAGTAGCTGCCGCCGATCGGCAAGAACAAGATGCGGTTCGCGCGCCGTCCCATGGCGCGGTAGAGCAGCGCCGGCGGCTCGTCCATCGGCTCGTCGGAGAGCTGGAACGTGCCCCAATGCATGGGCACCAATGTATTGGCGCCCAGCTCGGCGAACGCGCGCGCCGCGTCCTCGGGCGACATGTGCTGCGAGTGCATGAACCAGCGCGGCTCGTACGCGCCGATCGGCAACAACGCGAAATCGATCCGGGGAAATCGTTTGCCGATCTCTTTGAACGCGGCGGGATAGCCGGTGTCGCCGGCGAAATAGAAGCGCGTGCCGGCGGCGTCGATCACGTAGCCGCCCCACAGCGACCAGTTCTGATCGAACGGCCCGCGCTGCGACCAGTGCTGCGCCGGCACCATCGTCACCGTCGCGCCCGCGCCGTCGCGTCCCGCCACCTGGGTCGATTGCCACCATTCCAGCTCGACCACGTGCTCGAGGCCGCGCGCGCGAAACCAGTCGGCGAGCCCGAGCGGCACGATGAACTCGACGCGCGGCCACCTCGCGCCGATCGCGCGCACGCTGTCCTCGTCGAGGTGATCGCGATGGCTGTGCGAGATCACGACCGCGTCGATCGGCGGCAGCGCGGCGAGCGCCACGCCGGGCGGCGCCTTGCGCTGAAACAAAATGCTGATGCGCTCGCCGAAAATGGGGTCGGTCAATATCGAAACCCCGCCCGCCTGCAATAACGTGGTGGCGTGCCCGATCCACGTCACCGACGGGCGATCGCGGTTCGAGCGCAAGAGGACGCCGTCGTTTTCGCGATATGGGCCGCGAAAGCTTTGCGAGGGAAACGCGCGCCCGCCGAACGTCCATTTGAAGAACGCGCCGATTCCCGGGCGCGCCGGCCAATCGGCGGGATATTCGAAATGATCGCCGCGCCACTCGGGCGATTGCACGTAGCGGTGCGGCGGCGCGCAGCCGATCGCCGCCACGGCGACGGCAAATCCCACCAGCGCGCGCATGCAACTCGCGTATCAGAATTCGCGCCCGCCGGCAAAGCCGCCGCGTTTGCGTTAGATTCGCGCGATGGACGCGCTCGAGATTCGCGACGCGACCGCCGGCGATTTAACGGGGATCAACGACATCTATAATCATTACGTTTTGAATTCGACGTGCACGTATCAATACGAGCCGTCGACGATGGACGAGCGGCGCGCCTGGTTCGCCGAGCACGACGCCGCGCACCCGGTGACGGTGGCGGTGCGCGGCGCGGAGGTCGTCGGCTGGGGCTCGCTGTCGTGGTTCCGCACCCGCGTCGGTTATCGTTTTACCGTCGAGAACACGGTGTATGTGCGGCACGACGCGCACCGCCGCGGCGTCGGCCGCGCGCTGCTCGACGACCTGATCGAGCGCGCGCGCCGGCTCGGCCACCGCACGGTGATCGCCGGCATCTCGGCCGAGCAGGCGGCCAGCGTGGCGCTGCACCACGCCGCCGGCTTCGAGCACGTCGCGCGCATCCGCGAGGTCGGATTCAAGTTCGATCAGTGGCTCGACGTGATCTTCATGCAGCTCCTGCTCGAGCGTCCGGCGCCGTGATCCGCTTCGCGCCGGCGGCGGTCGACGTCGAGACGCGCGGCGGCGGGATGGTGTTGCGCTCACCGCAGCCGCTCGCGCCGTTCGCGCGCTGCGCCGGCGATTGGCTCGAAGCGTGGGCGGCGCGGACGCCCGAGCGCGTGTTCCTCGCCGAGCGCGCGCCCCACGCCGCCGGCTGGCGCGAGCTGACGTACGGCGCGGCGCGCGCGTCGGTGCGGCGCATCGCCGGCGGGCTGCTGGCGCTCGGCCTCGACGCTACGCGCCCGGTGATGCTGCTCTCCGACAACTCGATCGATCACGCGCTGGTGCAGCTCGGCGCGATGCACGCCGGAATTCCCGCCGCGCCGATCTCGCCGGCGTACTCGCTGCAGTCGCGCGACTTCGCCCGCCTGCGCGCCATCGCCGCGCAGCTCCGTCCCGGCGCGATCTACGTCTCCGATGAGTCGGCCTATACGCGCGCGTTACAGGCGCTGGCGCTCGACGTGCCGCTGCTGGTCCTCGTCGAGCTTCCACCGGCGGACGACGCGGCGGTCGAGCGCGAGTTTTCAAAAATAACCGCAAACACGATCGCAAAGATCCTGTTCACCTCCGGCTCGACCGGATCGCCCAAGGGCGTGGTCAACACGCAGCGCATGCTGTGCGCGAACCAGCAGCAGATCGTGCAGCTCTGGCCGTTTCTCGACGACGCGCCGCCGGTGATCGTCGACTGGCTGCCGTGGAGCCACACGTTCGGCGGCAATCACAACTTCAACCTGATCCTGCGCAGCGGCGGCACGCTGTACGTCGACGGCGGCAAGCCGGCGCCGCGCGCCATCGACGTCACCGCCGCGAACCTGCGCGAGATCGCGCCGACGATGTACTTCAACGTGCCGCGCGGCTTCGACGCGCTCTTGCCGTTTCTCGAGGCGGACGCGGCGCTGCGCGAGCGCTTCTTCAGCCGGCTCGAGCTGCTGTTCTACGCGGCGGCGGCGCTGCCGCAGACGTCGTGGCGCCGGCTCGAGGCGGTGGCGCGGGCGGCGGGCGGCGCGCCGCCGGCGATGATCTCGGCGTGGGGCTCGACGGAGACGGCGCCGATGGCGACCTCGGTGCACTTTCGCATCGAGCGCGCGGGCGTGATCGGCCTGCCGGCGCCGGGCTGCGAGATCGCGCTCGCGCCGCCGTCGCCGTCGTCGTCGTCGCCGTCGAGCGACAAGCTGGAGCTGCGCGTGCGCGGGCCCAACGTCACGCCCGGCTACTGGCAGCCGGGCGGCGCGATCGAGCCGCCCGCGCTCGACGCCGACGGCTTCCTGCCGACGGGCGACGCCGGCCGCCTCGAGGATCCCGCCGACCCGTCGCGCGGGCTGGTGTTCGACGGGCGCACCGCCGAGAATTTCAAGCTGTCGTCGGGGACGTGGGTCGCGGTCGGCGCGCTGCGGCTGGCGATCCTCGCCGCGTGCGCGCCGCTGGTGCAGGACGCCGCCATCGCCGGCCACGATCGCGAGTCGCTCGGCGCGCTCTTGTTTCCGCACCCCGACGCCGCCGCGCGCCCGTCGCTGCGCGGCGAACTGCTCGAGCGCCTGCGCGCGCACAACCGCGAGCATCCCGCGTCCAGCACGCGCATCGCCCGCGCGCTCGTGCTCGCCGATCCGCCCTCGATCGACGGCGGCGAGATCACCGACAAGGGCTACCTCAACCAACGCGCCGTCCTCACCCGCCGCGCCGCGCTCGTCGAGCGCCTCTTCTCCGCCGACGACTCCGTCCTCGTCGTCGACTGAAATTATTTATTTCTGAGCTGGCGTCTCGGCGTCTTGGCGTTTTCTCCCTCTGCGAGCGGCAGATTGGTGCGCCGGCTGCAAAGACTCCGGCAGTGCGGCTTTCTGCCGCGACGGAGGGATGCGAAAATGCGCAAGGTTCTGTACTCGATCGCCGCGCTCGGGCTGCTCGGCGGGTTGCCGGCCTGCGCCCACTACGACGAATATCGCGCCGACTATCACCAGCGCCGCGCCAACCGCGCCCAGGCCAAGCGCGACTACGGCACCGCCGAGAAGCAGCAGCAGAAGGCGGACGAGGCGCGCCGCGCCGAGCAGGCGGACAAGGCGAAGAACGGCTCGTACGTGAATCCCGACGATCGCAATCCATAGCGAGCGGCCGCCCGCTCGACGTGCGCGCGCCGCTCAGCTCGCCGGCCGGGCGGACCCGCCTGGCCGGCCAGGAAAGACCGGCAGCTCGAGCAGGCGCGCGCGCGGCCCCCGCTCGGCGGCGAAGCGCAGCGTCTCGGCGATCTCGACCGGATCGATGTACGTCGCCGGATCCACCGACGGCATGTCGCGGCGGTTGGCCGGCGTGTCGACCGCGCCCATCGGGTAGACGATGGCGACGCGCACCGGGCTCGCGCGCAACTCTCCGTCGAGCGAGCGCAACAGCGTGGCCACCGCGCTCTTCGACGCGCCGTACAGCGCGCTGCCGGGCGCCGCGCCGCTCCAGCCCGGCTCCGACGAGAACGCGGCGACGAAGCCGCGCTTGCGCTCGATCATCCCCGGCACCACCGCGCGGATGGCGTGGAACAGCGTGCGCACGTTGAGGTCGAACATGCGCTCGTACGCCGCGTCGTCGGCCTCGACCAGCGGGCCCATGGCGAAACCGCCGACGGTGTGGATCAGCCCGTCGACCGCGCCGAATTTCTCGACGGTGGCGCGCACCATCGCCGCGGCGCCGGCGGCGCTCGACAGGTCGGCGGCGAGCGGCGACGCGCCGGTGTCGGCCGCGCGCGCGGCGATTTCGGCGGTGCGATCGGCGGCGACGACCTTCGCGCCCGCGGCGACGAACGACTGAAGGATCGGCCGGGCGATCGCTCCGCCGCCGCCGGTCACCACGAACACCTGATCTCGAATGGACGCCATGCGCGCAGTCTAAGCGCGTCAGTCGTCGGCGTCGAGACGCGCGCGCGCGGCCGGGCGGTACGGCGGCTCGCTGTCGCGCCCGTGCGTCGCCTTCCACAGGATGCGCGTGAGATCGGCCTGGTCGGGCTTGGTGAAGTCGATCTTCGCCGACTCGTCGCCGAGCGGCGCGTCGGCCGCGTTGGTCGCCGGCGGAATCTGCCGCG
>DASREC010000278.1:0-6097 GCA_035652295.1 Polyangia bacterium
CGCCGTCCCCCAGGGGCACCACCCGTTGGTTCTTGACACGTCATTATAAGGCGCCTAGCCTTTGCGTCACTCGTAGTTGGCGAAGTTCCACCGCTCGTCCCCTCTTTTCACGAACAATCCTCGAAAATTCCAACCGTACCGGAGACAGTCGAATGAATTTGACGGAGCTGAAGCGCAAGAAAATGTCCGAGCTGGTCCACATGGGCTCGGAGCTGAACATCGAAGGCATCAGCGGCATGCGGCGCCAGGACATCATCTTCGCGCTGTTGCAGCACACCGCCGCCAACCGCGGCGAGGTCTTCGGCGACGGCGTGCTCGAGACACTGCCCGACGGCTTCGGCTTTCTGCGCTCCCCCGACTACAATTATCTCCCGGGTCCCGACGACATCTATGTTTCACCGTCGCAAATTCGCCGCTTCGGCCTGAGGACCGGCGACACCGTCGAGGGGCAGATCCGGCCGCCCAAGGATTCGGAGCGTTACTTCGCGCTGCTCAAGGTCGAGCGCCTCAACGGCGAGCCGCCGGAGGCCGTGCGCGAAAAGATCATGTTCGATAACCTCACCCCCCTCTATCCGAACAAGCGCCTCAAGCTCGAGTACGAGACCAAAAATTATTCGACGCGCATCATCGACCTTTTGTGCCCGATCGGCAAGGGGCAGCGCTGCCTGATCGTGTCGCCGCCGCGCGCCGGCAAGACGGTGCTGCTCCAAGACATCGCGCACGCGATCACCGCCAACCATAAAGAGGTGGTGCTGATCGTGCTGCTGATCGACGAGCGGCCCGAAGAGGTCACCGACATGCAGCGCACCGTCAAGGGCGAGGTGGTGTCGTCGACGTTCGACGAGCCGCCCGCGCGCCACGTGCAGGTGGCCGAGATGGTGATCGAGAAGGCCAAGCGCCTCGCCGAGCACAAGAAGGACGTGGTGATCCTGCTCGACTCGATCACGCGCCTGGCGCGCGCCTACAACACCGTCGTGCCGCCGTCGGGGAAGATCCTGTCGGGCGGCGTGGACTCGAACGCGCTGCACAAGCCGAAGCGCTTCTTCGGCGCCGCGCGCAACATCGAGGAGGGCGGCTCGCTCACCATCATCGCCACCGCGCTCGTCGACACCGGCTCGCGCATGGACGAGGTCATCTTCGAGGAGTTCAAGGGCACCGGTAACTCGGAGGTCCACCTCGACCGCAAGCTGATGGAGAAGCGCATCTTTCCGTGCCTCGACATCAACAAGTCGGGGACGCGCAAGGAGGAGATGCTGCTCGACGAGAAGGTGCTCAACCGCGTCTGGATCCTGCGCCAGCTCCTGCACCCGCTGAACGTGATCGACGCGATGGAGTTCTTGCGCGACAAGATCGCCAAGACCGACTCCAACCAGGAGTTCATCAACTCGATGTCGTCGTGACTTGACCGACGTGCCGGGATGGATTAGATAGACCGTTCCTTTGGAGGACCGTGTCATGCCGAAACCCGGAATTCACCCCGCCTACAGCGCCGCGACCATCACGTGCGCGTGTGGCGCGACCTACCCGATGGCGTCGACGCGCGGCTCGTTCGCCGTGGAAATCTGCGCCAGCTGCCACCCGTTCTACACCGGCAAGCAGAAGCTGATGGACACCGCCGGCCGCATCGAGCGGTTCCAGAAGAAGTACGGGCGCGGCAGCAAGAGCGCCGAGTAATTTCGCTCCGCCCTCCTCCCTTCGCGCCGTGCCATGTCGATGTTCGATAAGCTCGAGTCCGTCGAGAAGCGCTACGAAGATCTCGATCGGCAGCTCGCCGATCCCGAGGTCATCGCGCGCCGCGCGGAATTTCAGAAGCTCGCCAAGGAGCACGCCGACATCTCGGATCTGGTCGCGGCCTATCGCCAATACAAAAAGGTGACGGCCGATCTCGACGCCAACAAGCCGCTGCTCGAGGAGAAGGATCCCGAGATGAAGGCGATGGCGCGCGAGGAGGCGGCGCGGCTCGGCGTCGAGCGCGACGCGCTGACCGAGCGCATGCGCTTTCTGCTGCTGCCGAAGGATCCGAACGACGACAAGAACATCGTGCTCGAGATCCGCGGCGGCACCGGCGGCGAAGAGGCGGCGCTGTTCGCGGCCGATCTGTTCCGCATGTACGCGCGCTACGCCGAGCGCCATCGCTGGAAGCTGGAGATCCTGTCGCAGTCGGACGCGTCGGCGGGCGGCTTCAAAGAAATCATCGCGCTGATCTCGGCGACCGGCGGCAAGGTGTACTCGGCGCTCAAGTACGAGTCGGGCGTGCACCGCGTGCAGCGCGTGCCGGCCACCGAGGCGCAGGGGCGCATCCACACCTCGGCGGCGACGGTGGTGGTGCTGCCCGAGGTCGAAGAGGTCGACATCAAGATCGAAGAAAAAGATCTCGAGATCAAAGTCTCGCGCTCGGGCGGACCGGGCGGGCAGTCGGTCAACACCACCGACTCGGCGGTCCAGATCACGCACAAGCCGTCGGGGCTCCAGGTGCGCTGTCAGGATGAGAAGTCGCAGCACAAGAACAAAGACAAGGCGATGAAGATCCTGCGCTCGCGGCTCTACGACATCGAGCGCGAGAAGCAGGAGGCCGCCGAGCGCAAGGCGCGCCAGGAGCAGGTCAAGTCGGGCGATCGCTCCGACAAGATCCGCACGTACAACTTTCCGCAGGACCGGCTGACCGATCACCGCATCGGGCTGACGCGCCACAATTTGAAGGAGCTGCTCGACGGAGATCTCGATCCCGTCATCGAAGCGCTCCGCACGCACTTCCAGGCCGAGTCGCTAAAGGGCAGCGCAGACTCTTCACAACACTAGACAGCGTCGGCAGGCTGCGTTAGAAAAGTCGCGCCTTTACTAGGAGCGACTCCCCTTGGCCAAGATCGACGAGCAGATCTCGTACAACTGGCTGTTCTTCCTCCTCGCCGGCGCGTTCGGCGCCGTCACGTTCTGGGCGGTCTACGACGAGACCGCGACGCGCCGCGAGTACAAGAACTATCAAGAGGCATTCTTCAAGATCGAGACCGATCTCGCCGACAAGGCGCTCAAGGCGCAGAAGGACAAGCTCACCAAGAACGCCGAGTACCAGAGCGCCGTCGCCGAGAAGAAGAAGCTCGAGAGCGAGCTGGCCGGCCCGAAGCGCGGCGCGTTCGAGGCCGAGAAGGCCAAGCTGCAGGAGCTGGAGTTCACCGCCGCCGACAAGCAGCAGAACTTCACCTTCACCAAGTCGCTGCTCGACGAGACCTACTACTACTATACGAAGTCCAAGCACGAGGTCACCACCGGCGGCTCGCCCAAGGAGCTGTCCGAGCGCGAGGAGAAGCTGCACAAGTACGAGGCGCAGCTGGCCAAGGACGAGAAGATCATGAACGACGCCGCCAAGGCCCGCGACGAGCAGGCGGCAAAAGTGAACGCGTTCACTTCACGCATCACCGAGCTGGGCAAGCTGATCGACAAGCTCGAGACCGACGAGAAGGACGCCGAGCGCAAGTACGCCACCGCCGCCGACAAGCAGTCGGGGCTGTTCGGGCCGGCCACCGAGATCCAGCAGCAGAACCTCGAGGACATCGGGCGCGTCGATCGCTGCGAGTCGTGCCACGTCGGCTCGAACCGCGGCGGCTTCGAGACGGTGTCGCCGGCCTACTTCCGCTCGCACCCGTACCGCCGCACATTGTTCACGCTGCATCCGGTGGAGAAGTTCGGCTGCACCACGTGCCACGACGGGCAGGGGCGCGCCACCACCAAGTTCTTCGCGCACGCGCCGGCCGATCGACCGCACGACTTCGAGAAGCACTTCTGGGAGGAGCCGCTGCTCAAGGGCCCGATGATGGAGGCCAACTGCCGCAAGTGCCACATGAACGAGTTCGAGCTGCGCTCGTTCATCCGCTGCGAGACGGCCGACGAGTGCCCGCAAAAACCGCAGAAGATGGAGTGCAAGGTCCCCGCGCAGCCGCTCAACCCGTCGGATACGTCGATCCCGAACTTCCTGCCGCAGGCGGCGGCGGAGGGCGTCGGCGGGCGGCCGGCGGCGGAGGCGGCCAAGTACTGCGTCGACACCGACGTGGGCAACGCGGTGCTGGTGGATCTCGCGCCGCACCTCGCGCGCGGGCGCAAGATCATCGAGGAGACGGGCTGCTTCGGCTGCCATCCGATCGAGGGCTACGATCGTCCGAAGCCGGGACCCGATCTGCGCCACGTGAAGTCCAAGCTCAACCCGGGCTGGATGGTCGAGTGGATCAAGAATCCGAAGGCGCTGCACAAGAACACGCGCATGCCGAACTTCTTCCCCGAGGAGCTTCAGCCGGCGGACTATCCGAAGACGGCGCTGCCGATCCGCGACGACAAGTCGAAGAATCCGAACGAGCCGTGGAAGTGGACCATCCCGCAGCAGACCACCGCGCTGACGTCGTTCCTGCTGGCGCAGTCGACGCCGTTCGAGAGCGGCAAATTGCCGCTGGCGGGCAACGCCGAGCGCGGCAAGCAGCTGGTGCTCGACCTCGGCTGCCGCGGCTGCCACAACCTGACGTACGACGAGAAGGACGCGTCGTTCATCGATCACAAGAACCGCGCGTCGCACTACGACCACGGGCCGAACCTGAAGGACACCGGCTCGAAGACGTCGATCGAGTGGATCTTCGCGTGGCTCAAAGATCCCAAGTCGTACGCGCCGGGCACGCGCATGCCCAACCTGCGGCTCACCGATCAGGAGGCCGCCGACGTGGCGACCTACCTCGCGTCGAACAAAGACACGCGCGAGTTCCCGATGGTGCCGGGCATCGCCGCCGACGACAAAGACGTCGTGAAGTCGGGCGAGAAGCTGATGAACTACTACGGCTGCTACGGCTGCCACATGATCAACGGCTACGAGCAGACCGCCGGCATCGGCGTCGAGCTGACCGAGTTCGGCATCAAGGAGGTCACGCGGCTCGACTACGGCGACTACATCGTGCAGCACAACCTGCAGACGTGGGAGGCGTGGCTCGAGAACAAGCTCAAGCACCCGCGCGTCTACCGCTACGAGCGCGTCGACACGCGCATGCCGCAGTTCGACTTCACGCCCGAGGAGATCACCGACATCATGGTGGTGCTCAAGGGCGCGCGCGGCAAACAGCTCGACTCGTCGGTGCGCGGGCACAAGCTGACGCCGATCGAGGCGCAGCGCGAGCGCGGCCGCGAGCTGGTGCGCTGGTACAACTGCTACGGCTGCCACATCGTCGACGGGTACGTCGGCGACATCCGCCAGGCGAAGGAGTACGAGGGCGATCGCGCCACGTTCGCGCCGCCGAACATCTCCGGCGAAGGCGCCAAGACGCAGCCGCCGTGGCTGTTCGGCTTCTTCAAGAACGTGGTCAAGCTGCGCCCGTGGCTGAGCGTGCGCATGCCGACGTTCGGCTTCGACGACGAGCAGGCCACGTCGCTGGTGGCGATGTTCTCGGCGCTCGACCACGCCGACTATCCGTACCGCTACTACGACGTGAAGAACGAAGGGCCGAAGAAGGCCATCGGCGCGGCGCTGTTCACCAACTTGAAGTGCACGTCGTGTCACGTGGTCGGCGACGTGAAGCTGACGCCCGAGGAGGCGCAGAAGGCGGCGCCCAACTTCCTCATGGCCAAGAATCGCCTGCGCGCCGAGTGGATCGTGAAGTGGCTGTCGAACCCGGAGTGGATCCAGCCGGGCACGCGCATGCCGTCGTTCTGGGCGTCGGGGTCGAACTTCCTGCAGGCGATCATGGGGACGCCCGACGGCAAGAAGACGTTCGGCGGGCTGCCGGGCATCGAGCAGGTGGCCGACAGTCCGCTGCACCAGATGGAGGTCGTGCGCGACCACATCTTCACGCTCGAGGGCGGCGCCGCGGCGTCGTCGCCGAAAGCGCAGACCGCTACCAAAAAGAAAGCGGCCGCCCCCGCCCCGAAGAAGCACGCCTCGCTGAACTAGCGCCCCGGCAGCACGCGGAAGCGCTTGTTGCGCGCC
Organism: Polyangia bacterium; assembly: GCA_035652295.1. Taxonomy (GTDB): domain Bacteria; phylum Myxococcota_A; class Polyangia; order Palsa-1104; family Palsa-1104; genus DASREC01. The sequence continues at coordinate 5,954 of DASREC010000278.1, forward strand.
AATCGATAGGTCTCGAAGTCGTCGTTGTCGACGGTGAGGATGGTCGAGAGGCCCTCGCGCTGCGCCAGGTGCACCAGCGTGGCGTCGGCGAGATCCATCGGCCGGTCGTGATACTTCGCCATCAGCGACTCGAGCGCGCCCAGC
>DASREC010000279.1:0-8422 GCA_035652295.1 Polyangia bacterium
GATCACGGCGCGGCGATCGCGGCGGTGCGGCGCGAGGCGGAGAAGCGCGGGCGGCCGGTGGCGGTGCTGCAGGATCTGCAGGGGCCGAAGATCCGCGTCGGACGGTTCGAGGGCGGACAGGTGGAGCTCGAGCCGGGCGCCGACTTCATGCTGACCACGCGCGACGTGCCCGGCACGCAGGCGCAGGCGTCGACGACGTACGCCGGGCTGCCGCGCGACGTGCGCGCCGGCGACACGCTGCTGCTCGACGACGGCCTGCTGTCGCTCGAGGTCGATCGCGTCGAAGGCACCGACGTGCACACGCGCGTGCTGGTGGGCGGCGTGCTCAAGAACAACAAAGGGATCAATTTGCCCGGCGTCAAAGTGTCGGCGCCGGCGCTGACGGAGAAGGATCGCCGCGATCTCGAGTACGGTTTGAAGGCGGGCGTCGACTTCATCGCGCTGTCGTTCGTGCGCGATCCGGACGACGTGCGCGAGGCCGTGCGCCTGGCGTCCGCCGACGGGCGGCGCGTGCCGGTGATCGCCAAGATCGAAAAGCCCGAAGCCGTCGAGCGGCTCGACGAGATCATCGAAGCGGCGGACGGCATCATGATCGCGCGCGGCGATCTCGGCGGCGAGATGGGCGCCGAAAAAGTCCCGCTGATCCAGAAGCGCGCCATCGAGGAGACCAACGCGCGCGGCAAGATCGTCATCACCGCCACGCAGATGCTCGAGTCGATGATGACCAACCCGCGCCCGACGCGCGCCGAGGCGTCCGACGTGGCCAACGCGGTGCTCGACGGCACCGACGCGCTGATGCTGTCGGGCGAGACCGCCGCGGGAAAATATCCGCTGCTCGCGGTGCGCACCATGTCGCGCATCATCGAGGAGATCGAGTGCTCGGCGCGCTACAAGTCGCTGTTCGACGCCACGTCGCTCGACTTCGCGTTCTCGGCCAACGCCATCGCCAAGAGCGCGGTGGTGGCGGCGCGGCAGATGAACGCGCAGTGCATCGTGTGCGTCACCGAGTCGGGCGGCGTGGCGCGCCTGGTCTCGGAGTACCGCCCCGACGCGGGCGTGGTGGCGTTCACCTCGCGGCCCGAGGTCTATCGCCGCCTGGCGCTCTACTGGGGCGTCGAGCCGGTGATGAAGTCGCCGTCGCCGAACTTCGACGAGCTGATCCGCGACGCCAGCCGGCTCTTGTGCGAGCGCGCGCTGTGCAAGCCGGGCGACCTGATCGTGATCGCAGTGGCGGTGCCGTTCGGCTCGGGCCAATCGGCCAATACGCTGCACATCCACCGCATCGACGATCGCGACGTAGCGCGCAGTTGACTTGCGCCGCCCGCCCGACTATCAATATCCGCCGTTGCGAGGATGGCGGAACTGGTAGACGCACTAGCTTGAGGGGCTAGCGGAGCGATCCGTGGGGGTTCGAATCCCCCTCCTCGCACAACGTTTCTCGGCGCGCGGTGTGATCGCGCGCGCTTCCCGTCGGGGAGCGGACGCTGATAAAATGTCCGCATGCGTAGACTGATCGTTTTCGTCGGCGCGCTGGCGGCGGGATGTTTCGGGCCGCGCAGCCAGGTGAACCCGGGCGACGCCATCATCGCCAGCGGGCAGGTCGAGCGGCAGAGCGCCTCGCCGCTGGTCGGCGCGAGCGTGCAGCTCATCCGCCATCCCGATCCGCTGCAGCTGCTCGGCGAGGTTTTTCAAGGCGTGGCCACGCTCGGCCTGGCGTGTCTCACCGGCAACCTCGACATCTGCAAGCCGTTCGAGAGCGCCACCACCGGCGCGGGCGGCGCGTTCCAGTTCGCGTTCCGCGGCTCCGACACGCAGGGCTCGACGGGCGAGGCGCTGCTGTTCACCGCGTTCGCCACCGGCCCGCTGCCCGGCACCGCGGTGAGCGCCGACTTCTACGCGCAGCGCACGCGCATCATCATGCCGACGCTCGAGCTGTGGGAGGTGCAGGGCGCCGAGACCGACGTCGCCGCCACGCAGACGGTCGACTTCGTGTGGCCGTCGACCGACGGCACCATCGGCGTGGCCGCCGACGAGTACACGCTGGTCGTCTCCTCGTCGGGCGGGCAGACCGTCTGGACGCAGAGCGCCGGCACGTCGACAGGCGCGGCGATCGATCAGCGGGTGACGCAGGACTTCGCCGGCTCGTGGAGCGCGTGGGCGCACCGCCGCGTGATCGGCGACGGCACCGACTGGAACCTGACCTGGTACTCGGTGCCCGCCGCGTACGCGTCGAAGAACCTGGTGCCGCGCTCGCGTGGAAAAGATTGCTACGCGCAGAGCGCGGCCGGCGCCGTCAAGCTCGTCGGCTGCCCGCTCACCGACGGCAACTTGTCGACGGGCTACACGCCGCAAGCGCCCGCGACCTGCCCGACCAACATGCCGAGCTGCGCCAAGCCGCCGGTCAACAACTGGATCTATTTCGATCTCGGCCAGCCGACGCCGCTCAGCCTGCTGGTGCTGTACGACGTCGCCATCACCTCGGGCGCGATCACCGTCGAAGGATCGGACGACGCGCAGACGTGGTCGCTGATCTCCGCCGCCACCGGCGCCGCGTACCAGCGCGTGCCGCTCGCCGTCACCACGCGCTACCTGCGCCTGCGTCTCGATCCCGGCGCCGAATTCACGTCGGGCAACGGCGAGATCGCGCTCTTCTGACACGGTGAATGGCGCCGCGAAATCGGCGCAATCGCGTTGTCGCCGTCGAGAGCGGCCGTTATACTTTTGGAGTGCAACTGGCTCCGACGCCGCGCGCTCCGAGGATGTCCCGCTCGGGGCTGATCGTCCTGGTCTACGGCGCGCTCGGCGCGATCGCGATCCTCTGGAGCGTGCTGCGCGGCCACCCCGATCTCTACCGCTCGGCGGCGTCGACGCCCGCGCGGCTGGCGGCCAGCCCGGTCGTCGGCCTCGCGATCGGGCTCGGCCTCGTGTTCCTCTCGCGCTTCGCGGTGCACCGGCTCGAGTGGGCGCGCGTGCTGCACCGCGAGTTCCACGCCGTGGTGCACGAGCTGTCGTCGCGCGAAATCTTTCTGCTCGCGGTGGCGTCGTCGGTCGGCGAGGAGCTGTTCTTCCGCGGCGCGCTGCAGCCGATCGTCGGCCTCGTGCCGCAGGCGGCGGCGTTCGCGGCGCTGCACGTGCGCCCGCAAGCGCGCTTTTTGCCGTGGACCGCGATGTCGTTTATCGTCGGGCTCATCATGGGGCTGATGTATTTGTGGATGGGCGATCTCGGCGGGCCGATCGTCGCGCACTTCACGATCAACCTGCTCAACTTGAACTACATCGCCAAGACCGAGCTGCGCGCGTGAGCGTGCGGGCGCTCGCCGCCCTGCTGATCGCCGGGGCCGCCTCGATCGCGCACGGCGACGAGCTGTCGGGCGCCGACAAGCTGCGCGTCGTCTACTCGAACCAGTTCGCGTGGACCAAGGACGGGCTGCCGCTGGTCACCGTGCGCGTCGCCGAGGGCCGCGCGCAGGTGGTCATCGCCTCGCCCGGCGCGCGCCTGCTCCCCGACGGCGACGGCGGCGCCGAGGTGCGCGGCGGCGCGACGTGGACCGTGCGCGTCGTGAACGGCGCGCCGGCGAAGATCCGCTGGCACGTGGTGGTCGCGCGGCTCAAGCCCGGCGACGAGAAGTTGCCGTCGACGATCGCGGCGTGGAAGGAGCGCGGCTTCGTCGCGCGCACGTTCGAGACCGGCGCGCTGTTCGGCGTGCGCGGCGAGGTGCTCGACAGCCGCCAGCTCCTCGTCACCGTGCTGCCGCACAACGACGAGGCCGGCGCGCGCTCCGACGCCGCCGCGCTGGCCGCCAAATTTTCCGCCGACACCTCGGTGCACCCCGAGCTGGTCGAGCGCCCGCGCGGCACCGTCGAGGCCACCGACGAGCGCGGTCTCTCGGTGAAGAACGACGCCATCCTGTGGTTCTCGCCCGGCCCGTCGGGGCTGCTCGAGCTCGACGGCGTCGACAAAGAGGGCGGCGGTCGCGAGAAGCGGCGCTACTTCGGCAAGCTCTACGTCACCGTCGACTCGGGCGGCAAGCTGGCGGTGGTGAACGCGGTGCCCGAGGACAAGCTGCTCGCGGGGCTGGTGCCGGCGGAGATGATGGCGTCGTCGCCGCCCGAGGCGCTCAAGGCGCAAGCCGTCGCCGCGCGCAACGAGCTGCTCGCCAAGATCGGCACGCGCCACCTCACCGATCCCTATCGCCTGTGCGCCACGCAGCACTGCCAGGTCTACGCCGGCGCCGGCCGCGAGGACCCGCGCTCGACGGCGGCGGTCACCGCCACGCGCGGCGAATTGCTCGAGCGCGACGCCGGCGGACTGGTCGACGCGGTCTACTCCGCGTCGTGCGGCGGCCACGGCGAGGACAACGATCGCGCGTGGGGCGGCGCGCCCGACGCGTCGCTGCGCGGCGCGCTCGACACCGACGACGACACCGCGCGCGCGCTGGTGCGCTTCGACTCCATCGACGAAGCCAACCTCGCCGACTGGCTGGCGGTGGTAGGCGGCGACAAGCGCCCCTACTGCGCGCGCCCCGCCGGCGCGGCCGCGTCGTGGCGCTGGACGCGCGCGATCGATCTCGCCGCCGTCGCCGCGCGCGCCGCCGTCGGCCCGCTCACCGCGGTCACCGTGCTCGAGCGCGGCGTCTCCGGCCGCGCGGTCGCGCTCGAGATCGCCGGCGACCGCGGCAAAAAACAGATCCGCGGCGAGCTCGAGATCCGCCGCGCGCTCGGCAACCTCAAGAGCGCGCTGTTCGCGCTCGACGGCAAACGCGACGAGAGCGGCCACCTCGCGTCGCTCACCGCGCTCGGCGCCGGCCACGGCCACGGCCTCGGCATGTGCCAGCTCGGCGCCGTCGGCCTCGCCGAAGCGGGCGCGAGCTATCGCGACATCCTGCTGCACTACTACAAGGCCGCGCACCTCAAAAAACTCTACTGAGCCGAGCGGCCGGTGGTGCTCGTGAACAGGTAGAGAATTCCCTCGGGCGCGAACACCACCAGCCGATCGTGCAGGCGCACGTGATAGACCCTGGCCGCCGACGAGCGCGCCCACGCCGCACCGTCGAGCGGGACGTCCTTCATCCAGTCGAGGCTCTCGGCGTCGCGCTCGAGCGCGAGATCCTTGGTCCACGCCGCGACGTCGGCGGGCGCGATCTTCAGCGCGATCACCGAGTCCCAATCCGACGGACCCGCGGGGCCGAGGCAGCCGCCGGAGTTGTCCTGATAGTCGATGTGGAACTCGGCGCGCTCGACCGGCGTGCGCAGCTCGACGTAGCGCCGCAGAAAAGCCAGCTTCTCGTCGGTGGTGGCGAAGGCGCTCGAGCGCGTGTCGGTGGTCAGGTTCTTCGCGCAGCCGGCGAGCGCGGCGAGCGCGGCGAGCGCCATCGTGAGCTTCACGCTTCGAGAGTCTACGGCAGATCGGACGCGCGCGCGGCGCGTATCATTATATATGGTCCGTTTGGCGATTCTCGCGCTCCTGCTCGGCGCGCCCGCCGCCTCGTCGGCCGACCTGATCGTCCCCACGCAAGGCGCGCCGCGCACGCGCGGCAAGCACAAGAAGGGCGAGACGTGGGTGGAGGTGCAGCTCACGCAAGCCGACGGCAAGACGCCGGTGCCGTTCGCGCGCTACCGCATCGTCACGCCCGACGGCGACGTGCACACCGGCCGCCTCGACAAGAACGGCGACGTCTACATCGATCACATCCGCAAGTCGGGCGATTGCCAGTTCAGCTTCCCCGACTACCCGAATCTCGGCGAGCCCATTTCGCATTGACAACTTTTTGTCGGCCGATATCGTTCCCGCCAAGAGCGCTCGCCGCATATGCGAGCGGGGGTAAGGAGGGTTCGATGGCAACTGCGCAGGGCCGTGTGAAGTGGTTCAACGACGCCAAGGGCTACGGATTCATCGCGCGCGAGGATGGGCCGGACGTGTTCGTCCACTACTCCGCGATCTCCGGCGACGGGTTCCGTTCGCTCGCCGAGGGACAGCAGGTCGAGTTCGAGATCACCGAGGGGCCGAAGGGCCTCCAGGCGTCGAACGTCCAGAAGCTCTAACGGGGGATTGGTTGGTGTGAAGCCGGGGGCCGAGAGGCTCCCGGCTTTTTTTTTAGCCACCGCAGAACGTCGGAGCTGTCCAGTAATTGTCCTCGAGACAGAGTAATCGAGCCTGCTGCACGATCGAATCCGCCGAGTCGACTCTTACATAGGGATAGAAGAACTCTGCAGGCCCGCTGGAGGGAATGAAATAGCCGCCCTCGAAACCGGACCAAAAGCTGCGAACGGACGTCGCCCAGGTGTTGCACCGGGGCGGAGTGCCGTAGCAAGTGTCGAAATACGAGCTGAAGTTCGCATATCCCTGACCCGTGAAACAGATCTCGTTCCCCGTGAGTGTCGCCTGATCGAACAACCACATGCTCGACCCGGCGCAACCCGTGTCCTGAGTGAGCGCTTGCTGCGCGACGCCGACGCCGGACGCCGCCTGCTGGAGGCGCTGCGCCCGCACGGCGATCTCCGTCTGCTGCTGCTCGACTGTAATTTGTTCGGTCCGAACATCCTGAGTTCCGTCTGGGTGCAACACGACGATCGTTCGATTGAACGACGCGCCGTCGGGACTCGAATCCGGTGCGCAGCCGGCGAAACCGATCGCGCACACGGCACACATCCACAACGATCTTTGCATGGAATCCCCCTGGCTATTTGCGGGACGATTTTATCACCGACGCGCTAGCGATCAATTCCGCAGACGCGCCAGCCCTGATCGGACTTCTTCAGCAGCAGGATGAACTCCTCGCCGCCGGCTTTTCCGACGGCGAACAGCATGTCGGAGTCTTCGCCGCCGGGCGGCAGCCCGCCGAGCCGCCCGCGGATGCCGGCGGGCGTGAGCACGTCGAGCGACTCCACCTTGCGCTGCGCCGGCGCCTCGGCGAGGAGCTGCTTGTACATCGCCTTGAGCGCGTCGGCGTCCTTGGCCACGGTCTCGCCGGCGGCGGTGAACGGCGTCGCGCTCCAGCCCGCCAGCCAGCGCGCGTCGCCACGCGCGTACGCCGCCAGCCAGCCCTCGGCCGCCGCGTGCACCTCGGGCGTCACCTCCGGCACCGGCGGCGGCGCGAGCTCCGCCGACGCGCGCGGCCGCACCGACGGCGCCGACTGGTGCGGCTCGCGCTCGAGCGTGCGCGGCCCCTCCTCGCGCGTCTCGTGCGCCTCGTGCCGCTTGGTCGAGTGCACCTGCGCCGCGCGCGCGGCGTCGTAGACCTCCTTCGCGCCCGCGCCGGTCTCGCTGGTGTCGTGCTCGGTGTTGTCGCCCGGCGTGGTCAGGATGTACGGGTCGACGCCGAACGTGCCGCACGCGCGATCGTCGCGGTGGAACTGCCAGTCCATGTACACCTTGCCGTTGGCCGAGCGGATCGCCTGCGGCGGCACGGGAAACGGCGCCGCGCTCATCACCGAGTCGATCGCCGCGACGTCGAACGGCAGCACGCCCGACGAGCGCACGATGCCGACCTTGTCGACGGTGCCGTCGGGCTTGACGACGATCTCGAGCTGCGTCCACAGCTCGAGGTTGGCGTAGAGATCGTTCTTCGACGTGCGCAGGTCGATGTCCGAGAGAAACCCGAAGGTCCACAGCTTGTGAATCTGGCGGTGCATGGCCGTGATGTACGCGGCGAACGGCGACGCGCGCGTGCCCAGCTCCTGCTGGTTGCCCGGCTTCACGTCCATCACGAAGTTCTCGATCGACGAGCGCATCGCCTGCGCCTTGGCGAGGTAGCGATCGTAGCGGCCCTTGACGTGCGACGACTCGGCGCGCGCCGCCTGGTGGCGCTCCTTCTCGGCGGTGTCGTAGCCCTCGATCTCGTCGTACTGGTGATGATCGAGCGACAGCTTGATGTGCCCGCCCTTCTGCGCCGCGCGCCCGCGCTCGGCGTCGCGGCCGATGCGCGCCATCGGCAGGTCGCCGGTCTCGCGCTCCTGCAGCTCGACGCCTTCGCGCTGCTTCTGCCCCTCGACGTTCTTCACCGACGAGCGCGGCGTGAGATCGCGCATCGTCAGCGGCCCCTGCGCCTGCGACTTGCCGACGCGCGTGCCCTCGTCGCCGGCGAGCGGCCCCGAGCGCGGCATGGTCTTGGGCGCGCCGTCGTGGTTCTCCAGCTCGGCGATCTTGTGGTCCTTGCCGCCGACGTCCGGATCGCGATTCTGGTTGGGCTCGCTGGTCGCGGTGTTGGGCGACTCGACGGGGCGCACCAGGTTGGTGTTCTTCGCGGTCTGATCTTTTTCGGTGCGGTGATTCTTCTGCCCGAGGAACCTGGCGTCGGCGTTGTCCTGCTCGTCGGGGAATTGATCCTGATCGACCATCTGCATGCGGTGATCGATCTTTTTAGGGGGAGGCGGCGGCGTCGGCTTGGGCGGCTCGACCTTCGCCTCGACCGGCTTCGGCGGC
>DASREC010000280.1:0-9728 GCA_035652295.1 Polyangia bacterium
GGTCTCGGCCGCGCGCACGTCTTGATCGCTCTCGGGAGACCACACGACCGCCAGCACGTCGTTCTTCTTCACGCGCAGTCCCTTGTCGGTGCGGATGTCGTGCAGGTAGCCCGGCAGCTTGGCGTAGAGCGTGGTCGAGACGAACGCGCGCGCTTCGCCGGGGAGCGTGAGGTGGCGCGTGCCGGCGCCCGGCAGCACCTTCTTGACCAGCACCGTCGGGCCGAGCGCGACCACGCGCTTGCGCTCGGCGATCGCGGCGCGCTCGACCGAGCGGCGATGCAGGTACAGGAGCAGCACGGCGCAGGCGGCGATGACGACCAGGCCGATTCCGGCGATGAAGATCGGGCGGCGGCTCATTTCAGCGGCTCCATTTCTTTCGCCAGGCGAACGTCGAGCAGGTGCTTCGACGGCTCCTTGCGGCGCAGCAGCGTGTAGACGAGCGGCACGACGAACAAGGTCACGAACGTGGCGATGACCAGGCCGCCGATCACCGCGCGGCCGAGCGGTGCGTTCTGCTCGCCGCCTTCGCCGAGCGCGAGCGCCATCGGCACCATGCCGAGGATCATCGCCAGCGCGGTCATCAGCACCGGGCGCAGGCGCGTCTGGCCGGCGAGCACCGCGGCCGCGCGCGCGTCGAGGTTTCGCTCGACGCGAACGTCGTTGGCAAAGTTGACGAGCAGGTTCGAGTTCGAGACCGCGATGCCGATGACCATGATCGCGCCCATCAGCGACTCGACGTTGATGGTGGTGCCGGTGATCGCCAGCATCCACACCACGCCCATGAGCGCGCCCGGGATCGCCACCATGATGATGAACGGGTCGAGCCACGACTGGAGCAGCGTCGCGAGCAAGAGGTACACCAGCGCGATCGCCACGATCATGCCGAGCGCCAGCGACGAGAACGAGCTGAACATCGCCTCGCTCTGCCCGCGCAGCGTCATGCTGGCGCCGGGCGGCAGCGACTTGCGCGCGTTCGCGAGCACGCGGCCGACGTCGCGCGCCACCGCGCCGAGATCGCGCCCCTCGATACCCGCCTGGATGTCGAGCATCGGCTGGGTGGTGTACTGGTTGAGCTGCGCGGCGTTGGTGGTCGGCGTCGCGGTGGCGATGGTGCCGAGCGTGGGCGCGATCTGCGGCGTGGTGATCGTGCTCGCGTAGCTGCCGGCGTTGGTGGTCGCCGTGGTGGTGGTCACCGTCACCGACGGCGAGAGCGGCGTGGCGACGACGCCGTTCACGTCGCGGATGTCGAGCACCGGCGTCTGCACCACCACCGGGTAGTTCACGTTGTTCGAGGGGTCGACGAAGAAGTTGGGGTTGGTCAGGCTCGTGCCGGTGAGCGACGTGAGCAGGCTCTGCGCGGCGCCCTGGATGGTGACGCCGACCTGCATGGCGCGCGCGCGATCGACGTCGACGGCGATCGACGGATGGTCGATCACCTGCGGGATGTGCACGTCGGCGATCCCGGGGATGACGCGGATGTCGTCGAGCATGCGGCGCGCGACCGCGAACATCGGCTCGATCTTCGCGCCCTGGATCTGGATGTCGATGGTCGCCGAGAGGCCGAAGTTGAGCACCTGCGTGATCACGTCGCCCGGTTGGAAGTAGAGCGTCGAGCCGGGAAACTTCGGCGCCACCTCGTCGCGGATGCGCTGGCGGTAGAGCGCGCTCGGCCGGTGCTTGGGCGCGAGCTGGATGAGGATGTCGGCGTCCTGCTCGCCGATGTTGTCGCTCTGCACGTAGGCGAGGTTGATCGAGATCGGCTGGCCGATGTTGTCGTTGATGGTCGCCAGCTCCTCGGCGGGGATGACCTTGCGGATCTCGCGATCGAGATCGCCCACGAAGCGCTCGGTGTCGTCGATGCGGCTGCCGATGGGCGCGCGGAAGTGCAGCTTGAGCTGACCGGTGTCCACCGACGGAAAGAAGTCGAGGCCGACCAGCGTGGCCAGCGCGCCTGTCGCCACCAGGAGCGCGAGGAACGTCACCAGCACGAACGACGGGAGGCCGAGCACCGCCGAGAGCGCCGACGCGTAGCCGCGCTCGAGCCGCTCGAACGCGCGGTTGCGCCACGCGTTGAAGCGCTGCCAGCGCGAGTGATGCTGCGCGGGATCCAGCTCGCCGGTCTCGACCGGCTCTTTTCCAAGGAGCAAATGCGACATCGACGGCACCAGCGTGCGCGAGAGCAGGTACGACGCGAGCATCGCGAACACCACCGCGAGCGCGAGCGGCACGAAGAGAAAACGCGCCGGCCCGGTGAGCAGGATGACGGGGAAGAAGACGATGCAGATCGTCAGCGTGGTGGCCAGCGCCGGCGTCGCCACCTGGCGCGCGCTGTCGAGCACCGCCACCGCCAGCCGCCGCTCGTGCACGCGGTTGCGGTTGATGTTCTCGATCTCGACGGTGGCGTCGTCGACCAGCATGCCGATCGACAGCGCCAGCCCGCCGAGCGTCATGAGGTTGAGCGTCTGTCCGGTGAGGTAGAGCCCGATGATGCTGCACACGATGGCGAGCGGGATCGACGTGCACACGATCAGCACGCTGCGCCACGAGCCGAGGAAACCGAGCGTCATCAGCGCCACCAGCACCGCGGCGATCGCGCCTTCGCGCACGACGCCCCAGACCGCGGCGCGCACGAACACCGATTGATCGAAGTCGAGTCGGATCTCCAGCCCCTCGGGCGCCGCCGCTTTGAGCTGCGGAATCATCGCGCGCGCCGAGTCGACCACCGCCAGCGTCGAGGCGTTGCTCTTCTTGAGCACCGCGAGATACGTCGCGCGCCGCCCGTTGACGCGCACCACGTTCTCCTGCACCGCGTAGCCCGAGTGCGCGAAGCCGACGTCGCCGAGGTAGACGATCGCGCCTGCGACCTGCTTGATCGGGATGCGGTTGAAGTCGGCGTAGCTCGCCGGGCTCGAGTTGAGCAGCACGTCGAACTGCCGCCGTCCGATGCGCGCCGAGCCGGCCGGCAGGATCACGTTCGACGCCAGCACGGCGCTCACCACGTCTTGCGGCGAGAGCTGCTTGGCGGCGAGCTTGGCCGGATCGATGTCGATCGACACCTGCCGCGTCGAGCCGCCATAGGGCGGCGGCGTCTGCAGGCCGGGGATGGTGAACAGCCGCAGCCGCAAGAAGTTCTGCGCGTAGTCGAAGATCTCCTGCTCCGACTGGTTGGTGCTCGACAGCGTCAGCTGCGCGACCGGGATGTTGGACGCGTTGAACTGGAGGATGTTGGGCGTCTGCATCCCGGGCGGCATGAAGCGCAGCTGCTGCTGCGTCTGCGCGGTGATCTGCGCGATCGCCGAGCCGATGTTGGTGCCCGGCGCGAAGTAGACCTTGACGATGCCGATACCGAGGATCGCCTCGGCCTCCATGTGATCGACGCCGTCGACGGTCGTCGAGTAGCCGCGCTGCGCGACCAGGAGCACGCGGTTCTGCATGTCGGAGGCGGAGAGCCCGGGATAGTTGAAGACCACGATCACGACCGGGATGTCGATCGCCGGCAGCACGTCGGTCTGCATGCTGCGCAGCGAGAGCACGCCGAGCAGCACCATGGTGATGCAGAACGTGGCCACCGAGTACGGGCGCCGGAGCGCCATTCTGACCAGCCACATGTTCGTCTCCTAGGGAAAGCGGCCCGTCGCCAGCAGCAAGTCGAGCTGCGCCTGCCGCTCGTCGTTCTCCGCCAGCGCGGCGGCGACGTCGGCGTTGAGCGCGGCCAGCTGCGCGTCGATGACCTCGATGTTGGTCGACAGCCCGGCGTGGTAGCTCACCGTCGTCAGGCGCACGACGTCCGTGGAGATGCGCGCCGCCTCGCGCGCCGTGCCGAGCGCGGTGCGCGCGCGCGAAAGCTCGACCAGGGCGGTGCGCACGTCGGCGCTCACCAGGCGCAGCTCGGCGTCGAGCCGGATGCGCGCCTCGCGCTCGAGCGCGCGCCGCTCCTTGAGCAGGCCGTAGCGCAGCCCGCCGTCGTAGATGGGAACGCCGACGGTGACGAGCAGCTGCCAGCCGTCGGTCGGCAGGCTCTGCGTCGGCGGCGTCTGGTAGAACACCTCGAAGCTCGCCGACGCCGACGGCAGGAAGTCGGCCCACGACTCGCGGCGCACCTTGGCCGCGGCGGTGAGGCGCTCGCGCTGAAGGTGCAGATCGCTGCGCAGCCGGCGCGCGTCGTCGAGCGCCGCGCTTTCGTCGACGGGCGCGGCGGGAAGCGCGACCTCCGTGGTGACGTCGACGGGCGCGCTCTCGCCGAGCAGGATGCCGAGCTGCTCCTGCAAGCGCACGAGCAGGAACTGCGCGCGCTCCAGGAGCGTGCGGTCGCTGTTGTAGAGCGCGGTGGCGCGCTCGAAGTCGAGCAGCGTGCCGTTGCCGGCGTCGAGCCGCGCGCGCGTGTACTCGACGTGCGCGGCGGCGTTCTTGACCGCGCTCGCGTCGGCCTCGACGAGCTGCCGCTGCGCCAGCACCGAGAGATAGATCTGCCCGACGGTGATCCCCAGCTGCCGCCGCACGTCGGCCGCGCCGAGCCGCGCCACGTTCACGTTCTCGCGCGCCTGCGACCACGCCACCCAGCGGCGCGGATCGAGCGTGAGCGCGGCGATGCCGGCGCCGTTGAACCCGGTCGCCGGCACGATGACGTTGCCGGGCGTCACCTGTGAAACGCGTGCGCTGTCGAGCTGGGTGAACGTCGCGGCCGCGGTCACCGTCGGCAGCGAGGCCGAGCGCACCTGCTCGACCAGGGCGCGCGCGCGGCTGATCTCCTCCTGCGCCACGAGCGCGTCGGGATTGCGCGTGAACGCTTTGCGCATCGCCTCGGCGAACGAAAGTCGCTGCGGCTGCGCGTGCGCCGTCGCCGCGAGCAGGAGCAGCACACTCGCCGTCGCGATATATCGTCGCCGACTCACGACGATCAGGGATCTACGCATCGCGCGGCGCCGACCCAGCCGGAAGCGTCGCGGCGAGCACGATGGTCATCAGGTCGTCGACGTCGAACGGCTTGTCGAGCATGGCGAACGCGCCGAGGCGCGCCGCGGCCGCGTGCGTCTCCCGGCTGCCGAACGCCGTGATCAGGATGACCGGGACGTGCACCGGCATCTGCCGCAGCGACGCGAGGATGTTGAGGCCGTCGTAGCCCGGCATGCGCACGTCGGAGATCACCAGGTCGAACCAGATCGGCGGCTCGTGGATGATCCCGTGCGCCAGCCATTCGAGCGTCTCGTAGCCCGAGCGCGCTTCGACCACGTCGAAGCCGTGACGCCTGAGCGTGCGCGCGAGCAGGTCGCGCATGGCGGCGTCATCCTCGGCCAAGAGCACGCGCGGCGCCCGCGGCTCGGGCTCGGGCGTGGCGAAGGGGGTGTGCAGGTCTCGTCGATTGCGCATGGTTTTTCTCCTCTAGATGACCAACACCGCGCGGGCCTCGAGGTCACCGCGCGCGAGTGCGCCCAGCGCCGCTTCGGCCTGGGTGAGCGGAAACGGCTCGCACACGGCCTTGACCTTTCCGGCGGCGGCGAGCGCGAGCACCTCGCGCATCTGCTGGCGCGAGCCGATGAGCGAGCCGACGATCTCCTTCTCGTCGACGAACGGCACGGCACCGAGATCGGCGTTGACGCCGATGACGATGATGCCGCCGGGTCGGGTCGCGGCGATCGCCTGCCGCGCCACCGCGCTCGACGGGGCGAACACGATGCTCGCGTCGACGCCGCCCTCCCGCGCGAGCACGCCCGCCGGGTCGCCCTTGGACGCGTCGAGCGGACGCGCGCCGAGCCGCTCGGCGACCGCGAGATGGCGCCGGCCGCGGCTGACCGCGATGGTCTCGGCGCCGGTGAGCCGCGCCAGCTCGAGCGCCAGATGCCCGACGCCGCCGATGCCGAAGACGGCCACGCGCTGCCCCGGCTGAAGGCGCGCCTTCTGCACCGCCGACCAGGCGGTGACGCCCGGGCAGAACAGCGGCGCCGCCTCGACGTCGTCGAGCGCGCCGGGCACCGCGTAGGTGTGCGCCTCGTTGGCGAGCACGTACTCCGCGTAGCCGCCGTCGCGCGTCTCGCCGGTGATCTGCTTGTCGCGGCAGAGCGGCTCCCGCCCGGTGAGGCAGTAGCGGCAGCGCCCGCAGCTCGACCAGAGCGGCTGGAGGCCGACGCGCGCGCCGACGGCGAACGCGGTCACGCCCTCGCCGACGTCGGCGACCTGGCCGACGATCTCGTGGCCGGGAATGATGGGCAGCTTCGCGGGAACGCCGGCCGTCACCCAGTCGCCCTCGATCATGTGCAGGTTCGAGCGGCACACGCCGCACGCCGTGACGCGCACCAGCAGCTCACCGCGTCCGGGCCGCGGCATCGGCGCATCGATCACGCGCAGCGGATGGCTCTCGAGGGGAGCGGGCTTTTCCAGGATGACCGCTTTCATGGGACGCCTCCTTTCGTTCGCTGCTCGGTCGGCATTGCAGCCGCGATGCCGCGAAGACGCGTCGACGTTTCGCCCCGCCGGCGTCGCAGGCGCGGGGAACTTTTTCGCGTTGGGGATTTTTTCCACGCACGGGAGGGACGCTCGTGCATCGCCGCGGCGCGCTTTCCCGGCACGGCGAATGCTCAGCGCACGGTCATGCGCAACTCACTCGTCAAGCGGCGCTTCGTCTACGCGGTGATCGCCATGCTCGGCTTCGCCGGTTGCGGAACCGTGCGTGCGCCGCAGCCCGACGACGTTCGGCCCTGGGCGCGTGGAGTCTCGTGCAACGACCCCGCCGCGAATCCGCGCGGCGGCTGCGAACAATGGAGGAGGAGCCCATGACGCGATCACTTTGTCTTGCGGTGCTGTTCTTGGAAGCCTGCGCGGGCACGCCCGCGGCCCTGCGCGCCGCCGACGCGACGTCGATCTCCGACGGAGACGCCGATCGCATCGCCGCCGCGTTTCGGCGCCGCGCCGCGCCCGATCCGGCGCGCGCGCCGCGCTCGCTCGACGACGTGGTCGCGACGCTGCGGCGCGATCGTCTCGACGACTTCGCGGCCGCGTTCGAGTTCGCCGCCGCGCATCGCGCCGAGCCGGGCGCGCTCGCGCTCGCCGCGCAGCTACAACTGACGTGGGGCGAGGATCAATTGATCGTCGCCGAGATCCTCGGCCACGAGGCGCGCGGCTCGAGCGACCGCGCGCGCGCCGAGCTCGCCGGCGTCGGCGACGCGCTCGCGCAAGAGGGCAGCGCGCACGTCGCCGAGGGCATGCTGCTCGCGCGCGAGCTCATCACCGCCGCGCCGAACGACTACCACGGCTGGCGCGCCGCCGCCGACTACTACCGCCTCACCGGCGATTGGCCGCGCTTCGACCAGGCGATCGCGCGCCTGGATACGCTCGACCCGCGCTCGAACGGCTACTCGTTCCTGCGCGGCATGGAGCAGCTCGCGCGCTACCACCACCGCGCCCGCGCGCAGCACTTCTTCCGCGAGGCGCTCGCGCGCGATCCGAAGCTCGCGCGCGCCGAGGTGCAGCTCATGCTGGGGCGCGCCTCGATCGGCACCGAGTACGCCGACTACCTCCGGCTGAAGGCGATCAGCCCCGAGCATCAAGTCGTCCTCTGGCTCGGCCCGCTCATCGAGCGGCAGCACGCCGAGCAGGTCGCCGAGGAGTCACGGCACGAGAGCTCGCAAGAAGACCGCGCGCTCGACCTGGTGCGCGCGCCATAACGGATATACTCGGCGGCGAAAGATCATGCGGCTCGCGCGCAAGCTCATCCTCGCGGTGGTCGTCGGCATCCTGCTGGTGGTCCTCGCGCACGATTTCTTCGTCGTGCGCGAGGATCTGCGCGCCTCCGAAGCGCGCATGGCCGACGACGTCGCCACGCTCGGCTACGGGCTCAGCGTCACGCTCGCGCAGGTGGTGCGCGACAGCGGACCCGAGGCGGCCGAGGCGCTGATCGTCCGGCGCAACCAGGGCGACCGCAATCGCATCCGCTGGGTGGCGCTCGACGTGCCGCCGGGCGATCCGCGCGCGGTAGAGCTTCCGCCCGAGCTGGTCGCCGAGCTTCGGCAGGGCAGGCCGGCGCAGCTCGTCGTCGGCCGCGGATCGTCGGCGCGGCTGGTCGTCTATCGGCCGTTCTTCGGAGAGCAGCCGGTGCACAACCTGGCGGAGGCGTCGGAGTCGCTGGCGCCGATTCGCGATCGCCTGCGGCGGCGCATCGTCGGCGTCGTGGTCGAGTCGATCGTGATCCTGCTCTTGGCGATCGCCTCGGCGCTGGTGCTCGGGGTTCGGTTCGTCGCGCGTCCGGTGCAGGCGCTCGCCGCGCAGGCGCGTCGCATCGGCGGCGGCGACCTGTCGCAGCGGCTCGCGCTCGCGGGGCATCACGAGCTGTCGGAGCTGGCGGCCGAGATGAACGAGATGTGCGATCGGCTGCTCGAGGCGCGCGATCGTCTCGCCGCCGAGAGCGCCGCCAAGCTCGCCGCCGTCGAGCAATTGCGCCACGCCGATCGCCTGGCCACCGTCGGGCAATTGGCCTCCGGCGTGGCGCACGAGCTGGGCACGCCGCTCAACGTGGTCGCCGGCCACGCCAAGATGATCGGCGCGGGCGACGGCACGCGCGACGAGGATCGCTCGAGCGCGCGCGTCATCGGCGAGCAGGCCGTGCGCATGACGGCGATCATCCGCCAGCTCCTCGACTTCGCGCGACGCGGCAAACCGAGCCTCGAAGACGGCGCGCTGCACGCCGTCGCCGATCGCACGGTGGCGATGCTCGCGCACCTGGCGATGCAGCGCCGGGTCGAGCTCCGGCTCTCGCCGGCGAGCGGCGCCGCGCGCGTGCACATGGACCAGGCGCAGATCCAGCAGGTGATCGCCAACCTGCTGCTCAACGCCATCCAGGCGATGCCTTCGGGCGGGCGCGTCGAGATCGAGCTCGACGAGACGCGGGCGTCGAAGCCGGGCGGTGCGTCGTCCGAAGCGCCGCGCGACTACGTGCGCCTGACGATCGTCGATCACGGCCACGGCATCGCGCCCGAAGACCTGCCGCGCATCTTCGAGCCGTTCTTCACCACCAAGGACGTGGGCGAGGGGACCGGCCTCGGGCTCTCGGTGTGCTGGGGCATCGTCGAGGAGCACGGCGGCTTCATCGCCGTCGACAGCCGTGTCGGCGAGGGCAGCCGCTTCTCGGTTTATCTCCCCGCCGTCGCCGCGAACATTAATGAGGCACAATCGTCCGCATGACCGGCGCGGTCCTGATCGTCGATGACGACGCCGCCATGTGCGAGATGCTGGTGAAGGGCCTCTCGCGCAAAGGCTTCGCGTGCCGCTTTCGCACCGCCGGCGACGAGGCGCTCGCGCTCATGGAGAGCGAGCCGTTCGACGTCGTGGTGACCGACCTGAACATGCGCGCGATGAACGGCCTCGAGTTGTGCGCGCGCATCGTCGCCAACCGCCCCGACGTGCCGGTGGTGGTCATCACCGCGTTCGGCAGCCTGGAGACGGCGGTGGGCGCGATCCGCGCCGGCGCCTACGACTTCATCACCAAGCCGGTCGAGGTCGAGGCGCTGGCGCTCACGCTCGCGCGCGCCGTCGAGCACCGCGCGCTGCGCGAGGAGGTGCGCCGCCTGCGCCACGCGCTCGCCGAGACGCGCCGCTTCGACGAGCTGATCGGCGAGAGCGCGCCGATGAAGCAGCTGCACGCGCTGGTGGCGCAGATCGTCGATTCGAGCGCGTCGGTGCTGGTGACCGGCGAGAGCGGCACGGGCAAGGAGCTGGTGGCGCGCGCGCTGCACCGGCTC
>DASREC010000281.1:0-9902 GCA_035652295.1 Polyangia bacterium
ATGGAGAACATCTTCCGCCACCTCGGATCGCACGGGCGCGGCTCGATGACCGATCGCATCCTCGCCGCCGCGGCGGAGGTCGGCGGGCCGATGACGTTCTCGACGCTGATCATCGGCGTCGCGTTCTTGCCGCTGTTCACCATGACCGGTGTCTCGGGCGTGATCTTCTCGCCGATGGCGCACACGTACGCGTTCGCGATCGGCGGCGCGATCATCTTGGCGCTGACGCTCACGCCGGTGCTCGCGTCCAAGGCGATGCCCGCCGACACCGAGGAGAAAGAGAACTGGCTGATGCACGCGCTGCATCGGCTGTACAACCCGCTGTTCGACGCGGCGCTGCGCCGCCCGAAGGCCGCGCTGGTCTTCGCGCTGGTGCCGATCTTCTTGTGCGCGATCCTGTTCCCGCTGCTCGGCGGCGAGTTCATGCCGAAGCTGGAGGAGGGGAATTTCTGGATCCGCGCCACGCTGCCGATGTCGATCTCGCTCGACCAGTCGGCGAAATACGTCGGGCGCATGCGCGCGATCCTGCGCGGGCATCCCGAGGTGGTGACGGTGGTGTCGCAGCTCGGCCGCCCCGACGACGGCACCGACGCGTCGGGGTTCTACAACATCGAGCTGTTCGCGCCGCTCGAGCCGTTCGGCGATTGGCCGCGCGGCGTGACCAAGGCGTCGCTCACCGAGGAGCTGTCGCGCGAACTGGAGCAGGCGTTCCCCGGCGTGGTGTTCGGCTTCTCGCAGATGATCTCGGACAACGTCGAGGAGGCGCTGTCGGGCGTCAAGGGCGAGAACAGCGTCAAGGTGATCGGCCCCGACCTGCGCGTGAACGAGGCCAAAGCCGACGCGATCGTCGACGTGATGTCGACGGTCGCCGGCGTGAAGGACCTCGGCATGTTTCGCTCGCTCGGGCAGCCGAGCATCAAGATCGCGCCCGACCGCGCGATGTGCGCGCGCTATGGCTTGAATACCGGCGACGTCGAGGCGGTGGTGCAGGCGGCGATCGGCGGGCAGGCGGTGACGCAGGTCTACGAAGGCGAGAAGCGCTTCGACCTGACGGTGCGCTGGCTGCCGGCGTATCGCATGAGCGTGCAGGCGATCCGCAACATCACCGTGTCGACGCCCGACGGCCGGCAGATTCCGCTCGGGCAGCTGGCGTCGATCACCGAGGAGGACGGCCCGTCGGTGATCTACCGCGAAGACGGGCGCCGCTACGCGCCGGTCAAGTTCTCGGTGCGCGGCCGCGATCTGTCGTCGACGATCAGCGAGTCGCAGCGCAACATCGACTCGAAGGTGCGCCTGCCGTACGACACGCACCTCGAGTGGGGCGGCGAGATCAACGAGCTCAAGGACGCGATGGGCCGCCTCGTCGTCATCATCCCGCTCACGCTGCTCTTGATCGGCTTCCTCGTCTACAGCGCGGTGCGCACCTGGATCGACACGCTGATCGTGATCGTGTCGATCCCGGTGGCGTGCACCGGCGGCGTGCTGGCGCTGCTGCTCACGCGGCAGAACTTCTCGGTCTCGGCGGCGATGGGGTTCATCTCGATCTTCGGCATCGCCATCCAGGACGCGATCCTGGTGGTGACGTACTTTCAGCGGCTGCGCGTGCCGGTCGACGGCGGCGGCGGGCTCGGCATCGAGCAGGCGGCGCGCGAGGCGGCGGAGAAGCGCTTTCGCCCGGTGCTGATGACGACGCTGGTGGCGACGCTCGGCCTGGCGCCGGCGGCGCTGTCGAACGGCATCGGCGCGCAGACGCAGAAGCCGCTGGCGATCGTCGTCATCGGCGGCTCGCTGATCCTCGCCGTGCTGACGCGCGTGCTCCAGCCGCCGCTGCTCGTGCTCGCCCACCGCTGGCGCGAGCGCCGCCGCGCCGGCGTCACGCCCGCGGGAGGGTGACCAGCAACGTGGAGCCGCGGCCGACTTCGCTCTCGACGGTGATCTCGCCGCCGTTGGCGAGCACCAGGTGCTTGACGATCGCCAGGCCGAGGCCGGTGCCGCCGAGCTCGCGCGAGCGCGCGTCGTCGACGCGGTAGAAGCGCTCGAACAGCCGCGGCAGGTGCACCGCCGGAATTCCCGGCCCGTTGTCCTCGACGGCGAGGCGGATCTTTTCGCCGCGCGCCTCGGCGGCCACGCGCACGCGCCGCCCCTCGGGCGTGTACTTGACCGCGTTGTCGACCAGGTTGGTCAGGATCTGCTCGACGGCGGCGCGGTCGGCGGACGCCAGCAGATCTTTCGGCACCGCGCTCTCCAGCGTCAGCTTCTTGGCCTCGGCGCGCGGCGCGATCGCGGCCAGCACCGCCGACACCGACGCGTGCACCGGGATCGGCTCGACGCGCGGCTTGTAGCCGGCCTCGAGGCGCGACAGGTCGAGCAGGTCGTTGGTCAGCCGCGAGAGGCGCGTCGCGTGGCGCAAGAGGATGTCGACGAACGACTTGCGCGCCTCGGCGTCCTCCGACGCGCCGGCGGCCAGCGTCTCGGCCACGCCGACGATCGCCGCCACCGGCGTGCGCAGCTCGTGCGACGCGTTGGCCACGAGGTCGCGGCGCACGCGCTCGAGGCGGCGCGGCTCGGTCATGTCGACCAGCATCACCACCGCCTGCTTGCCGGCCGGCTCGCCGAGCGGCAGCGCGTGGATGTGCAGCGTGCGGCCGGCCACCACCACCTCGCGCTCCGACGCGCGGCGCGCCTCGCCCGCCGAGTCGATCGCCTCGGCCAACTCGGGCAGGCGCGCGGCCTCCAGCGGGCGCCGCCCTTCGACGTCGCGCGCCGCGAGCAGCTTCGCGAACGCCGGATTGGCGACGGTGATGGTGCCGTGCTGGATCAGCGCCACGCCCTCGGTCATGCCGTTCAGGATCGTGCGCAGCTTCTCGGTCTCGCCGCGCAGCTCGGCGATGCGCGACGCCTGCTGCGTCTTGAGCGTGGCCAGCGATCGCACCAGCTCGCCCAGTTCGTCGTCGGGCGGCGGCGGCAGCGGCGCATCGAAGTCGCCGCGGCTCATCGCCCGCGCCGCGCGCGTCATCGCGGTGATCGGCCGCGCCAACCTTCGCGCCATGAACGCCGCCAGCGCCACCGCGAGCGCCAGCGCCACCAGGCCGCCGAGCCACACCGCGCCCTGCGCCTTGCCGACGGTCTCGGCCACCTGCTCGAGCGGCAGCGCCAGCCGCAGCACCTGCGACGGCGGCTTGCCCGCCGGCACCGCGACGTAGAGCATCTCCTGGCCGAGCGTCGCCGACGATCGCGTCGACGAGCCGGCGCGTCCCTGAAGCGCCTCGATCACCTCGGGGCGCGAGCCGTGGTTCTCCAGCGACGCGAGCTCGCTCGCCTGCACGCCGCTGTCACCGAGCACGCGCCCGTCGGCGGCGATCACGGTGACGCGCGCGTCGGCGCGTCCCTCCCAGCTCGCCACCCACGCCGGAACGTCCGCGGGCGCGGGCGCGGCGCGTTCGAGATCGCCGGCCAGCACCACCGCCTCGCGCTCGAGCGCGCGCCGCACCTGCTCGCGCACGTCGTCGCCGACGCGCCGCTCGATCAGGATCGTCGCCGGCAACAGCGCGCCGAACAGCACCGCGAGAAACGCGAGCAGGAGCCGCCGCTGAATCCGCGAGCCGCGCATGGCGGCTTCTTATTACATCATTCGCGGCAGAATCACGACCAGCGCGAGCAGCAGCACGAAACCGCCGAGCGCCGCCGGGATGATGAAGAACGCGCTCTTGAGCGTCGACGGCGCCAGCTCGGGCGTCTTGGCGACGATGTCGCGATACTCGGGCGTGCAGATCTTCGAGGAGCGGCGATTGAACAGCGCCCACAAGACCGAGCTCATCCAGATCACGATCAAGATGAACGACAGCACCGCCCACATGCCTGCGCCCGACGAGTGGTGCATGCCGTAGCCGCCGTAGCGCGAGCCGTAGTCGTCGTAGGCGTAGCTCGGGCGCGCGAACATCGCGAAGCCGGTCGACAGCACCTGCCACCCGAGCGAGATCGACGTCAGCACGCCGGCGGTGATGCGCGCGCCGTTCGAGTAGCGCGACAAGAAGTGGCCGAGCACCCACGAGCCGACCGCCATCGCCAGAAAGATCGCCGCCATCACCGCGCCGATGCCGCCGATGAATCCGCTGAACTGCCCGAGGCGCGAGCCGGCCATCGCCAGCGCGCCGACGAGCCACAGCGCCGCGACCGCCATCAGCACCGCGCCGACGCGCTGCCAGATCGCCAGCGCGCGCAGGTGCGCCTCCATGATCAGGTCACGCTGCCCGCCGAGCGCCACCTTGGCCGCGTCGGCGCCGGGCGCTGCCGAGCCGCACAGATCGCACATGAGCGAGTTGCTGGTGACGCTTCGACCGCACTGCTCGCAGCTCCAGGCCATGATCGCCTCCGGGGTCTACTACGGGCCGAATCGGCGATTCTTTCGGTTAAAGCGCGAGCTCCTTCGAGCGGCCGACGAGCGGATCGGCGCTCGACAGGCGCGCGAAGGCGGCGGGATCGGCTTGCTGAATAGCGGCCGTGAGCTGACCGAGCCCGCGCAGCGAGCCGTAATAATGATCGGCGTCGTGATCGGCCGGCGTGATGCACGCGTCGACCAGCGCGCCCGGGATCGCCGGCAGGTTGAGCTGCTCGAGCGCCAGCGACCACATCGCCGACAGCCCGGTGGTCTCGGCCGGGAAGTCGAGCAGCCCCGACAACATTAATAAGAGCGCGAGGCGCTGGTTGAGCGGCGTGGCCAGCGGGCCGGTCTTCGCCAGGTAGCCGAGATCGAGCGCGCGCCAGTGCGCCTCGGCCGCGCACAAGAGCCGCTTGTACTCTTTGCCGGCGTGGCTCAAAAACGAATGCAGCATGACGTCGGCTTTCAATCCGTCTTTGGTTTTGTAATAGCGACAAACGGACGGCAGTCGCGACAGGTCCTGCTTCACCGCACCGACGGCGACGTCGGCCGGCGGCTCCTTCTGGCTATAAAAGCCGCCCGATTGAAACGCATATTGAAACTCGGCTTTACCGGGTAATGCCTTCCAAAACTCGGAATAGCGGGTAATGCGGTCGATGCTGCCCGCCGCCCAGTCGAGCCCGGCCGCGGCGTCGCCGGCGATCTGCGAGGCCGCGCACTTCGGATCGCGCGGCGTGGCCGACG
The DNA here is from genome assembly GCA_035652295.1 of Polyangia bacterium. GTDB lineage: Bacteria > Myxococcota_A > Polyangia > Palsa-1104 > Palsa-1104 > DASREC01. The sequence continues at coordinate 5,123 of DASREC010000281.1, forward strand.
CGCGCAGCTCCTCGGCGATCGCGCGCGTGTCGAAGTCGAGGAACGCGTCGGTGTAGGCGCAGCGCCCGTCGCCCACGTCCTCGAAGCGCGACACCACCAGCTCGTGCGCCGGCCCGATGAACTGCACGAAGCCGGGGAACGCGCAGTCGCCGTGATCCCACTGCGCCTTGCGAATCCGCTTCTCGAGCTGCGCGTGCGTCTCCTTCTTGGCCATGCCTTGCAAGATCGCCACGAAGCAGTCCTGCCCCTCCGACGCCGTGACCTCGCCCGATTTCTTGGCGGTCTCGAACTGCGTCGAGTCGTACGACGAATAGAGATCGGCGTCGGGGAAGCGCTCGTGCAGCACGAAGCGCGTGGTCAGCCCGGCGCACTGCGAGTTCATCATCAGCTTGTAGCCGCGCTGCTCGACGCGCGTGGCGCTCGCCACCAGGTCGAACGAGCCGAGCTGCGCGTGACGGTTGATGAGCACGCCGAGGAAGAACTCCTCGCCCATCTCGTGATCCTCGTCGCCCAGCTCGGAGGGGCGCGCGTAGATCTCGATCGGCTGGTCGCCGGGCGCCTTGAACGGCGCGCGAAAGACCTGCCACGCGCCGTCCGGCGCCGACGGCGCGCTCGGCGCCACGCGGCCCTTGGTGAAGCCGTGCGTCTTTTGCAGCACCTTGACTTCGCCGTCGTGGAACTCGGGATCGGAGCACATGGCGAAGCGCCACGGCCCTTTGAAGTCGGCGTACGGCGGCGCGGCGCGCACCAGGCCTTGCAAAAGTTTTTGCGCGCGCGCGCGATCGGCCGAGCCGAGCTGCGCGCCGTGCACCTGCAATAAAAGGATCGCGTGCGCGCGCAGCCGCGGGTTCTTCTCGGCGTTGACGAGCGCGAAGATGCGCGCCGCCGCGCGATCGGCCAGCGCGCCCCAGCCGGGCGCCGCCGCCGTCGCCAGGATCTGCGCCAGGCCGGTGAGCGCCGCCGAGCGCGCCTGCGCCGCCGGCTTGCCCGCGCGCCGCGACTCGCGCGCCTCGAGCAGGCTCTCGAGTTGCGCCAGCAGCGCCTCGCCCTGCTGCGCGGTCATGGTCTCGCCCGGCGCGATCGCCACCAGCGTGCTCGACCGCCGCGTCGAGAACCAGCGCGCCGCGGTCACCAGCACCTCGCGCGCCGCCCAGCCGCGCGGCGCCTCGCCGCTCGCCGCCGCCGCCAGCGCGCCCGACGCGAGCATCCACAGCGGCGCGGCGCCGGCGCGCCCGCCCGTCAGATCCACCACCTTCGACATTGGGCCCCCTTTGAATCGCGGATTATACTTATCGGGTGACGCGCGCGCTGATTATCGTCGCCTTGCTCGCCGGAGTTGCGCGCGCCGCTCCGCAGATCGGCGATCACTCGCCCCCGATCGAGCTGCGGGCGCTCGACGGCGGCACGGTCAAGCTCGGCCAGCCCGGCGAGCAAATCGTAGTGGTCGACTTTTTCGCGACCTGGTGCGGGCCGTGTCAGGACGCGATGGCGGCGCTCGACGAGCTGCTCCAGCCGCTCGGCGCGCGCGTGCAATTGGTGATCGTCGACGCGGGCGAGCGCCCGGACGTGGTGCGGCGGTTCTTCGCGGCCCATCCGGCGCCGCCCGGCGCGCGCGTGGTGCTCGACGACGATCGGTCGGTCTCGCGGGCGTGGGCGCAGGATCGCCTGCCGACCACGTTTCTCCTTGACCGACACGCGATCATCCGCCACATCAACCGTGGCTTCGGCGCCGGCTATCCGCGCCGCGTCGGAAACTGGCTCGGCGACATGCTCGGCAACCCTTAGTACGATTCACGGTTACAGTCGGGAATTCGCCGATCCGCCCGTGGCGCGATCCGCCGCGAGTGAGCATCTTACTTCCCCAGCAGGTGATGCCATGCAAAAGGCGCTCAAGAAAAGGACCGCCGGGGACCGCCTGGAAGGCTACCTGGCCGAATTGAAGAACCATCCGCTGCTCTCCCGCGAGGAGGAGCACGTGCTCGCCGAGCGTTACCGCGCGACCGGCGACCTCGACGCGGCGCGCCGGTTGGTGACCGCCAACTTACGCTTGGTGGTCAAGCTCGCGCACGAGTACAAGCGCGCGCACCACGACCTGCTCGATCTCGTGCAGGAGGGCAACCTGGGCCTCTTGCAAGCGCTCGAGAAGTTCGACCCGACGCGCGGGATCCGCTTTCCGTCCTACGCGGCGTGGTGGATTCGCGCGTACGTGCTGCGCCACGTGGTCAACGACTTCAGCCTGGTGAAGATCGGCACCTCGCCGCTGCAGCGTAAGCTGTTCTTCAACCTGAAGAAGGAGAAGCGGAAGCTGGAGGCGGCGGGCTTCGTGCCGACGTCGTCGCGGCTGGCGCTGGCGCTGGGCGCGCCCGAGCGCGAGGTCATCGACATGGATCGCCGGCTGACGCAGTCCGAGCTGCGGCTGGACGCGCCGGCGTTCAAGGACGACGGCGAGTCGCGCACGCGGCTCGACGAGCTGACCGGCGACGACGACGAGCGGCCGGACAACGCGGTGGAGGCGGGCGAGTTCCGCGCGCGGCTGCGCGACACGCTGGCGTCGTTCGGCGCCACGGTGAGCGGGCGCGAGAAGACGATCTTCGACGAGCGCTTGCTGAGCGAGCAGCCCAAGTCGCTGACCGAGATCGGCGCCGCCTACGGCATCAGCCGCGAGCGCGCCCGCCAGATCGAGAAGCAGCTGCTCGGCCGCTTGAAGAAGTACCTGCGCCGCCAGCTCGGCGACGCCGTCGAGATCTCGCCCGCCAACGACGACGGCCGCGAGCCGATCGTGATGGCCGCCTAATCCTTCTTGTGACCCGGCGGCAGCTTGAGCTGGATGTGCAGCTCGCGTAGCTGCTTCTCGCTCACCGGCGACGGCGCGTTCATCAAAAGATCTTGCGCGTTCTGCGTCATCGGGAACGCGATCACCTCGCGGATGTCCGGCTCCTGCGCCAGCAGCATCACGATGCGATCGATGCCCGGCGCCAGCCCTCCGTGCGGCGGCGCGCCGAAGCGAAACGCGTTCAGCATCCCGCCGAACCGCTCCTCGACCTGCTCGCGCGTGTAGCCCGCGATCTCGAACGCCCGCACCATCACGTCCGGCCGATGGTTCCGGATCGCGCCCGACGACAGCTCGACCCCGTTACAGACGATGTCGTACTGAAACGCCTTGATGGAGAGCGGGTCCTGCGTATTGAGCGCCTCGAGCCCGCCCTGCGGCATCGAGAACGGGTTGTGCGAGAACGCCACCTGCCCGGTCTCCTCGTCGAGCTCGTAGAACGGAAAGTCGACGATCCAGCAGAAGCGGTACGCGTTCTTCTCGATCAGCCCCAGCTCGTCGCCGAGCCGCGTGCGCAGCGCGCCCGCCAGCTTGACCGCCTTTTTTGCTGCATCGCACACAAAAAACACCGCGTCGCCGGTCTTCGCGCCGGTGGCCGCCTGCACCGCCGCCACGTCGTCGGGCGTGAGGAACTTCGCGACCGTGCCTTTGACGCCTTCGGCTGCGATCGACATATACGCGAGGCCGGGCGCGCCCTGCGCTTGCGCGAACTCGACCGTCTTATCGAACCAGCTGCGCGCCTTGGCCGCTCCGCCCGGCGCCGGCACCGCGCGCACCACGCCGCCCGCCGCGATCGTCTTGGCGAACACCGCGAACCCCGAGTCTTTGAAGTGCGCGCTCAGGTCGGCGATGCGGATCGGGTTGCGCAGGTCCGGCTTGTCCGAGCCGTACTGCACCAGCGCGTCGTCGTACTTGATGCGCGGAAACGGCGCCGGCGTGATGGTCCACCCCGTCGAGAACTCCTCGAACACGCCGTGCAGCACCGGCTCGATGGCCGCGAACACGTCGTCCTGCTCGACGAACGACATCTCTACGTCGAGCTGGTAGAACTCGCCCGGCGAGCGGTCGGCGCGCGCGTCCTCGTCGCGAAAGCACGGCGCGATCTGGAAGTAGCGGTGAAACCCGGCGACCATCAGGAGCTGCTTGAACTGCTGCGGCGCCTGCGGCAGCGCGTAGAACTTGCCCGGGTGCAAGCGGCTCGGCACCAGGTAGTCGCGCGCGCCCTCGGGCGACGACGAGGTCAGGATCGGCGTGGTGTACTCGTTGAACCCCTGCTCGATCATGCGCCGCCGGATCGCCGAGATCACGCGCGACCGCTGCACGATGTTCTTGTGCATGCGCTCGCGCCGCAGATCGAGGAAGCGGTAGCGCAGCCGGATCTCCTCGGGCGCGTCGTCCTTGGGCGGCGCGTTCACCGGGAACGGCAGCACCTCCGCCACCGACAACACCTCCAGCGACGAGACCGTCACCTCGATGTGCCCCGTCGGCAGATTGGGGTTCACGTTCTCGGGCGTGCGCGCGATGACCTTGCCGTCGACGCAGATGACGCTCTCGAGCCGCGCCGCCTCGGCGGCGGGAAACGCGGCCGAGTCCTTCTCGAACACGATCTGCGTCAGCCCGAAGTGATCGCGCAGATCGATGAACAGCAGGTTGCCGTGGTCGCGCTTGCGGTGAATCCATCCCGACAGGCGAACCTCGAGCCCGACGTTCGCGGCCCCGAGCTCGCCGCAGCTGTGCGTGCGGTATCTACTCATTGGATTTGGGAGCGTACCGTCGGGCGAGCCGCTGTCAAGCGGCGCTAGAACTCGGAGTGCTTGGGCGTGCGCGGGAAGGGGATGACGTCGCGGATGTTGCCCATGCCGGTCGCCAGCAGCACCAGGCGCTCGAAGCCGAGGCCGAAGCCGGCGTGCTCGGCGGTGCCGTATTTGCGCAGCTCCAGGTACCACCAGT
>DASREC010000282.1:0-7676 GCA_035652295.1 Polyangia bacterium
GCGTGCTGGTGCTCGACACCGACGGCGGCTTCACGCTCGGCGACGCGTGCGGGCGCGACCAGCCGGTGCGCGGCCGCTTCACGCGCGAAGACGGCCGCGTGATCCTCGCGCCCGCGTTCGCCGACAGCCAGGCGTTCAGCCTCGAGGTCGACGCGCGCGGCGCGCTGCGCGACGCCACCGGCGAGCAGTTCGCCGTCGCCGAGGAGGTGCGCAAATGAACCGCCGCGGCTTTCTGAAAGCTTCGGCGGCGGCGGCGCTGGCGATCGCCTCGGCGCCGGGCTTCATCCGCCGCGCGTTCGCCGACGAGTCGTGCGCGCCGAAGTCGACCGCGGGCCTGGCCGCGCTGGCGGGCGCGTACCGTCGAGCGCAGCGCGACGGGCGCCCGCTCCTCGTGCTGGTGATCCCCGAGGATCGCGAGGCGCAGTGGGATCGCGGCGCCGCGTGGGGCGAGCTGCTCAACTACGGCTCCGACGAGCAGCTGGCGCCGCTCTCGCTCGTCGAGATCGCGTGCGCGCGCATGAGCGAGCTCGAGAAGCTGGCGCCGCAAGCGCGCGGCGGCGAGCCGATGGCGATCGTGCTCGAGACCGCGCGCGTGCCGGCGCAGGTGTCGCGCATCGACGCCGCGCTGCCGCAGTACGACGGCGATCGTTTCTCGCGCCGCGATTGGGACGAGATGGAGCGGCTCGAGGCGCGCATCTCGTCGGCGCGCATCGAGGTGCTGGCGCGCGCGCTGCGCGAGCGGCTGGCGCCGGGCGGCCTCACCGGCGATCCGGCGGCGCTGGCGAGCGACGTGCGCGCGCGCGTCACGAGCAAGCCACCGGCCGGCGCGCGCTGGGCCCGCTCGTCGGGCTGCGGCACCGTCGTCGAAGGCGAGAACGACGACTCGGTGTTCGGCTGCGGCATGGGCCACGTGCCGGCGCAGAGCGTGCGCTTCCTGACCTTCTACTCGCGCGGGCTCGGACGATGAAGCGGCGCGATTTTTTTCGCACCGCAGCAAGCGCGGCCGCCGCCTGTGCGTGGCCGGCGCTGGTGCGGCGCGCGTTCGCCGACGCGTCGTGCGATCCGTCGAGCGGCAAGCCCGGCGTCGAGCTGGCCGCCGCGTACCGACGGGCGCAGCGCGCGGGCAAGCCGCTGGTGGTGTTCGTGGTGCCCGCCGCCGACGGCGAGAAGTACGATCGCGGCCACGCCTTCGGCGAGTTCCTCAACAACGCCGCCGACGCCGAGATGGCGCCGCTCGCCACCGCCGAGGTGGTGTGCGCGACCATGGCCGAGCTCGAGCGCCTGGTGCCGAACGCCGGCAAGGGCGAGCCGCTGGTGATGGTGGTCGGCACCGATCGCGCGCCGGCGCCGATCGCGCGCTTCGCCGACGCGCTGCCGAAGTGGGAGTGGCGCGACGACGACGCCAAGGCCGACGCGATCATCGATCGCCGCATCGCGCTCGTCGGCGAATGGCTCTCGCAGCAGCTCCCGCTGCCGGCGAACGCCGACGTCGCGCAGCTGGCGGCGCGCGCCAAGGCCGACCTGCGCGTGCAGCCGCCGTCGGGCGCGCGCTGGGCCCGCTCGTCGGGCTGCGGCACGGTCATCGAAGGCGTGGACCACCGCGCGAGCATGGCCTGCGGCATGGGCCACACGCCGGACAAGAGCCGGCGCTTCCTGTACCTGTTCGCCATCGTCGGCCGATGAAGCGGCGCGGTTTTCTCGCCGGCGCCGCGGCGCTCGCGCTCGGCGCGCTCGATCCGTTCGCGCGGCGCGCGCGCGCCGACGTGTCGCTGCGCGCGCCGACCGAGACCGCGCTCGAGGGCGCGATCCGCCGCGCGCGCAAGAGCGGCCGCCCGCTGCTGGCGCTGGTGATCCCGCGCGAGTACGGCGACACGCTCGAGCGCGGCCACGCGTTCGGCGAGTGGCTCACGCACGGCGGCGACGCCGACCTGGCGCCGCTCGTGCACTGCGAGGTGGCGTGCGCGCCGTCGGCGGAGGTCGAGCGCCTGATCGGCCCGGCGGGCGCGGGCGAGCCGCTGCTGGTGTTCGCCGAGTACGATCGCGCGCCGTCGCCGCGCGTGCAGCGCCTCGAGGCGCGGCTGCCCGACGTGCCGTGGCTGTGCTTGGAGTGCGCCGATCAGAGCGGCTCCAAGCGCGCCGCCGATCGCGTGATCGATCAGCGCATCGCGCTCTTCGGCGGCTGGGTGCGCGCGTGCGTCGCGCGCCGCGATCCCGCGCTCGCCGTCGAGCCGAGCGAGCCGGCCGCGCCGCTCGCCGACGCGCGCGTCAACCAGTGGGCCGCCGAGGTGCGCGCCGCCCTGCGCGAGCGCGCGCCCGCCGGCAGCCGCTGGGCGTGGGCCGAGCAGTTCGGCAGCGCGCGCTTCGGCGTCGAGCCGCCGCCCGAACGCGCCGTCGAATTCATCGCGAAGCGCACGCAGCGCGTGCTCTACTTGTTCGACGACTGATGGTGCCCGTCGGCTTCACGCTGCAGCCCGAGCTGGAGTTCCTCGAGCGCCTCGACGAGCTGATCGTCGCGCGCGCCGAATACTACGAGGTCGCCCCCGAGACGCTGTGGCGCATCGACGACGCCGGCGCGATCCAGCCGAACGGCTACCACCGGCGATTTGCCGCGCTGGGCGCGCAGACCCGCCGGCCGTTCGTCGCGCACGGCGTCGGCTTCTCGCTCGGCACCGAGGCGCGCTCCGACGGCGCGCGCCGCCGAGCGTGGCTGGCGCGCCTCGCCGCCGATCAGCGCGTGTTCGACTTTCGCTGGTACACCGATCACCTCGGCGCCACGTCGCTCGACGGGCTGGCGATGACGCTGCCGCTGCCGCTGCCGATGACCGCCGCCGCAGCCGCCGTGGTGCGCCGCCGCCTCGCCGCCATGCGCCGCGTGGTTCCGGAAGTCGGCGTCGAGAACAACGTGGCCTACTTCCTCCTCGGCGACGCGCTCGAGGAGCCGGGCTTTCTCGCGCGCATCCTCGGCGCGCGCGGCGCTCACCTGCTGCTCGATCTGCACAACCTCTACACCATGTCGCAGAACTTCGGCTTCGATCCCGAGGCGTATCTGGCGCGGCTGGATCTCGCGCGCGTGATCGAGCTGCACCTGTCGGGCGGCGCCGACTCCGACGGCGCGTGGCTGCCGTCGGGGCGCGTGATGCGGCTCGACAGCCACGACGCGGCGGTGCCCGAGGCGGTGTGGTCGCTCTACGAGCGGGTCGCGCCGCGCTGCCCGCGCCTGCGCGGCGTCACGCTCGAGCGCATGGAGGGCACCGTCGGCGACGCCGACGTGGCGGCGATCGGCGACGAATTTTCGCGCGCGCAGGATCTCGCGCGGAGGCTCGCGTGAGCGCGCGCAAGCGATCGTCGTCGCCGCACGCGCGCTTCGAGCGGCTGCTCGCCCGCGCGATGACGTCGCCCGATCCGATCGCCGCGCTGCGCGCCGCCTCGCGCGATCGCGCGCTGCCCGCCGCCGTGCGCCGCCGCCTCGCCGCCGCCGACGAGGACGGCGTGCGGCTGAGCGCGCTCCTGGTCGCGCGCCTGCGCTTCGAGCGCCTGATGCGCGGCTCGCGCGAAGCCGAAGACTGGTACGAGTCCGACGCCGCGGCGTTCACCGAGGCGTTTCGCCGCTACCACTCGGAAGTTCCGCCGACCGCGTTCTTCCCGCGCGGCGAGGCCGAGCTGTTCGCGGCGTGGCGTCAGCGCGCCAGCCGCCGCACCGCCTGATTGCCCGAGTCGGCGAGCCACACGCTGCCGTCGGGCGCGCCGGCGAGCGCCATCGGCGCGGCGAACGCGGCGGCGTCGCCCGTGCCGTCCTCGAGCGCGTCGCGCCCCGAGCCGGCGAACGTCTGCACCATCGTCGACGCCGCGTCCGCGCCCGGCGCGATCACGCGGATGCGCTGCGCCGCCACATCCGACATGTACAAGCGCCCGTTGCTCCACGTCAGCCCCGCCTGCCCGCCGAGCCGCGCCTGCGAGCCCGCGCCGTCGACCAGCGCCACTTCGCCCTCGCCGCCGACCAGCGTGGTCACCGTGTGCGCCGCGTCTGCGGCAATTCGCCGCAGCGCTTGATTGTAGGTGTCGAGCACGTAGATGTTGCCGTCGGGCGCCACCGCCACGCCGCTCGGGTTGTTGAACTGCGCCTGCGCGCCCGGCCCGTCCTGGTAGCCGAGGAACGTGCCGGCGATCGTGGTCACGGCGTGGCCCGCGCCCGGGTCGATGCGGCGGATGAGGCAGTTGTGCATGTCGGCGACGAGCAGCGCGCCGTCGGCGGCGAGGGCGAGCGCGACCGGGCGGTAGAACTGCGCCGCGCTGCCCGGGCCGTCGGCGAACCCGCCGCCGCGCGTCGGCACGCCGGCGTAGGTCGAGACCGTGTGCGCGGCGTCGGGCGCGATGGCGCGCACCACGTGGTTGTCGGCGTCGGCGACGAACAGCGTCCCGTCGGCGGCGAGCGCCAGCCCGGCGGGATAGCGGAAGCGCGCCTGCGCGCCGGGCCCGTCGGTGGTGCCGTCGACGCCGTCGCCCGCCCAGGTGGTCACCGTGTGCGCGGCGTCGGGCGCGATGCGGCGGATCTGGTTCGCGCCGGTGTCGGCGACGAACACGCTGCCGTCGGGCGCCACCACGATCCCGTCGGGCCCGAGGAAGCGCGCGCTCGCGCCCGGCCCGTCGACCGCCGCGCTCGCGCCCGGTGCGCCCGCCACCGTCGTCACCGAGCGCGCCCACGCGCCCACCATCGACGGCACCTGCTGCGCGGTCATCCACGGCGCGCCCGCCGGATCGTCGCCGCCGGTGCGCCCGTTCGCGCCGACGAAGCGATCGAGCACCGTGCGCGTGATGCGCGCGACGCGCGGATCGGCGAACAGCGGCGCGCCCAGCCCCGTCGGCCAGCCGATGCTGCCCGCCGCCAGCACCTCCGCGCCCGACGGATGTTTGTAGTAGCTCATGATCGCGCGCTTCGGAGATCCCTCGGCGTCGACGAGCGGCGACGAGCCGAGCACCTGGAGGCCCGGCGGCTCGACGCCGTTGTCCGCGCGCGCGTCGGTCTCGAACGACACCATCATCGGCAGCGTGTCGCCGTTCGCGAGCCCGGTGTCGGCGAACACCCAGCTCGACGCGTCGGCCACCACCAGCGGCTGCGGCACCAGCATCCACGTGTTGTACATGACGCCGATGAGCGCGTTCTCCGGGCGCGCCGACGGATCGTCGCGGAAGCGCGCGGTCACGCCGTGCTGCGGATCCTGATCTTGATTCGACTTGTAGCAGGCGATCACGCGCTCGGGCACGCCGCTCGACGACGGCTCGAGGCGGATGCGCCACAGCGCCTGGTCGGCGCCGAAGAACGCCAGGCTCACGCCGGCGTCGCGCGCGTGCTCGACGGCGTCGCGCTCGTCGACGGTCCAGTACTCGTCGTTGGCCACCGACACGAACGCGTGCGCCGCCTTGAGCACGTCGGGATCGTGGCCGAGATCGAACGCCGTCGAGTAGGTGACGTCGTAGCCGAGCGCCTCGACGAAGCGCACGAAGTGATACTCCCACTGCAGGAAGCGCCCCGAGCCGTGCCCCTCGGCGAACGGGCGATCGTAGGAGACCTCCCACGCCTTGCCGCTCGGCATCTTGCCGCTGGCGTCGGTGTACAGGCTCTCGCCGCCGTACTCGTTGTACGCCTGCCACGACGTCACGTCGACGTTGGCCACCAGGTCGGCGGCGCGCCCGTCGTAGACCACGAACGGCACGTGCCAGTCGAAGCCGGCCTGCGACTGGAGCTTGATCAGGTACACGCCGGCGAGCGCGTGCTTGTCGACGGTGACGGTGAACGCGCTCGGCCACGCGCACTCGACGCGCTGGGTGACCGGATCGTGCGGGCAGGCCGGCTGCGTGGTCGCGGCGACCGGTCCGCCGTCGGCGAGCTTGCGCGCGCCCGCGCCGCCGTACCAGCCGAAGCGGTAGAGCGACCACGTCACCGGCTGCGGCTGATCGACGGTGACCGACACCGCGAGCGACTCGCCGGGATGGACGGTGATGCGCGAGGCGTAGGCCTCGAGCTGGTGCGAGTCGCCGGGGTTTTGCAGCGGCCACGTCGGATCGCCGGCGAGCTGGTTCTCGGCGGCGACGGCGTTCGGCTCGCGCGGCGCGCGCGGCGCCGGCGAGCTGCAAGCGAAGGCGGACAGGACGAGCACGAGGAGCGAGCAGCGCATAGGTGACTGCTAAGCGCGCGCGTGACGGCAACAAGCGTCGCCCGCGCGCGCTCACCGACGGTGACGATCGCGACACGAGAGAGCGCGCGCGGCGTCCGACGTCCGTCACCGTCGAGCCTTACAGCGTAAGTCCGACTGCCTTACAGCGTAAGTCTGTCTGCCTTACGCTGTAAGCCGCAGGCCACGATCCTGTAGTCGATCGGCTACGACTCGACCGCGCGCTCGCGCGTCCGCCTGCGGAAACGCTCGCTCATTCAATGAGCGGGCGCTGGTCCGAGGGTTGCTCTTTGCGCGCGCCATGCGAAAACTTTGCTCTTGTGTGCTTGTTTGTCTCGCGCTCGGCGCGTGCTCGACCGCGCCGACCTCGGGCTCCAATCCCAATCCCAACGGCAACGTCTCGATTCCTCCCTCCGGCCCGCCGCTACCGTCACACATTCCGCCGACCGCCGGCCCGCCGCCGATGTACGCCACGCCCACCGACGGTGGAACGATCGTCGCTCCGTCCGACGGCGGCACCGCCGTCTCGCCCGATCAAGGCGGCTCGACTCCCGATCTCTCGCCGCCGGTGACCGGGCTTCCCGCGCACACGCGCTGCGGCTGGATCGACGATCCGGTGGCGGAGCAGAGCTTCGTGGCGAACGCGGCGCAGTTCAACGCCATCCATCCCAAGTGGTGGACGCTCGACTCCGACGGCGTGACGATCGATCCGGCGGGCAACCCCGATCTGCCGAGCATCGTGCAGGCGGCGCAGGCCAACCACGTGCGCATCCTGCCGCTCATCGACGCCGGGGACGTCAACGCGCTGCGGACGCTGATCAACAGCCCCACGCTGCGCGCGCAGCACGTCGCGGCGATGGTCAAGCTGGTGCACGACCACGGCTACGCCGGCATGGACATCGACTACGAGCACCTGTGGACCGCCGCCGATCGCCCCGGCTACAGCGCGCTCATGCAGCAGCTCTCGACGGCGTTTCACGCCGCCGGCTACGAGCTGTCGATGGCGCTCGAGCCGATGGGCTACGACAACGGCAACAACGGCTACGACTACCAGGTGCTCGCCGCCGCGTGCGACACGCTGCACATGATGGAGTACGACTTCCACTGGCTCGGCGGCGATCACCTCGGGCCGCTGGCGCCGCTCGGCTGGGTCGACGCGTCGTTCGCGCTGGCGGAGACGACCGGGCACCGCGATCGCTTCATGATCGGCCTGGCCAACTACGCCATCGGCACCAACTACTGGACCAGCGCGCACGACGCCGCCAACCAGTGCGTCGGCACGCCGGCGTCGATGACCGACCACATGCTGACGTGCCCCTACGACCACTACGACGCCGGGCGCACCATGAGCTGCCTGACCGCGCAGAACGGCACGCTGTGGTTCGAAGACGTCGGCTCGATGGAGGAGAAGATCCAGACCGCGCTCAAGCACGGCGCGCGCGGCGTGACCTATTGGACGCTCGGGGACGAGCTGCCGGGTTATTTCAGCATGGTCAAGAAATACTT
>DASREC010000283.1:0-4248 GCA_035652295.1 Polyangia bacterium
TGAAGTAGGTCTCGGCAGTGCCGATTCCCGAGCCGTTCGGCAGGCCGGTGACGGTCACGTTGTTGAGGATGGCGCCGGTCACCGTCGCGCGGCCCGCGTAGCCGGGCACGGGGAGCGGGAGGTTGAACTCGATGAGGCCGCGCATGAGGCCGGCCGCGTTGTCGCGCCCGACGGTGACGTAGGTGCAGCCGCCGTTGTTGTTGTCGGGGAAGCGGCTGTGGATGAAGGTCCCGCCGGCGAGCGATCCGGCGCCCGAGCCGGCCGCCGCAGGCCGCGCCGCCGCTGCGAGCAGACAGAGCGCCGCGACTACACGACGGCTCACGCTAGTGCTTCGCCGACATGGGTCAGTTCCTCGATTATCGACTACGGGCGGCGGACGAGTCAACGAACGGCGGGAGCCGCTGCGGCCGTCCTCTCGAAAAAAATCGGGGCCTCGTGTCGATCCGCGACATGCTGGTTCGTCGCTCCAGTACGGAGGCTGCGAATGTCCAAGCTACGTGTTCAGTCTTTCACCCTCTCCATCGACGGCTACGGCGCCGGGCCGAAGCAGGACCTCGACCACCCACTCGGTGTCGGCGGCCTGGCGATGATGGACTGGGCGCGCTCCACCAGGACCTTTCAGAAGATGCACGGAGCGGAGGGCGGTGCCGTCGGCGTCGATGACGAATTCGCCGCGCGCGGCTTCGCCAACCTCGGTGCCTGGATCATGGGCCGCAACATGTTCGGCCCCATCCGCGGCCGCTGGCCCGACGACGCCTGGAAGGGTTGGTGGGGCGATAATCCGCCCTACCACACGCCGGTGTTCGTGCTGACCCATCATGCCCGCCCGTCGATCGCGATGGACGGCGGCACCACGTTCCACTTCATCACCGACGGGATTCATGCCGCCTTGAAGCGCGCCGTGGAGGCGGCCGGCGAAAAAGACGTGCGGCTCGGAGGAGGCGTGGCCACCATCCGCGAGTATCTGCGCGCCGGGCTCGTCGACGAGCTGCACCTGGCGATCGCGCCGGTGCTCCTCGGGAGCGGCGAGCACCTGCTGAGCGGCATCGACCTCGTCGGCCTCGGCTACGAGTGCGCGGAGCATGTTCGTACGGAGCGGGTCACGCACGTCGTCCTGAAGAAGACCTCTCGGAGGCCGCTGACGACGTGAGCTTCGCTCCGTCACTCGATCGGGGCGGCTACTTCCACGTCGCGGCGAGGAACAGGTGCTCGTCGCCGTCGTTGCCGCCGTCGGTGGCGCGCACGTCGACGTCCTGCCCGCCGCACGCCTCGAGCACCGCCACGCAGCCGCCGGCCACGCCCTGCCAGACGCTGCGATCGAACCCCACGCAACCGCTGAAGCGCGCCTGCGCCGATCCGGAGACGGCGCGCACCACCTCCATGCGCCCGGTGTCGTAGTAGCGGCTGAACAGCGTCGGCGCGCGCTTGATGACGAACTCCGGCGACAGCACGAACGTGAGCACGCGGTAGATGCCGCGAAAATCGTCGGCGGTGGCCTCGCGGGCGAGCGCGCGCGACAGCTCCGGCCCGAGCCCCGCCGCCCGCTGCGCCGCGTGGTTGAGCTCGCGAAACGTCGCCAGCGGATACCAGCCGCCCGAGAGAAATCCGCCCGCGCGCACCAGCCGCGCCGTCTGCGGCGGCAGGTGCGCCAGCATCGCCTCGAGGAACGAATCGCCGTGCAGCTTGCGCGCGGCGGCCAGCATGCCGCGCAGCGCGACGCCTTTGATCTGCGGCTCCCCCACGACGAACGTTATATGCGGTCGTCGGCCCGCGCGCGCAAGCGGCCGAGCGCCCGCCGCTGATGAACGATGACCGCGAGCAACGCCAGCGTGAACAGCGGCCGGTTCATCACGATCGATGTACCGCCGCGCGCGCATTCCTTCCGCGCGAACCGTTGTACAGTGCCGCGCATCTCACTGCGATCAACGGAGGACGACATGCCGCTCAATCACTACGTCACGCTCGGCGCGAGCGGGCTGCGCGTGAGCCCGTTCTGCCTCGGCGCCATGACCTTCGGCGAAGATCTCGGCTGGGGCTCGTCGGTGGAAGACTCGCAGCGCATCCTGGATCATTTCCTCGAGCGCGGCGGCAACTTCATCGACACCGCCAACGCGTACACGCGCGGCCACTCGGAGAAGATCATCGGCGACCACCTCGGCCGCCACCCGTCGCGGCGCGAGCGCGTGGTGATCGCCACCAAGTTCTTCTCCAACCTGTACACCGGCGATCCCAACGGCGGCGGCGCGAGCCGCAAGTCGCTGGTGGCGGCCGCCGAGCAGTCGCTGCGCCGTCTGCAGACCGACTACATCGATCTCTATTGGCTGCACTGCTGGGATCGCTTCACGCCGATCGACGAGACGATGCGCGCGCTCGACGACCTGGTGGCCGCCGGCAAGGTGCGCTACGTCGGCTTCTCCGACACGCCGGCGTGGAAGGTGTCCGAGGCGCAAGTGACCGCGCGCCTGCGCGGGTGGACGCCGCTCATCGCGCTGCAGATCGAGTACTCGCTGCTCGAGCGCACCGTCGAGGGCGAGCTGATCCCGATGGCGCGCGAGCTGGGCCTGGGCGTGACGCCGTGGTCGCCGCTCAAGTCGGGCGTGCTGAGCGGCAAGTACACGCGCGCGAACGCGGGCACCGTCGAGCCGGGCCGCGGGGCGTGGGTGAAGCAGCACCTGCAGGAGCAGGCGTATCGCGTGATCGACGTGCTGGCCGACGTGGCGAAGAAGCTGTCGACGACGCCGGCGCGCGTGGCGCTCGCGTGGGTGCAGTCGCGCGCGGGCGTGGCGTCGACCATCATCGGCGCGCGCACGATGCATCAGCTCGACGACAACCTGGCGGCGCTCGACGTGACGCTCGCGCCCGAGCACGTGGCCGCGCTCGACGAGGTGTCGCGCCCGAAGCTGAATTTCCCGGCCGACTTCCTCACCAACATCGGCGGCTACGGCTACGGCGGGACCACGATCAACGGCCAGACGTTCGCCGCCAACGCGAACGCGCCGAAGAACGACAGCGAGCGCTATTAAGGGCTCGGCTGCGTCACCGTCTCCGCGCGCCGCGCGTAGTCGCCCATCCCCGAGAAGTCGAGCATCACGCACGGCTCGTCGCCGAGCACCCAGGCGTCGTGCCCCGGCGAGATGAACACGAGATCGCCCGGCCCGACGTCCGTCTCCTCGCCCTCGTCGGTGACGAGGTGCATCCGCCCCGCGACGACATAACAGGCATGCGCCGCCTGGCAGCTATCGGTCCCGGCGAGCGGCTTGACATGCTCCGACCATCGCCACCCCGGCTCGAACACCGCCCTCCCCACCGTCCCGTCTTCAAAGTTGAAAACATCCGCATACCCTTTATCGACGAACGCCCGCTTCTCATCCGGCTCCGCGATCCGCTTCACTTCGATTCGTCCCATCTTTCCCTCCTTCACCCGCGAACATAAAGCGCGCCTCCCCTCAATCACTCCATCCCCCCATCCAATCCAAAACTCGTCAAAGCCGGTGTCAGGCGACGGGGCCTCGCTGTGGGCAGGCGGTCTGCCGGCTGTCCACAGCGAGAGCGCTGTGCGCGTCCCCGTCGCCGTTCGCAGCGCCACCCTCCATTTCAAATCTCTCAAAATACCAGTTGCGGTCGCCTAAAGAAGATATATGCTAAAATCAAGATGGACGCGCAGCGACGGCGAAAGCGGCAACCAGCGCAGCTCGCGCTCAAGCTGCGGCCGCGAACCTGGGGCGGAGCGCGGCCGAATTCGGGCCGGCGCAAGAAGACTGGCGCGGGGGTTTCGCACCTGCGCCGCCCGCGTCTGGCCGCGCGGTTCCCCGTTCACGTAGTCGTGCGTGTCAATCGCGAGACGTGGAACATGCGCGCCGGCCGCTGTTTTCGCGTCCTGCAACGCGCGTTTCGTATTGCGCGCGATCGATTCGGAATGCGGTTATGTCATTTCAGCGTAATCGGCAATCACCTGCATTTGCTGATTGAAGCCACCGACGAGAAATCGCTGTCGAGAGGCATGCAGGGATTGGGCGTCCGAATGGCCAAAACGCTCAATCGGGTAATGAAGAAGAAAGGCCGCGTTTATTCGGATCGTTATTACGGGCGAATCTTGAAGACGCCGAGCGAGGTCGCGCGCGCGTTGAACTACGTCCGCTCGAATGCGGAGAAGCACGGGCTGATTCGCCGCGGGATCGATCCGCGCTCGTCGTGGGATCGCAGCAACCGCGACTGCGTCACGGCTGCTGCGACGTGGTTGCTGGCGAC
>DASREC010000284.1:0-18993 GCA_035652295.1 Polyangia bacterium
CATCCCCGAGGCGCTCGGCGGCGCCGAGGCGGGCGTGGTGGCCTACAGCCTGGCGATGCAGGAGATCGCGCGCGCGGACGCGTCGGTGTCGGTGGCGATGGCGGTCACCAACATGGTGGGCGAGGTGATCGTGCGCTTCGGCACCGACGAGCAGAAGCGCGCGTTCGTGCCGCGGCTGACGTCGGGCGAGGCGGTGGCCGGCGCGTTCGGGCTCTCGGAGCCGCAGGCGGGATCGGATCCGTCGGCGATGACGACCACCGCGACGCGCACCGCGGGCGGCTTTCGCCTCGACGGCGCCAAGCAGTGGATCACCTCGGGCGATCGCGCGGGCGTGATCATCGTGTGGGCCAAGACCGATCCGAAGGCGCCCGGCTCGAAGGGCATCTCGGCGTTCATCGTCGAGGGCGGCACGCCCGGCCTCACGTCGGGAAAGCACGAAGACAAGATGGGGCTGCGCGGCTCGACGACGGTGCCGCTGATCTTCGACGGCTGCGAGATTCCGGAGTCGGCGCTGCTCGGCAAATTGGGCGGCGGGCTCTCGGTGGCGCTGGCGGCGCTCGACGGCGGGCGCATCGGCATCGCGTCGCAGGCGCTCGGCGTCGGGCAGGCGGCGCTCGACGCGGCGGTGCGCTACGCCCGCGAGCGCAAGCAGTTCGGCGCGCCCATCGGCGACAACCAGGCGATCCGCTTTCGCCTCGCCGACGCGGCCACCGAGCTCGAGGCGGCGCGGCTGCTCACGCTGCGCGCGGCGGTTTGCAAGGAGCGCGGCCGGCCGTTCACGCGCGAGGCGTCGATGGCCAAGCTGTACGCGACCGAAGCGGCGTGGCGCGCCACCGACGCGGCGGTGCAGATCCACGGCGGCTACGGCTACACGCGCGATTTTCCCGTCGAGCGCTTGATGCGCGACGTGCGGGTGGCGCGCATCTACGAGGGCACGAGCGAAGTGCAGCGCATCGTGATCGCGAGATCGCTCGTCGCAGGGGCCAACTGACATGAGCGAAAAAAGGAAGATTCGCATCCTCGTGGCCAAGCCGGGGCTCGACGGGCACGACCGCGGCGCCAAGGTGGTGGCGCGCGCGCTCTCCGACGCGGGCTACGAGGTGGTGTACACGGGCCTGCACCAGACGCCGGAGATGATCGCGGCGGCGGCGCTGCAGGAGTCGGTCGACGCGGTGGGGCTGTCGATCATGTCGGGCGCGCACATGACGCTGTTCCCGGCGGTGATCGACGCGCTCAAGGCGCGCGGCGCGGGCGACGTGCTGGTGTTCGGCGGCGGCATCGTCCCCGACGAGGATTTGCAGCCGCTGCACCAGGCGGGCGTGGCGCAGATCTTCAAGCCCGGCACCTCCACCGACGACATCATCAAGTGGGTGGAGACGCACGTGCGGCCGCGCGCCGAGGCGGGATGAGGCAATTTGCCGCAATTATGCTGCTGTGCAGCATGGGCGGCGTGATGGCCGCCGCGCGCCCCGCGTCCGCCGAGGAGAGCGACGGCGAGATGGGGCGGCGCGTGCAGGCGATGCTGCGCGCGCACCAGGACGACGTGTTCGGCTGCGTGCGCGCGAGCCGCACGCGCGCCTCGGGCGAGATGCTGGTGCGCGTGTTCGTCGGCGAAGGCGGCCGCGCCGAGCGGCCCGAGGTGCTCAAGGACGACTCGGGCGGCGGCGCGCCGCTCGGCAAGTGCCTGGTCGAGAAGTTGCGCCGCTGGGATCTTCAGCCGCTCGGCGCGCAGGCGGGCGACCAGGTGGTGTTCCCGCTGGCGTTCAAGCCCGAGCCGGGCACCGTCGCGCCGCTCACCGGCGAGTGGGAGGGCGAGCGCGTGTCGATCGCGCTCGAGCGCGCGCGCAAGCTCGACCGGCCGATGGTGATCGCCAAGGCGCCGCACGAGACCGCGTGGGTGGTGCTGGCGCCGGCCGAGCGGCGCGGCGAGATTTTGTGGGTGCGCAACAACCTGCTGCGCGCGTCGTTCGACGGCGAGGCGCAGCTCTTGCGCGTGAGCTGGCGCGAGTGGCAGAACACGCCGTCGTCGGGCGGGCGCAAGCCGGCCGAGGTCAAGCCGCTCGCGATCCTCGGCGGCAAGGGCCAGGTGCGGCTGCTGCTCGACGGGCTCGGCGTGGAGACGGCGATCGACTGGCTCGAGGCCGAGGCCGGCGCCGCGGTGCCGCCGCACAAGCACGACGACTCCGACGAGCTGATCTACGTCGTCGCCGGCCGCGCCACCACCACCGTCGAGGGCGCGCGCCTCGCCGCCAAACCCGGCGACCTCCTCTACATCCCGAAGGGCGCCGAGCACGCCATGACCGTCGACGAGCGCTTGACCGCGGTGCAGATCTACTCGCCGGCGGGCCCCGAGCAGCGGTTCAAAACTTTGAACAGCGGTTCAAAAAATTGAACGTGCGTTCAAAAAAATAGCGAGACCCACGAGACCGATGATCGACTTCAACGAGACCGAGGCGGAAAAGATCCTGCGGCAGACGGTGCGCGACTTCGCCGAAAAAGAGGTGAAGCCGTTCGCGCGCGCCTGGGACGAGGAGGAGCGCTTCCCGTCGGAGGTGATCCCGAAGCTGGCCGCGCTCGGGCTGCTCGGCCTGCGCGTGCCCGAGGAGTACGGCGGCTCGGGGATGTCGCAGCAGGAGTCGACCATCGTCGTCGAGGAGCTGTGCCGCGTCGACGGCTCGGTGGGCATCACCGTGGCGTCGCACAACGGGCTGTGCACCGGGCACATCCTGCTGGCGGGCAACGAGGCGCAGAAGAAAAAATATCTGCCGCGCCTCGCGACCGGGCAGGCGCTCGGCGCGTGGGGGCTCACCGAGCCGTCGTCGGGCTCGGACGCGGCGGGCGCCAAGACGCGCGCGATCCGGCGCGGCGACACGTGGATCATCAACGGCTCGAAGACGTTCATCACGCAGGGCTCGGTCGGCGCCATCTACGTGATCCTGGCGTCGACGTCGCCGGAGAAGAAGCAGAAGGGGCTCACCGCGTTCATCCTCGAGAAGGGGATGCCCGGCTTCACCGTCGGCAAGCACATGGAGAAGATGGGGCTGCACGCCTCGGACACCGTCGAGCTGAACTTCGCCGACGTCGAGGTGCCCGACGAGAATCGGCTGGGCGAGCTCGATCGCGGGTTCCTCGACACGCTGGAGATCCTCGACCGCGGGCGCATCTCGATCGCGGCGATGGCGCTCGGCCTCGGGCAGGGCGCGTTCGAAGCGGCGCTGGCGTACGCCAAGGAGCGCAAGCAGTTCGGGCGCGCCATCGGCGAGAACCAGGCGATCCAGTTCATGCTGGCCGACTCCAAGACCGAGCTCGACGCCGCGCGGCTGCTGATCCGGCGCGCGGCGTGGATGAAAGATCAGGGGCTGAGGACCACGCGCGAGTCGTCGATGGCCAAGCTCTGGGCCGCGCAGGCCGGCATGCGCGCGTGCGATCGCGCGGTGCAGATCCACGGCGGCTACGGCTACACGCGCGAGTTTCCCGTCGAGCGCGCGCTCAGGGACTGCAAGCTGTGCGAGATCGGCGAGGGCACGAACGAGGTGCAGCGCATGGTGATCGCGAGGGAGCTGCTTGGCCGCTGATCCGGAGGCGATCGCGCGCGCGGTGCTGGCCGGCGACCAACGGCTGAGCGCGCGGCTGATGCGCGATCTCGACGACGCGCGGCCCGGCGCCGTCGAGACCATGAAGCACGTCTACCCGCACACCGGGCGCGCGTTCGTGCTCGGCGTGACGGGAAATCCCGGCGCGGGCAAGTCGACCGTCGTCGACGCGCTGATCGCGCACTACCGCAAGGCGGGCAAGCGCGTCGGCGTGGTGGCGGTGGATCCGACGAGCCCGTTCTCGGGCGGCGCGATCCTCGGCGACCGCATCCGCATGCAGCGCCACGCCACCGACGACGGCGTGTTCATCCGCTCGCTGGCGACGCGCGGCCACCTCGGCGGGCTGTCGCGCTCGACGGGCGAAGTGGTCGCGGTGCTGGACGCGATGGGCTACGACGTGGTGATCGTCGAGACCGTCGGCGTGGGGCAGGACGAGGTCGACGTGGTGTCGCAGGCGGAGACGGCGATCGTGGTGACGGTGCCGGGGCTGGGCGACGAGATCCAGGCGATCAAGGCCGGCATCCTCGAGATCGCCGACGTGCTGGTGGTGAACAAGTCGGATCGCGAGGGCGCCGATCGCACGGTGCGCGACCTGGTGTCGATGCTGGAGCTGCGCGGGCACGACGCGGTGCCGGTGGAGATCGTGCGCACCGTGGCGACGACGGGGAAGGGCATCGACGAGCTGGTGGCCGCCGTCGAGCGGCATCGCGAGCGCGGCGATCGCGGCGGCACCGGAGCGGGCGCGCGCCGCCGCCGACGCGCCGAGGCCACCTTGCGCGAGCAGGTGGTCGATCGCCTGCGCCGCGCCACCGACGCCGCGCTGGCCGCGCGCCCCGATCTCGTCGACCAGCTGGCCGCGCGCACCACCGATCCCTACACCGCCGCCGACGAGCTGGTGCGGGCGATCACCTCGAAATCCTGGTAGCGCAGTGTTATAATCAAGTCGTTGAACTTAGCGTCAGCTTAAATTTGAGGTCCTAATGAGAAGCTTCGCCGTCGCTGCGGTCGCGATGTGCCTGTCGGGTTGCAGCCTGATCGACTCCAGCGGAATCCACATCGACTACCAGTTCGACCCGCACGACTTCGTGATCGATCTCGGCAACAACGGCATGTCGAGCGTGCCGTCGGTGCCGTGCCAGCAGACGCAGGACAACTGCTCGCAGGCGCCGGCGCCGATGGTCAAGAACGCGTCGACCACGCTTCAGTGCGACTCCTCGTCGACGTGCGCCGCCCGGCTGGAGCTGCGCAAGGCGCTGCCGATCGATCTGCGCAACGCCATGACGCCGCTGCCGTCGGAGGCGGTGACCATCGGCATCAACCTGGTCGACCTGCGCAAGATCGACTACTGGGTGGTGCCGCCGTCGGGCGCGGGCGCCCAGGAGCTGAACGTGTCGACGCCGCCGATCGACCTCTACGTGGCGCCGATGGCGGCGGCCGACGAGCACGATCCGCAGGCGACGCTGCTCGGCACCGTCGGAACGCTACCGGCGGGCTCGACGGCGTGCAGCGATCCGGCCGATCCGCAGCCGCCGGCCGATCCGAAGAGCAAGGGGTTCGTGGTGTGCGAGGTGCCGCTCGCCGGGCCGGGCAAGGACGCGCTCGGCGGGTTCGTGAAAAACTTCCGGAACGCGCCGTTCCAGATCATCGCGCACACCGTCATCACCGTCGCGGGCGGCACGCCGCTGCCGTCGGGCTCGCTGGATTTCTTCGTGCAGCCGACGGTGGCGCTCAGCATCATCAAGTAGTTTTCTGCTACATCTCCGCGGTGCCGATGAGCGACTTCGACGTGGCGATCGCGGGCGCGGGCCCGGCGGGCGTGTCGTGCGCGGTGGCGCTGGTGCGGCGCGCGCCGGAGCTCGCGGGGCGGATCGTGGTGTTCGATCGCGCGCGCTTTCCGCGGGCGAAGCCGTGCGGCGGCGGGCTCACCGGGCACGCCGAGGAGGCGATGGCGGCGCTCGGGCTCGAGCTCACCGTCGAGTCGGCGGCGGCGCCGCGTGCGTGCGTGCGCTTCGGCGCGCTCGAGCGCGACGTGACGCTGGAGCGGCCGGTGCGCGTGGTGCGGCGCGAGGAGTTCGACGCCAGCCTGGTGGCGCAGGCGCGCGCGCTCGGCGTCGACGTGCGCGAGGGCGCGGCGGTCGAGCAGTTTCGCGTCGAGGCCGACGGCGTGGCCCTCACCGTCGGTGGGGTCGGAGGCGCGGGCGGGCAGGCGCTGCGCGCGCGCGTGCTCGTCGGCGCCGACGGCGCGGGCTCGTCGGTGCGCAAGCTGCTGCGCGATCAGCGTCGCGCCGGCGCGCCCGAGGCGCCGCGCGAGACGCCGATTCGGCTGTTTCGCCTCGAGGTCCCGTCGCGCGCCGCGTGGCCGCGCGATCTCATGCTCTACGACTTCACGCCGATGCTCGACGGGCTGCGCGGCTACTTGTGGATCTTCCCGGTGCCCGGCGATCGCCTGAACGTCGGCCTCATGCACTATCCGTCGACGCCGCTGTCGGGCGCCGAGCTGACCGCGCTGCTCGAGCGCCACCTGCGCCGCTTCGGCGTCGAGCTCGACGGGGCGGCGCGCGGCTGGCCGGCGTGGGGCTACCAACCGGGCGCGCCGGTCGCCGGCGAGCGGCTGATCCTGTGCGGCGACGCGGCCGGCATCGACGCGCTCACCGGCGAAGGCATCGCGGTGGCGATGGAGCAGGGCCTGGTCGCCGCCGACGCGATCGCCACGGCGCTCGACTCGGGAGATTTTTCGTTCGCGCGCTACCGCCGCGCGCTACGCCGCGCCACCGTCGGGCGGGAGCTGGCGATCGACCGCTGGCTGGCGCGGCTGCTCTACCGCGGCGACTGGCGCCGCTGGCTCTCGCTGGTGCTGTTCGACGAAAAGATGCTGGGCCTCTACGCCGCGCGCGTCTCCGGCTCGATGGTGCTGGCCGATCACAAGCGCTCGCTGGTCGCCGCGCTCGCCCGCCACCTGCCGCGGCTCGGCTCCCGCCGCCGCGCGCTCGACGAGGCGGCCGCTCCCGGTTGAACCGCGGTGAGTCGGGAAATCAGCCCGAGGCGGAGATGGGCGTCGGCGGGGCGGCCTTCTGGCGCTCGGCGGCGGCGTTGACCCGCTCCTTGAGCTCCTTGCCGACCTTGAAGAACGGCAACCGCTTGGGCTGCACGCCGACGGGATCGCCGGTGCGCGGGTTGCGCCCTTCGTACGCTTTGTAGTGCCGGATTTCGAAGCTCCCGAATCCCCGGATCTCGATCCGCTCGCCCTTCTTGAGCGAATCCTCCATGGAGTCGAAGATGCAGTTGACGATCAGCTCCGCCTTGCCTTTCGGCAGGTGCAGCTTGTTCGCGACCATCTCGATGAGGTCGCTCTTCGTCATGCTGCCTTCCTCTTTCCGCGTGCCTTGCATGAGCCCCTGCCTCCGTGAGTCACCGTAACCCCGACGGACCGTCTAGATCAAGAGCAAAAACCTAATGTTGTTGTTCATCATTGCCGAAAGGGTGGGTCAGTGTCGGCTTTCACGGTGCTCGCCGAAGACGGCGCGTAACGCGTCCGACACCTCGCCCACCGTCGCCCGTGCTTTGACGCAGGCGAGGATGCGCGGCAACAAGTTCTCGCTGCCCTGTGCCGCTCGTCCCAAGGCGTCGAGCGTCTCCCGCGCGGCCCGCTGGTCGCGCTCGCTCTTGAGGCGGCCGATGCGCTCGGCCGACTGCCGCTCGAGCGCCGGATCGATCTTGAGCAGCCCGTCGGGCGGCGACTCCTCGACGGTGAACTCGTTGACCCCGACGATGATCTTCTTCTTCTGCTCGATGGCGCGCTGATATTCGTAGGCGCGCTGCTCGATGGCGCGCTGCGGGTGCCCGGCCTCGATCGCCGCCACCATGCCGCCGAGCTCGTCGATCTTGGCGATGTGCTCGTCCGCGCGTTTTTCGATCTCGCTGGTGAGCGCCTCGACGGCGTAGCTGCCGCCGAGCGGATCGACCCAATCGCCCGCGCCCGACTCGTGCGCCAGCACCTGCTGCGTCCTCAGCGCCAGCCGCGCCGAATTCTCCGTCGGCAGCGCCAGCGCCTCGTCGAACGAGTTGGTGTGGAGCGACTGCGCGCCGCCGAGCACCGCCGCCAGCGCCTGCACCGTCGTGCGCACCACGTTCACCAGCGGCTGCTGCGCCTGCAAGCTCGAGCCGGCGGTCTGCGCGTGAAAGCGCAGCTGGCAGCTCTTCGGATCCTTGGCGCCGAACCGCTCGCGCATGATGCGCGCCCACAGCCGCCGCGCCGCGCGGTACTTCGCCACCTCCTCGACGAGCACGTTGTGCGCGTTGAAGAAGAACGACAGGCGCGAGGCGAACTCGTCGACGGCGAGCCCGGCCGCGACCGCCGCCTCGACGTAGGCGATCCCGTCGGCGAGCGTGAACGCCACCTCCTGCACCGCGTCCGATCCCGCCTCGCGGATGTGATAGCCCGAGATCGAGATGGTGTTCCAGCGCGGCACCTCCGCCTTGCACCAGGCGAAGGTGTCGGTGACCAGCCGCATCGACGGCCGCGGCGGATAGATATAGGTTCCGCGCGCGATATATTCTTTCAATATATCGTTTTGAATGGTGCCCGATAACGCCGCGCGCGGGATGTTGCGCTCATCGGCGACCGCCACGTAGAGCGCCAGCAGGGTCGACGCGGTGGCGTTGATGGTCATCGACGTCGAGATGTCGCCGAGCGGCAGCCCGTCGGTGAGCGTGCGCATGTCGTCGATCGACGCGATCGAGACGCCCACGCGCCCGACCTCGCCGCGCGCCAGCGCATGATCCGGATCGCGCCCCATCTGCGTCGGCAGATCGAACGCCACCGATAATCCGGTCTGCCCCTGTTTTAATAGATAATGATATCGTTTATTCGATTCGGCCGCGTCTCCGAAGCCGGCATATTGCCGCATGGTCCACAGCCGCCCGCGGTACATGGTCGGCTGCACGCCGCGCGTGAACGGGAACTCGCCCGGCTGGCCGAGGTCGCGCGCGTAGTCGAGCGGCGCGCTCTCCGGCGAATAGAGGTCCTCGATCGGGACGCCGGCGTCGGTCTCGAAGCGATCCTTCCGCAGCTTCACGTCAGATCCATGGTGACGAGCTGGTCGGCGATGCGCAGCTCGGGCTCGGTGAGCGCCTGCACGTCGGCTGCTGTAACGCCGGGCGCGAGCTCGCGCAAGACCAGCCCGCCGTCGCGCACGTCGATCACCGCCAGCTCGGTGATGATCCGGTGCACCGCCTTCACCGCCGTCAGCGGCAGCGTGCAGCGGCGCAAGATCTTCTTCTCGCCCTTGGCGGTGTGCTCCATCATCACCACCACGCGCTTGGCGCCGGCGACGAGATCCATCGCGCCGCCCATGCCCTTGACCATCTTGCCGGGGATCATCCAGTTGGCGAGATCGCCCTCTTCGGACACCTGCATCGCGCCGAGCACGCACATGTCGATGTGCCCGCCGCGGATCATGGCGAACGACTCCGCCGACGAGAAATAGGCCGAGCCGCGCATCTCGGTGACGGTCTGCTTGCCGGCGTTGATCAGATCGGGATCCTCGTCGCCCTCGTAGGGAAACGGGCCGATGCCGAGCAAGCCGTTCTCCGATTGCAACAGCACCTCGACGCCCGCGGGGATGAAGTTGGCCACCAGCGTCGGCAGTCCGATGCCGAGGTTCACGTAGTAGCCGTCGCGCAGCTCCTTGGCCACGCGGCGCGCCAGTTGATCGCGGTCGAGCGCCATCGCTATCTCCCTTCCCAGTAGACGTAGAGCGCGATCAGCAGCACGCCCGCGAAGATCAGCCCGAAGTAGAGCGTCTGCGCGGCGCCGAAGCGGCGCGGCTCGGGCTTGGGCTCGTCGGCTTCGTGCTCGTCGGCGGCGGCGCCGGCCTGCGCGATCAGCGCCTGCTCGAGCTGGGCCTCGATGTGCGCCAGCGCCTCTTCGGCGGCGGCCGCGTCGCGCTCGGCCACGCGCACCTCGTACACGGTCGCGGTCATCGACGCGAAGTACGGATTGATCCGCTGCGGGCGCAGCTCGACGGTGATGCCGCGATCGTTGAGCGCCTCCTTGGCCACCTGCGCCGCGCCCTCGTCGCGCACGGTGGTCACCGTGACCAGCCTCATGAGCGCTTGCGCACGGTGCGCTGCTCGATCGGCTTTTCGTAATTCGCGCCCTGGAAGATGCGCTGCACGTAGATGCCCGGCGTGTGGATCTGATCGGGATCGAGCTGCCCGACGTCCACCAGCTCTTCCACTTCAGCGACGGTGATCTTGCCCGCCGCCGCCATCATCGGGTTGAAGTTGCGCGCCGTCTTTCGATACACGAGATTTCCCCAGCGGTCGCCCTTCCACGCCTTGACGATCGCGAAGTCGCCGCGGATCGCGGTCTCGAGCACGCACGGCCGCGCGCCTTGGCCGAGATCGAACACGCGCGTCTCGCGGCCCTCGGCGCGCATCGTGCCCGCGCCCGTCGGCGTGAAGAACGCCGGGATGCCCGCGCCGCCCGCGCGCAGCCGCTCGGCCAGCGTCCCTTGCGGGCACAGCTCGACCTCGAGCTTTCCCTCGATGAACAGCCGTTCAAAAATTTTGTTCTCGCCAACGTACGACGAGACCATCTTGCGCACCTGCCCGTTCGCCAGGAGCACGCCGAGCCCCTTCGAGTCGGTGCCGCAGTTGTTCGAGACGATGGTGAGGTCGCGCGTGCCTTTCTTCAGGATCGCGCGGATGCAGTTCTCCGGATTGCCGCACAGCCCGAACCCGCCCGAGAGCACGGTCATCCCGTCGGTGAGATCGTGAAGCGCGGCCGCCGCGTCGGGGTACGCCTTGTCCATGGCCGCGGAATCGTAGCCAAGGGCCCCGCGAAGTCAACGCGTGCTATGCTCGCCGCATGCGCCGCCTCGTCGTGCTCGCGCTCAGCGTGACCGCGGGCTGCTCGATCGGCTCGGGCAAGGGCTCGCTCGCCGGCACGCTCTACGTGCAGGAGTGCTCGACGACCACGTCGTACGGCGACGGCGGCGTGGCGGCGTACGACATGAACCCGACGTTCTTCGTCGCCGAGCCGACCGACGATCTGCAGCGGCTGAACCCGATGAACCGCGTCGCCATCCGCATGCAGTCGAGCGGCAACCGCGTCGAGGAGGCGGACGTGATGTTCGTGAACGTCGCCTCGGTCGGCCTGCTCGCGGCGACGCTCGGCCAGCCGGTCGCCGTCGGGCCGGCGACCAACCTGCGCGCGTCGCTGATCCTCAACCGCACGTGTCCCGCGCACCAGGTGGAGATGGAGCTCGACGGCACGATCGCGTTCTCGCACCTCGGCTCGGCGGCGGCGGGCGGCGCGGTGCCGGCCAACTTTCGCATCTCGTACGGCGACGAGCTGGCGGCGGCGTTCTCGTTCGACGTCGTCGATCGGCGCGCGCTCACGCTCGGCGGGCAGGGCTCGGTGGCCGCCGCGCCGACGGTGAGCGGGCACCTCGACGGCAACTTCGACTTCGTCGTGCGGCAGTCGACGATCGCGCAGACGCACCCCTAGCGTGGACCCGACCATCACGCTCACGCTCGACGCGCTGGCGTTCGGCGGCGAGGCGGTCGGCCGCGAGCCGTCGGGGCGCGTGGTGTTCGTCGCCGGCGGCGCGCCCGGCGACGTGGTCGAGGTGCGGCTCACCGAGCGCAAGAAGTCGTTCGCGCGCGGCGAGCTGGTGCGCGTGCTGGAGGCGGGCGAGCGGGTGGCGCCGCCGTGTCCGATCGCCGGCACGTGCGGCGGCTGCCCGTGGATGCACGTCGCGCCCGCGGCGCAGCTCGCCGCCAAGCAGGAGATCGTGCGGCGCGCGCTGGCCGGCAGCGGCGCCGAGGTGCGGCAAATTGCCGCAGCGCCGGCGTGGCTCGGCTACCGCGTGCGGGCGCGCTTCACTGCGCGCGAGGGGCGCGTCGGCTTCCAGGCGCGGCGCTCGCACCGCGTGATCGACGTCGAGACCTGCCCGGCGCTCGAGCCGGCGCTCGACCGCGCGATGGCCTCGGCGCGCCGCGCGCTCGGCGACGCGCTCGGCGAAGGCGGCACGCTCGCCGGCCTGGCCGCGCCCGACGGCCGCGTGCACCTGGCGCTGGAACCCGGCGAATCGGCCAACCGGCGCGTTTTAGCCGAGCGGTCGGCGCAGCTCGCCGGCGGCGCCATCGCCGGCGTCACGCTCGGCGCGCAGACGTTCGGCGAAGCGCGGCTCGAGCTCGGCGGCGGCGTCCTCGGTAGCGCCGACGGCTTCGCGCAGGCCAACGCCGCGCAGAACGAGGCCCTGCGGCGCTTCGTGCTCGACGAGGCGCGGCTGCGCGGCGGCGAGCGCGTGCTCGAGCTGTACGCCGGCGCCGGCAACTTCACGGTCGCGCTGGCCGCGCGCGCGCGCGTCACCGCCGTCGAGGGCGATCGCGCCGCCGCGGCCCGGCTCGGCGATGCGCTGCGCGCGGGCGCGCCGCCGGGAAACTTCACCGTGCGCGCCGAGGCGGCGGAGCAGGCGGTGGCGACGCTCGCCAAGCAGGGCGCGCGCTTCGACGTGGTGGTGCTCGATCCGCCGCGCTCGGGCGCCGCCGCCGCCGTCGAGGGAATCGCCGCGCTCGCGCCCGCGCGCATCGTCTACGTCTCGTGCGATCCGATGACGCTCGCGCGCGACGTGGCGCGCCTCGGCGAATTGGGCTACTCGGCGGTGCGCGCGCAGCCGCTCGACATGATGCCGCACACCTCGCACGTCGAGGTGGTGTGCACGCTCGAGCGGGTCAGCGGGTCCAGTCGCGCGTGAGGCGCGCGACGCGCTCGTGGATCTCGGCGAGCGGCAGGCGTGCGAGCGCGCGGTCGCGCACCACCGGCTCGCCGTCGACGAACACGTCGGTGATGGCGCGCGCGCTCATCGAGTAGACCACGTTCTTGGCCAACGACTGCTCGGGCCACAGCGAGGGATCGTCGAGATCGGCGAACACCACGTCGGCGCGCTGCCCGACGGCGAGCCGCCCGACCGGCAGGCCGAGCACCGCGCCGCCGCCCGCGGTGCCGAAGCGAAAGCAGCTCTCGGCGTCGATCGCCTGCCCGTCGGTGCGCGTCACCTTCTGCAAGAGCGCGCAGGCGCGCATCTCGTCGAACACCGAGACCCGCGAGTTGGAGCAGCCGCCGTCGGTGCCGAGCGCCACGCGCACGCCGCGCGCGAGCAGATCGACCACGTCGGTGACGCCGTCGCCGAGGAACATGTTGGAGTTGGGGTTGTAGGCCAATCGGGCGTTCCGCTCGGCTAAAAGGGCCCGCTCGCCCGAATCGAACCAGCAGCCGTGCACCGCGATCAGGTCGTCGCCGAGGAGGCCGAGCTTATCGACCGCGCGCAGCGGCGTGGCGCCGTACTTCGCGAGCGCGTCGTCGACCTGGTATTTTTCCTCGGCGAGGTGCAGGTGCCACGGCACGCCGACCTCGCGCGCGGCCTCGGCGCCGGCGCGGATCATCGCCGGCGACGCACCGTGCAGCGAGTGCGGCGCGGCGTGCACGCTCACCCGCGGCGTCGAGCGGAACTCGTGGTGCAGCTCGTGAAAGCGCGCGGTCGCGTCGGTGACGGTCTCGCGATAATTTTTCGGCGCGCCGTCCCAGTCGTAAAAGCACCGCGCCAGCACCACGCGCAGGCCGAGCTTCTGCGCCGCGCCGATGACCGCGCGCGCGTTCTCGTTGCCGTCGTCGTTCAAATAGAAAAAGTCGCAGACGGTGGTGACGCCGTGGAGCGCCATCTCGGCGAACGCGAACAGCGCGCCGGTGAACACGCCCTCCTGGCCGAGCTTGGGCGAGAAGCGATAGAGCGCGCGGTCGCGCCACTCGAGGAACGGCAGATCGTCGCCGAACCCGCGCAAGAGCGACTGGAACGAGTGGTTGTGCGCGTTGACCGTGCCCGGCAGCATGGCGCGGCGGCCGAGATCGACCACCGGCTCGCCGGCGCGCGGCTCAAGCGCGGGGCCGCACTCGACGATCGCGCCGGCCTCGATGCGCAGCGCGAACTTTTCCACGCGCGCGCCGTCGACGAGCGCGACGTCCGAGGTGAGGATCATGCGCGAAAACTACCATCGCCGGGATTGGATCGCATCTGCTAGAGTTGCGCGCGTGCCGCCGCCCAATGCCGATCCGCTGGCGCCGCTCCGCTCGGGAGAGCTCGGCCCGCTCTACCTGATCTACGGCCGCGAGCGGTTTCTCGTCGACCGCGCGGTCGATCTCCTGCGCGAGCGCGTGCTCGATCCGCGCACCAAGGATTTCAACTTCGACGTGTTCCACGGCAAGGAGGCGGACGCGGGGCGCATCGTGCAGGCGGCGCGCACGCTGCCGATGATGGCCAAACGGCGCCTGGTGCTGGTGCGCGACGCCGACGAGATGAAGGCGGCGGCGATGACGGAGCTGGTGCCGTACGTGAGCGCGCCGTGCGCCGAGACGTGCCTGGTGCTGGTGGCGGAGAAAGTCGATCAGCGGCTCAAGCTGTTCACCGCGTGGAAGAAGCACGGCGCGTCGATCAAGCTCGATCCGCTGTACGAGCGGCAGCTGCCGGGCTTCGTGCGCGACGAGGCGCGCGCGCGCGGCGTGAAGTTCGAGGCGGGCGCGGCCGAGCTGCTCTGCGACGAGGTGGGCGCCGATCTCGGGCAGCTCGCCGACGCCGTGGAGCGGCTGGCGGTGTTCGTGTGCGATCGCCCGGCGGCCGAGCGCTCGGTCAGCGCGCGCGACGTCGACGAGCAGGTGGCCACCACGCGGCAGCGCTCGGTGTTCGAGCTGTGCAACGCGGTGGGCGAGGGCAGCCGCGAGCGCGCGCTCGGGGCGCTCGGCTCGATGCTCGGCGCGCGCGAGTCGGGCGTGCGCATCGTCGCCATGCTGGCGCGCCACGTGCGGCAGCTCTGGAGCGCGCAGTCGCTGCTGCAAAAACGCGTGTCGAAGATCGAGCTGGCGCAGGCGCTCGGCATCCCGCCGTTCTTCATCGACGGCATCGAGGCGCAGGCGCGCCGCTTCGACCGCGCCGCGTTCGAACGCATGCACGCCGCGCTCTACGACGCGGATCGGCTGCTCAAGAGCTCGCGCCTCGACGACGCGCGGCTGCTCGAGTCGCTGGTGTTGGAGCTGACGCGGCCGTTTACTTCGCAGCGCGCTGAACGGCGAGCGTGAGGCGGGAGATCTTGCGCGAGGCGGTCTTGCGATCGATGACGCCCTTCTGGGCCGCCTTGTCGATGATCTGAACCGCGGCGCCGAGCGCCTGCGTGGCCTTGGCCGCGTCCTTGGCGTCGATGGCGGCGCGCACGCGCTTGACGTAGCTGCGCATGGTGGTCAGGTGGAACAGGTTGCGCGCGCGGCGCTTGATGCGCTGGCGGTTGCGTTTCTCGGCGGATGCGACGTTGGCCACTGCGTTCTCCTCTGGTTCTTCCCGAATACCCGTGATGAAAGCCGGCCATAGATACTCGCCCCCGCGCGGCCTGTCAAGCGCGCGCGCGGTAGGGTCGCGACCCGATGCGTGTGCAACGAGTGTCCACAGTTTCTGGGGATAACTTGTGGAGAACCGAGTGAACAACGAGAAACAGCCTTGAAACAACGGGCGCTACGCACGCACGCCTATTTTTTAGGCACGCGTGATTCGATTTCTTTGACGGCGTTCCAATGTTGGTCGAGCTCGGCCAGCGGCACGTCTTTCACCTGCTTGCCGGAGGCCTGCACGCGGTCCTCCACCGCCTCGAAGCGCGACGTGAAGCGGCGCAGCGCCGAGCGCAGCGCGTCCTCGGGCGCGACGCCCAGCTTGGCGGCGTAGCGGCTGACCGCGAGCAGCAGGTCGCCGATCTCGTGCTCGATCTCCTGCGCGTTGCCGCGCGCGGCGGCCTCCTCGATCTCGCGCAGCTCCTCGTCGATCTTTTCGCGCACGCCCGCCGCGTCCGGCCAGTCGAAGCCGACCGCCGCCGCTTTTTCGCCCAGCCGCTGCGCGCGCAGGAGCGCCGGCAGCTCGAGCGGCACGCCGTCGAGGATGCGGCGCGGCTTGCCCTTCTCGGCGTGCTCGGCCGCCTTGAGCTTGCCCCAGTTGGCCAGCACCTCGTTCGAGTCGCGCACCTTCACGTCGGCGAACACGTGCGGGTGGCGGCGGATCATCTTATTGGCGATCGCCTCGCAGACGTCGTCGATGCCGAACTGGCCTTCGCGCGCCCGCAGCTCCGCCTGGAACACGATCTGGAACAAGAGGTCGCCCAGCTCCTCGCAGTGGCCCGGCACGTCGCCGGCGTCGAGCGCCTCCAGCACCTCGTACGCCTCCTCGACGAGGAAGCCCTTCAAGCTGGCGAACGTCTGCTCGCGATCCCACGGACAGCCGTCGGGCGCGAGCAGGCGCTGCATGATCGCCACCAGCTCGCCGAACTTTTCACCGCGTTGCACGATAGCCATGAAAGCTCCAGAATGTTAATGATCGAGGGAGGAGCAGTAACATAGGCGACTCGACACAGACCAGCACGGCCCGTCCCGCGGGAAATGGTGACGCCAAAGAGCGCATCATCTTCGACGACAACGGCCTGGCGATGGCGCTCTACGGCCACAACAACTCCAACCTCAAGCTGATCGAGCGCGAGATCGGGCTCGCCATCCACGCGCGCGGGAACGAGTGCACGCTCGTCGGCGCGGCCGATACCGTGGCGCTCGCCCGCTCGCTGCTCGAGCAGCTCTACGCGCTCGGCAAGAAGGGCGCGCCGCTCGACGCCGCCGACATCGCGCGCGCGGTCTCGGTGCTGCGCGGCGATCGCAAGGCGGAGATCAAGACGATCTTTCACGACAACGTGCTGACCGGCTCGCGCGCGCGGCCGGTGGCGCCGAAGGGGCTGGCGCAGAAGCGCTACGTCGACGCCATCCGCGCCGAGGACATCGTCTTCGGCATCGGCCCGGCGGGCACCGGCAAGACGTACCTCGCCATGGCGATGGCGGTGCGCGCGCTGCTGTCCAAGGAAGTGAAGCGCATCGTGCTGGCGCGCCCGGCGGTCGAGGCGGGCGAGAAGCTCGGGTTTCTACCAGGCACGATGGCCGAGAAGGTCAATCCGTACCTGCGGCCGCTCTACGACGCGCTCCACGACATGATGGACTTCGAGCGCGCCGAGCAGCTCGTCGAGCGCGGCGTGATCGAGGTGGCGCCGCTCGCCTTCATGCGCGGCCGCACGCTCAACGACTCGTTCGTGATCCTCGACGAGGCGCAGAACTCGACGGGCGAGCAGATGAAGATGTTCCTCACGCGCCTCGGGTTCGAGTCCAAGGCGGTGATCACCGGCGACGTCACGCAGGTCGACCTGCCGTCGGGGCAGCGCTCGGGCCTGCTCGAGGCGCAGCACCTGCTCGCCGACATTCCCGGGATCAGCTTCTGCTACTTCACCGAGGTGGACGTGGTGCGCCACCCACTCGTGCAGCAGATCATCAAGGCCTACGACAAGCGCGACGCCGAGCGCGCCGCCAAGAAGCCGTGATATCGTCGTAGGCCTGCGGAGTCTGTCCCATGGCCCACGACGACATCCGGACGTTGAGCGAGCTGGCGGTCGCGCTCTCGGACGACAAGCGCTTCGCCGATTTCCAGCTCACCGCGCGCGGCGACGGGTTCATCGAGCTGCGCGTCGGCGAAGGCGGCGTGATCCTGGCCGAGGCGCGCCTGGCGAAGGATCGCTCCGCGATCGAGCCGCACCTGGTGCGCTCCAAGGCCGGCTCGACGTTCCTCATCATCGTCGGCGCCGACGACGAGTTCGCCGGCGTCGAGGCGGTGCGCGACCGCTACGAGCTGGCGGTGGTGTCGCTGCCGATCTCGCGCGCGCGCCTCTACGTCACGCTGAAAAACTATTTCGACCTGATCGCGCTCAGGCGCCGCGCCGCCGAGGGCGGGCGCTATCGCGACGAGATCGGCGAGCTGGTGGCGATCTCGCGCGCGCTCTCGTCGGAGCGCGACATCTCCAAGCTGCTCGGCCTGATCCTCGAGAAGAGCCGCTACATCACCAGCGCCGACGCCGGCTCGGTCTACACCGTCGAGGGCCGCTCGCTCAACCCGCGCGAGCGCACCTTGCGCTTCGTGGTCTCGCAGAACGACTCGGTCAAGATCGACTTCCGCGAGTTCACCCTGCCCGTCGACGAGAAGTCGATCGTCGGGCGCTCGGTGATCGAGCGGCAGGTGATGAACATCCCCAACCTGTACGCGCTCGACGAGCCGGGCACCAATCCGTGGGGCTTCAAGCACGACAAGACGTTCGACAAGCGCGTCGGCTACATGGGCTGCTCGATGCTGACCGTGCCGATGGTGAACCAGCGCGACGAGGTCATCGGCGTCATCCAGCTCATCAACAAGCGCAAGGAGGGCGCGCCGGCGAAGCTGAAGCAGCCGCTCGACTTCGCGCAGTGGGTGATCCCGTTCGATAAGCGCGACGAGGATCTATCGGCGACGCTGGCGTCGCAGGCCGGCATCTCGCTCGAGAACACGCTGCTCTACGAAGACATCCGAAAATTGTTCGAGGGGTTCGTCAACGCGTCGGTGACCGCCATCGAGTCGCGCGATCCGACCACGTCGGGCCACTCGCACCGCGTCGCGCAGCTCACCGTCGGGCTGGCCGAGACCATCGACCGCGAGACCACCGGGCCGTTCTCCGGCATCAGCTTCACCGTCGACGATCTGAAGGAGATCGAGTACGCGGGGCTGCTCCACGACTTCGGAAAAGTCGGCGTGCGCGAGAAGGTGCTGGTCAAGGCGAAGAAGCTGTACGAGCCGGATCGCGAGATGGTGCTGGCGCGCTTCGACTTCATCCGCAAGTCGATCGAGGCGGAGGGGCTGCAGCGCAAGCTCAAGGCGACGCTCGAGGAGGGCGCGGCGGCGGCCGAGCGGCGCTTCGCCGAGATCGACGAGGAGATCCGGCGGCGCACCGCCGAGATCGACGAGCACATGGCGTTCGTGCTCAAGGCCAACGAGCCGACGGTGCTGGCCGAGGGCTCGTTCGAGCGGCTGGCGGAGATCGCGCGGCTCTCGTACCTCGACGGGCGCGGGCAGCCGCATCCGTATCTGCGCGAGGAGGAGGTGGCCGCGCTGAAGTTGCCGCGCGGCTCGCTCACCGTCGAGGAGCGGCGCGAGATCGAGAGCCACGTGGTGCACACGTTCAACTTCCTCGAGAACATTCCGTGGGGGCGGCGGCTGGGCAAGATCCCGCTGATCGCCGGCGGGCACCATGAGAAGCTCGACGGCACCGGCTATCCGCGCGGCCTCAAGGGCGAGGAGATCCGCGTCGAGACGCGGATGATGACCATCGCCGACATCTTCGACGCGCTCACCGCCTCCGATCGGCCGTACAAGAAGGCGGTGCCCGTCGAGAAGGCGCTCGACATCATCCGCTTCGAGGTCAAGGACGGGAAGTGCGACGCCGATCTGTTCCGGATCTTCGTCGA
>DASREC010000285.1:0-8222 GCA_035652295.1 Polyangia bacterium
CCGAGATTGGGTAGCGACAGGTAGCGCGGCTGCTCGCGCTCGCGGTGCTCGCCCGGTTGGCCGTTCGGCTCGCCGCGGTTCGACGGCGAGTGGTTGGGGTTCGCGCCGCCGGCCAGCTCGTCGCCTTTGCACTCGCGCGGCAGCGACGGGCAGTTGGCGTTGGGATCGCCGGCGAGCGGGCACCAGCCGCGCTCGTCGCCGTAGAGCGGATAGTCGTTCTCGTGGCAGAAGCGGTAGTTCTCGCCGGCGAGCACCTCGTGCACCGATTTGTCGACGGCGCTCTTGCGCGTCGCCGGATCCGACGGCGGGTGCGCCGGATCGGACGCGGGCGCCGCGGCCACCGCGGCGGCGAGCAGGAGCGCGATCACGCCGCCATCCTGCGGCTCTGCGCCTCGGCCTGGATCGCCGTGAACTTGAGCTGGATGTCCCAGCCCTCTTTGCGCGTGCGCAGATCGATGTATTGCAAAAAGCGCGCGGTCGCGAGGTACGGCACCGAGAGGAACAGCCCGCCGAGCGCGAACAGCGAGCCGCCATCGGAGAACAGCGCGCCGAACGGCTGGCCGAGCTGAAACACGTACTCGACCACGCCCTGCCCGATCAGCTCCGCGCCGAGGACGAACGCGAGCTGCGCGCCGAGCGACCAGAACAAGAGGCCCATCACCGCGCCGCCGTGACGCTTGAGGATGCGCGACGATCGCCGGGCCGCTTCGCCGGCGCCGGCGCCTTCGAGCAGCACCGCTTCGTGCACGAACGCCCAGCGCACGAGCAAAAGGCCCGAGAGCAGGAGAAACAGCGCGGCCACCGGGTTCACGTGCGTGAGCGACGTGGTGAAGAGGAGGGCGAGCGGCACGCAGCGGGTCAGGAGCAGCGCGAAGAAATAGCGCGGCAGATTTTTGGCGAAGCGCGCGAGCAGCGTGCGCGCGGGCGCGGCGTCGTCGAACAAGAGCTGCCCGGTGGCGACGGTGAACGCACCCTGCGCCAGCGTCGCCAGCGCGATCGCCGTCGGCCAGATGGCCCACCACGTCCAGTCGGCGAGGTAGCGCAGCGCCAGGCACGCGGCGAACGCCGGCACCAGGAGCGCGAAGCCGAGCTTGCGATACGTGCGCCCGTTCTCGACGGCCACGCGCAGCGCCAGGTCGAGGATGTCGGTGAGCGAGCGCAGCCGCAGGACGACGCGCGCTTTGCGCAGGTTCATGCGGCGCGCCCCGTCCGCTCGCGCCCGGCGACCAGGAAATAGGTCGTCACCAGGATCGCCAGCGCGCCCGCCACCGCCCACTTCACGTGCGCCGGCACCGACGACGGCGACCAGAAGCCTTCGATGCCGGCCGCGATCAGGAGCATGCCCGCGGCGCCGAGGATCAGGTGCGCGATCTCCTTCGACTGCGCGCGCACCGATCCGAAGCGCGTCAGCCCGCCCGTCGCCACCAGCGCGTAGCCCATCTGCAAGCCGGCCGCGCCCGAGATCACGATCGCCGTCAGCTCGAACGTCGAGTGGCCGCAGCAGAACGTGAAGATGTTGTAGCCGTGCCCCGCGCGCGCGACGAAGCCCATCACCGTGCCGATGACCAGGCCGTTGTAGAGCAGGAAGAACACGCTGCCGAGGCCGAACAGGATTCCGGTGGCGAAGCAGCGGAAGGCGATGCCGACGTTGTTGTTGACGTAGAAGCCGGCCATCATCGCGTTCACGCCGGGATCGCGGCCGTCGTTGAAGCCCTTCGAGTACGCCTGCTCCATGCCGGCGAGCTGCTCCTCGGGCAGCACCTCGGCGGCGAACGCGCGCGAGGCCATCGCGCCGGCGAAACCGACCACGCCCGGGATCAGGAACAGCGCGGCCGAGAACGCGAGGAAGCGCGCGCGCCGGCGGATCGCCCGCGGGAAGTCGCGCGCGAACAGCGTCCACACCGCCGACATGCGGTGCGGCGGCGCGGCGTACAGCGTGTTGTGCGCGCGCCCGGCGAGATCGTCGAGGTGCGCCACCAATTCGGGATCGTAGCCGGCGGCGCGCGCGCGCATGAGGTCGGCGCACAGCGCGCGGTAGAGCGCCGCCAGCCGCGAGATGCTCGGCGCCGCCAGCGAGTGCATGGCGCGCGACGGCCGCAGCAGAATCTGAAGCTCGTCCCACTCCTTCTTGCGCGCGGCGACGAACTCGTCTTGCGTCCGCATCACGCCCTCCGCTCGCTGTGGGTGGCCCGATGATATAAAAGCGCGAGAAACCGCGATCCGTCGCGGTATTCGAGACCCAGCCGCTTGGCGTAGATCGGCGCCACCATCTGCGCCAGCTCGTCCTCGCGCGCCATCGTCAGCGTGCCGCGGCGGCGCAGGAACAGCTCGATGGCCTCGAGATCGTCGGCGCTCAAGAGCGGGCGCGCCGGGATCTTCTCCAGCTCCTCGGCCGTCGGCGGCGGGCTGATCTCGAGCCGCGCGCCCACCCGCGTCTGCTCCTCGACGACCACGATCGTCCCCGCCACGCGATCGCCGAGCCGCCGGAAGCGCTCGTCGCGTCCCATCACCAAAAGGCCGAGCGCGTAGCCCGCCGGCAGAAAATCCGCCGCGCGCAGGAGGTTGCGCAGCACGCTGTCGAGGAACGTGATCGGATAGCCGCCCTCTTTGACCACGCGCAGATTGGCCACGCGCTTGCCGAGCGTGCGCCCGCCCCACACGGTCTCGAACAGCACGTAGTACCCCCACTCGAGCGCGAACAGCCCGATGAGCACGAACCCCATCGAGCCCTGTCCGGCGAGCATGCCCGCGCTGGCGGCGATCAGGACCAGCACGAACGCCATCGCGCCGCGCACCAGCAGGTCGACGAGGTACGCCACCGCGCGCCGCGCCGGCCCCGCCGCGCGATAGCGGAAGCGGATGTGCTCCGGCGTCTCGACGTCGGTGGTGGTATCGAGCGGCTCGGGGCCGTCTTGTTCAGTGCGCGCGCGCATCGCCCCCAGGCGGAACTAGGCCACGACCACTTTGGTCCCGGCAATCAGATCGTGAACGCAGCGCGACTGCGCGCCGAAGATCCACAGACAATCGACGAGCGAAAAGATCCACGAGAAATCCTTTCCGCCCGCGAGCCCGACCATGAAGCCGAGCGCCTGCAGGATCAGCCACGGCAGCCACACGCGCAGGAAAACGCCCGACATGAAATCCACCGGCGAG
Organism: Polyangia bacterium; assembly: GCA_035652295.1. Taxonomy (GTDB): domain Bacteria; phylum Myxococcota_A; class Polyangia; order Palsa-1104; family Palsa-1104; genus DASREC01. The sequence continues at coordinate 3,154 of DASREC010000285.1, forward strand.
CCGTCCATCTTCACGATGCGGATGCGCAGCCACTTCTTCGCCAGCGTCTGACCGGTGGTCGACACCAGGTACCATTGATAGATGGCGAGCGGCAGGATTCCGATGCCGAGGACGATCGCCACGATGCCGACTGTGCCCAGCTCGCGGGCGCGGATGAGCGCGACCACGACGATCGCGGGGATCATGGTGGCGAGGTAGAGCAGGCCGTCGATGATCGCGGCGCCGAGCCGCGAGCCGCGATCGGCGTTGAACTTCATCTCGCTGCCGTCGTCGTTCTTCGGCCACAGGGTGTCGTCGGTGTCGGCCGTCGGCGGCGAGTAGGGATTGAAGTTGGGGTTTGGATCCGCGCTCATGGTGCCTCCCAGAGTCCTTGGTACGGGGTTATCGGCGGATCCTGCCCGAAGTTGTCCCGTTCCTCGCTCCCACGCTAAGGTTAACAGATGAGCCGCGAAGGCGGGGAGCTCGACGAGGTGCTCGACCTGGTGGCGCACGACCTGCGCAACCCGCTCAGCGCCATCCTGACGGCGGCCGAGGTGCTGCGGCGCCGGACCGATCTGCAGCCGGGGCTCGAGCGCACGGTGTCGCGGCTGCGCTCGAGCGCCGAGCGCATGGCGACGATGATCGATCAGCTCGAGCAGTGGGCGCGCGCGCAGGTCGGCAGCGGCCCGGCGCCGGTTCGCGGCGAGGCCGATTTGCACCAGCTCTGCCGGGCGCTCGTCGAGGATCTGCCGCCCGAGCAGGCGGCGCGCGTGCGGCTGACGCTCGACGGCGACGGGCGCGGATCGTGGGACGCCGAGCAGCTGGCGCAGCTGCTGGTCACCGTCGTCGGCAACGCGCTGGATCACGGCGATCCCGAGGCGCCCGTCGAGGTGCGCGCGAGCGGCGACGAAAAGAGCGTGCGCCTCGAGGTCGAGAACGCCGGCCCGCCGATCGAGCGCGCGCTCGAGCCGGTGCTGTTCGATCCGGTGGCGCGGCGGCGCGCGCAGCGACCGACCAGGCCGCGCGGCCTCGGCTTCGGCCTGTGGCTGGCGCGCGCGATCGCCGTCGCGCACGGCGGCTCGCTCGACTTCCGCTCGACGGAAAACAGCACCATCTTCACGTTACAGCTCCCGCGCTAGCAACTTCTCCGAACGGCCGCCGATACCCGTCTCGATGACGGTCGGCAGCTTTCTCATCGCGATCGAAGATCCCAAAGGGCGCGTGGTCGCGACGCTCGAACGCACCTCGCGCGCCGGGCGGCCGGCGGCGGGCGACGAGCTGGCCCTCGACGGCCAGCTCTATCGCGTCGAGCGCGTGCGCTGGGAGGACGAGCCCGAGGACCGCACCGTGCGCCGCTACCTGAACGCGCGGCTGTTCGTGCGCGCCGTCGGCCGCGAGCCGCGCGTGCTGCCGCTCAGAAAACGGAGGTGATCACTTGCCGGGCTTGGCGCGAGACTTCAGATGACGCTCTTCTTCGAGGATCTTCTGGCACGCCGCCTTCATTGCGGCGACGGTCGCCACCGGTGCGTCGCGGCTCAGCTCGATCAGCTCGTGGCGCGCCTGCTCGCCGGGAAACGTGAGCAGGTCGAGCTCGTCGCACTTGAGCAGCTCGGCGAGCGCCACCAGCCGCTTGAAGCTGGGCGCGTGGCGCCCCTTCTCGATCGAGTAGATCGAAGACGGGTCGCACTCGAGCGCGCCGGCCACCTCGGCGACCGAGAGCCGCTGCTCCTGGCGCAGGGTGCGCAGGCGGGCGCCGACGAGCTTGCGAATCGAACGCATCGAGTTCGCGGAACATATCACGGCGCGTTCTCAAAACATTGGAACTACACGCCATTTGCTATGGGTGCGGCGTTTTGCCGCAGGCTCCGACGGGCGCCGATCCGACGGTGGGGTGAGCACGCGTTGCGCGCGATTGATTACTGGAATTATTCACCACAAATTGTGGCTGACGATGTGTTGATTATCTCCAAATCGCTACGGCGGGCAGCCGGGCGCGCCGGTCGCGGCGCCGGTCAGCGGGTTCTTGCACGGGGCGCACGTGTGATTGTCCGAGCAGTCGCCCTTGGCCAGCAGCAGGCCCTGGATGCCGAAGCTCAAGCAGTCGCTCAGGCACACGCCGGTGTAGCTGCCGACCAGAAAGCCGCTGGCGCTGCACGCCGGCGGCGAGAACGAGGCCTGCAGGTTCTCCGTCGGTACGCACAGATCGTTTTGCATGCACGAGTCGGCGCTCAGGTTCTTTTGCAGCGCCTGCGGGATGGCGGTGGTCGGCACACACTTCGCGTCGCCGTTGCAGCAGGCGGCGAACGGCGCGGCCGGTTTCGTCGGCCCCGGATCGCACGACAGGCGGCACGCGCCGGTGTCGGTCGAGTCGAGCGGGTTGTAGCAGGGCATGCAGCGCTCGGTCGCGGCGCACTTGTCTTGCGGCACCTGCGACTCCTGAGCGGCGACCTTCGGGATCGAGGTCGAGAGGCAGCGCCCTTCGGCACCATTAATAGAGGTGCACGTGGGCGGGATGAAGTTGCCGCCCGAGGCGATGAAGGTGTCGGGGACGCAGTAGCCCGTCGGGCAGGTGTTGAGCTGCGCCTGCAGCGACGACGGGACGAGCGCGGCCTGCACGCAGTGCGCGTCGCCGGCGGTGCCGCACGCGGGCAGCGTCGAGGGATCGATCACCGGCGGGCCGACGTGCGGGCACTGCGCGGGCTCGGGCGTGCCGCCGTCGGGCGAGGCGCTCGGATCGCCGCCGCAGGTGCCGATCGAGCACGCGCCCGTCGACGTGTGATCGAGCGGGCTCACGCACGGCGCGCAGCGCTCGTCGTCGGCGCAGACGTCCTGCGGCAGGAGCGCCTGGTACTTGGCCACCTGCGGAATGCACACGCTCAGGCACCGCCCCTCGGCGTTGTTGAGCGAGACGCACTTGAGCGGCGGCGCGATCCCGCCCGCCTTGATGAACGGATCGGGCACGCAGTAGCCGCCCGAGCACGTCGACAGGAGCGAGGTCGCCGCGCCCGGCACCAGGCTCGCGGGCAGACAGTGCGCGGCGCCGTCGGTGCAGCAGCTCGGCAGCGTCGAGGGATCCATCGGATGCGGCGTTTCGCCGCACATCGGCGCGCCGACCGGCGAGCCTTGGCTGTTGCCGCCTCCGGCGTCCTGGCCGGAGGTGATCGGATCGTTGTGCGCGTTCGCGGACAGACAGCCGGCGAGCGCGAGCGAGACCAGGGCGGAGAGCTTGCGCATGGCGCGCGCTAGTACAAGCCGCGGGCCACCGAGTAGAACCGCGCAAAACCGCGGTTTCGACGCGATCGGTCGTGGTGGACGCACCCCACGAAGCCACGTTCGACCGCACCCCGTGGTAAAAGGAGCCGATGCGCGCGCGTCTCGTCGTCGGCGCGGTGATGCTGGGCCTGGCGGCGCTCGCGGAGGCGGGCGAGCCGCAGGTGGTGCCGGTGGCGATCCAGCCGTTTCACGGGCGCTGCTTCGACGACCAGGCGCTGGCCGAGCGCGTGCGCGCGCGGCTCCCGGCGGAGGTGCCGGTCACCGTCGGGCGGGCGCCGAAAGGGCCGCACCAGACGGTGCGCGTGGCGGGCGACGAGAAGACGGTGGTGGTGCAGGTGACCGCGCGCAACGGGGCGCGGCAGGTGGTGGGGACCGATCGGCGCGTGCTGCCGGCGGAAGGGGAGTGCGGGGCGCTGCTCGAGATGACGGCGCTGATCGTCGCGCGCGCGGCGACGCCGCTGAACGCGCGCGAGCAGGCGGCGGCGAACGGAAGCGGCGAGGAGAAGCGGCGGCCGCAGCCGACGGCCGAGGAGCGCGCGCGCGTCGAGGCGCAGGCGGTCGAGGCGCAGGCCGAGCGCGAGAAGGAGCGCGACCGGGAGCGGCAGCGCGAAGCCGAGCGCGAGCGGGAGCGCGAGAAGGAGCGGCAGCGCGAGCGCGAGCACGAGCGCGAGCTGGGCCGCGAGGAGGAGCGCGCGCGCGAACGCGAGGAGGAGCGCAAGGCGGCGGCCGAGCTGGCGGCGCGAAGAGCGGCGGAGAAGAGCGCGCGGCGGCCGATCGATCCGGGGCGGCGGCGCTTCGAGCTGGAGGCGGTGGCGAGCTGGATCTTCCCGCTCGACGGCGCGCCCTCGACGGCGACCGGCGAGGTGGCGGTCGGCTATAGCTGGCCGCGGCTCGGCGTGGCGCTGCGCGCCGGCGTCTCGGACGACTGGTCGGCCTCGGCGATGTCGCCGGCGGGCCCGATCTCGGTCACCGCGCGCCGGGTGCCGCTCGGCGCCGAGCTGCACGTCGACTTTCGCGTGCGCGGCGGCTGCGTGCGCCTCGCCGGCGGCCCGGTCTTCATGCTCTGGTCGGTCCATTCGGCCGGCCTGCCCCGCCCGTCGTCGGCGCTCTTGTTCGAGCCGGGCGCGCAGCTGCGCGCGTCGTATCGCCTGGAGCTGAACAAGGTCGTCCTGCAGGCGGGCGTGGCCGCCGACTTCCTGTTCGTCGCCGACGACATCACCGTCGGTGGCGTGGGGCCCATCACGCGCACGCCGCTGTACGAGATTTCGCCGTTCGTGTCCGCCGGAGTGCAATTGTGACACCCGCGCGAATTGTTTGAAGCCCGGGCGCGTCCGGCGTCATAGACCGGGTACAATCATGACGTGGGGTCCCCGCAACTTGCGCCTGGCGACGATGCCGATCGAGCGTGAAGATCCACGCCCGGCGGCGCCGCCGCTCACGCTCGACGGCGTCTACCGGGAGCACTTCGACTTCGTGTTCCGCATGGCCGCGCGCCTCGGCGGCCCCGGCCTCGACGCCGAGGACGCCTCGCAGGAAGTCTTCCTGATCGTCGCGCGCAAGCTCGACACCTTCGACGGCTCGTCGCTGGTGACCACGTGGCTGTACGGCATCACGCTCAACGTGGTGCGCTCGATGCGCCGCCGGCAGCGCCTGCGCCGCCTGTTCGAGCGCGACGACGCCCCGCAAGCCGACGTGGCCATCCAGTCGGTCGATCGCGCCGAGGTCATGGAGGCGCATCGCATCGCGTACGCGATCCTCGACAAGCTGGCCCCGAAGAAGCGCGAGGTGTTCATCCTCGCCGAGTTCGAGGGCCTCTC
>DASREC010000286.1:0-2820 GCA_035652295.1 Polyangia bacterium
CGCGTTCGAGCGTGCCGAGGACGAACTCGGGAAGCAGGTCGTGAACGTGCGTGCTCATTCGGGCTCTCCGACTTTCGAGGCCCCCACCTCTTGCATGCACGCGCGCAGCTTGGCCAGCGCCGCCGCCACGCGCGACTTCACGGTTCCGATCGGCGCCGCGATGCGCTCGGCGATCTCCGACGAGGACAGCCCCTCGAAGTAGCCGAGCTCGAGCACCTGGCGCTGCTCCGTCGGCAGCGCCGACAGCGCGCGCCGCACCGCCTCGCGATCGGGCGCGAGCTGCGGATCCTCGCCGCTCTGAGACGGCTCGGGCACGCGCCGCTCCTCGATGGACACCACGCGCGCGAAGCCGGCCGCCTTGCGCCGATCGAGCGCGCGCGAGCGCATGCGCATCAGCATCCACGCGCGCACCGAGCCGCGCTCGGCGTCGTACGCGCCGGCCTGGCGCCACACCTCGAGAAACACGTCGTGCAACAAATCCTCGGCCTCGCGGCGCTCGCCGAGGATGCGCTGGCCGAGCGCCAGCAAATGACTTGCGTAGCGATCGTAGAGCCGAGCGAGCGCCTGCCGATCTCCCGCCGCTACGCCGCGCACCAGCTCGGCATCTCCGTCATCGGTCAACGCGGCCACCGGCCCTCCTGCGACGCGCCCCCACCCCGCAGCCGAAACACGGTAGCAGCCCGCGCTCGGGCGCGTCAATTCGAGGCGATGGAGGGCGACCTGGGCCATGACCTCTTGTATACGAGCGGTCCGCCGCACCGGATCAATAATCAGGAATCTTACACAAATATGAAAGTGAGATGCTCGATCGCGCGGCCGACCATCCAGCGCGGCAGCGCGCGCGATTGGGCGAAGGTCTCGAGCTCGGCGCGCGTGGCGCCGTCGGCGATCCGACCGCCGAGCGCGGCGGCGGGCGGCTCGACGGCGGCGTGGCGCAGGCGATCGTCGACGAGCCAGAAGAGGAACGCGCCCTCGCCGCTCGCGATCGTCCACGTCTCGCTCTGGTTCCAGCGGCGCTCGAGGTTGCGCAGGTCGTCGCCGCTCGGCGGCACGTCGTCGATCGACCACGCGCGGCGCGGCCAGCGGCGCACGGCGAGCGGCGCGGCCAGCGCGTCGGCGCGCGCGAGCACCGCCAGCGTGTCGAGCAGGCGGTGCAGGATCGGCAAACGGCGCACGTTTGACCGAATGAAATCGCAGTAGGCGGTTTCGTCGCACGCGGCGGGGAACAGGCAGCGGCTGCACGTGTCCTCGGCGGGGCAGGCGGCGCAGCCGCGGCGCGCGGCGGCGGCGGCGGCGAGCGCGCGCAGATTTTCGTCGACGCGCGCCAGCGGATCCTCGGCGCGCGCGACCACGCCGCCGTGCGTGCAGGGGCGCACGCCGCCGGCGGCGTCGAGGATCGCGCCGGCCGCGGCGCCGTGGCCGACGCACGCGCGCGCGCCGAAGCGGCAGGCGTCGAGCAGCGCCGACGGCAGCGGCCCGTCGAGCGTCGCGTCCGGCGCGCCCAGCGCGTCGGCGAGCGCGCCCAGCCGCGCGAAGTCGTCCGCGGTCGCCACCGTCGCGGTCACGCGTCCCTCGCGCGCGCCGCCGCCGAGCAGCCGCGCGAGCGGCACGAACTCCTCGACGGGAATCGCGTCCAGCGCCGGCCGCGCGACGTCGAGCGCGCCCGGCCCCGCGCCGTTCTCGACGGTGATCAGGAATCGGTGGCGCGAGACCAAATGCGGATCTTCGCCGCGCGCGAGCTTGAACCACTCGCGCTTCACCGTCGAGACGATCGGCTCGACCCGCACGCGCGCGCCGCGCTCGGCCAGCGGGCGCAGGAGGTGCTCGGCCGCGAGCGGCCCGTCCGCCTGCCACTCGAGCTGCGTCGCCAGGCCGAGCCGCCCGCCCGGCGCGAGGCAGCGCGGCCCGTCGGTGAGCACCTCGAGCCGCAGCTGATCGAAGATGCGTCCGTAGTGCGGCGCGGTCAGGATCAGATCGAACTTCTCGTCGGCGAGCGGGGCGAACAGGTGGCCCTGGCGAAACTCGATCGCGCCCTCGAGCCCGTTGAGCGCGGCGTTCGCGCGCGCCAACTCGAGCGCCACGCCGTGCAGGTCGGTCGCCACCACGCGATGCCCGCGCGCCGCCGCCTCGATCGCCACGATGCCGCAGCCGGTGCCGATGTCGGCCAGCCGCCCGGGCGGCGCGCCGTCGAGCAGCGCCAGCATCGCGTCGGTCTCCGGCCACACGTCCTGGCGATAGACGTCGTGCCGATCGATCTCCATGACGTAGAACCGCTCGCCGCGCGTGCGCACGCGGTGCAGCCCGCGCACGTCGCCGCCCGGCTCGCCGTCGACCATGCGGAACGCGCGCAGCACGGCGAACAGCTCGGCCTCTTCGGGCGCCGGCAGATAGCCCCAGCCGCCGCCGCGCGCCGGATCGAACAGGTTCTCGAACACCGCCGGCTGCTCGGCTAAAAGCTGCCGAAACGCCAATCCGAGGGCGTTTGCCACTACCGCGCGACGCTGCAGAAGGCGTCGTAGTCGATCAGCTCGATCTTCTTGCCGCGCTCCGAGCAGGTGACGCACTTGGGATTGCGCGGCAGCTTGAACTCGCGGAACTTCATGTTGAGCGCGTCGTACTGCATCAGCCGGCCGATGAGCGGTTTGCCGATGCCGAGGATCAGCTTCACCGCCTCGGTCGCCTGCAGGACGCCGATCACGCCCGGCAGCACGCCGAGCACGCCGGCCTCGTTGCACGACGGCGCCATGCCCGGCGGCGGCGGCTCGGGATAGAGGCAGCGGTAGCACGGTCCCTGCTCCGCCCAGAACACCGAGACCTGGC
>DASREC010000287.1:0-50995 GCA_035652295.1 Polyangia bacterium
GATCTCACCGCGGCGACGGCGATCTGCCTGCTCGGCGTCCTGGGCGTGATCTTTTTGTACTTCCGCCGCGTCGCCGTCTTGTGGGTGGTCGGCGCGCCGGCGGTGCTCGGCCTGCTGCTCGCGCTCGCGCTCGCCGCGTCGACGGTGCGCTACCTCAACTTGAACACCGCGTTCCTGGCGTCGATCATTTTGGGCAACGGCATCAACTCGCCGATCCTGGTGATGGCGCGCTTCGGCGAGGAGCGGCGCGCCGGCCGCGCGGTGCACGACGCGCTCGTGCGCGCGCTCACCGAGTCGTTCACCGGCACGCTCACCGCGATGGCGGCGGCGGCGATCGCCTACGGCAGCCTGCTCGCCACCAGCTTTCGCGGCTTCAACCAGTTCGGCATCATCGGCGGCGCGGGCATGCTGCTCGTGTGGCTGGCGACGTTCGCGCTCGTGCCGCCGATGGTGATCGCCGGCGAGCGCTTGCGCGCGGGCGTGCTCACGCCGCCGTCGAGCTGGGCGCGCCCGCTGTTCGCCGCGCTCGGCCGCGCCGTCGAGCGGCGCCCGATCGCCGCCGCGCTGCTCATCGCCGCCGCGTGCGCGTCGCTGGCGCGGCCGGTCGCGCGCTGGCTGCGCGATCCGCTGGAGTGGAACTTCGAGAACCTGCGCACCGAGGCGACGCCGGCGCAGAAGCTGTGGCACCGCATGGAGTCGCTCGGCATGGGCGACGTGGGCGCGGGGCGCGTCGGCAACGACGGCGTGTTCCTCGTCGACGATCCGGCGCAGGCCGAGCCGGTGGCCGAGGCGGTGCGGCAAAAAGACGCAGCCGATCCGTCGCTGCGCCTGATCAAGACCGTGCGCACCATGCGCTCGCTGTTTCCCTGGGACGAGCAGAAAAAGTTGGCGCTGCTCGCGCGCGTGCGCTCGAAGCTCGACAAGCACATGCGGCTGCTCGACGAGGACGAGGCGCGCGAGCTTTTGGCGTGGCGCCCGCGCGACGATCTGCGCGCGGTGACCGTCGACGATCTGCCGCGCGTGTGGCTCGACGCGTTCACCGAGACCGACGGGCAGCGCGGCCGCTTCGTCGGCGTCGACGCCGATCGCGCGCGCTACTACTCGAACAACGGCCACGACCTCCTGCGCCTGTCGCGCGCGCTCGAGGTCGACGCGCTCGGCCGCCGCTTCATCGCCGCCAGCGTCGGCACCATCTTCGCCGGCATGCTGCGCGCCATCGTCGACGACGGGCCGCGCGTCACGCTCCTGGCGCTCGCCGGCGTGACCGCGCTGGTGCTGCTGATGTTCGGCCCGCGCGGCGCGCTGCCGGTCCTGGCCGCGCTCGCGCTCGGGCTCTACTGGCTCGTCGGTGCGCTCGGCGTCGAACAGACGAAGTTGAACTTCATGAACTTCGTGGCGCTGCCGATCACGCTCGGCGTCGGCGCCGACTACGCCGCCAACATCTGGGCGCGGCTCAAGCGCGATCCCGGCGCGGCGCTCGGCGACGTGTTCGGCGGCACCGGCTCGGCGGTGGCGCTGTGCTCGCTCACCACCATCATCGGCTACTCGACGCTGCTCATGTCGCGCAACCACGCGCTGCGCTCGTTCGGCGTGGTCGCCGATCTCGGCGAGCTGACGTGCCTCGCCGCCGCGCTGATCGCGATGCCGGTGCTGGTGCGAATTTTTCGGCGGAGCTGAGCGCGCGAGCGGGCGCTACGAACGGGCGCTACAGAATGTTGGCGGCGAGCTCGGCCAGCGGCGAGCGCTCGCCCTTGACCAGCGACACGTGCCCGGCGATCGCCTCGCCCTTGAACCGCTCGACGACGGTGGTGAGCCCGTTGTTGGCCGAATCGACGTACGGGTTGTCGATCTGATACGGGTCGCCGGTGAGCACGATCTTGGTGTTCTCGCCGACGCGCGTGATGATGGTCTTCACTTCGTGCGGCGTCAGGTTCTGCGCCTCGTCGACGATCATGAACTGGTTGGGGATCGATCGCCCGCGGATGTACGTGAGCGGCTCGATCTCGATGTAGCCGAGATCGATCAGCTCCTGGTGCGAGCGCCCCTCTTTCTTCTCCGCCTTCGAGAAGCCGAGCAAGAGTTCGATGTTGTCGTAGATCGGCTGCATCCACGGATTGAGCTTCTCCTCGATGTCGCCGGGGAGAAACCCGATGTCCTTGCCGAGCGGAAAGATCGGCCGCGACACCAGCAGCTTCTGGTACACGGCCTCTTCGACGCACTTCTGCAAACCGGCGGCGATCGCCAGCAGCGTCTTGCCGGTGCCCGCTTTTCCGACGAGCGTCACCAGCTTGATGTCGTCGTTGAGCAGCAGATCGAGCGCGTAGTGCTGCTCCTTGTTGCGCGGCCGAATGCCCCAAACGCCTTCGCGCAATTTCTTGATCTGCGAGACGCGCTTGTTGGGCCCGTCGTAGCGGCCGAGCGCGGTGTGCGACGGGTTCTCGCGATCGCGCAGCAGCAAATATTGATTCGAGAAGAAGCCGTTCGGCTCGAGCGGCAGCGAACCTTCCGAATAAAACTGATCGACCTGCGGGCCGCCGACCTCGACTTCGCCGTTGCCCGAGTACAGCTCCTCGATGTCGATCTTCTCGGCGTCGAACTCCTCGGCGTTGAGCCCCATCGCGTCGGCGCGGATGCGCAGGTTGACGTCTTTGGTCACCAGGATCGTCGGCGTCTGCAAGTCGCGGTCGCGCACCTCGAGCGCCACGCCGAGGATGAAGTTGTCGACGATCTGCGAGGTGCGGATCGCCTGCGGCAATTCGCGCGTGGCCAGCGCCACCATCAAGCGCCCGCCGCCGTCGAGCTTCACGCCGTCGGACAGGTGCGCCCCGTTGTTGCGGAACTCGTCGAGGCGGCGCGCCACTTCGCGCGCGTTGCGTCCGCGCTCGGACAATTCCTTTTTGAAGTGATCGATCTCCTCGAGCACGTAGATCGGGATGATGACGGTGTTGTCGGCGAAATGGAAAATGGCGCGCGGATCGTGGAGCAGGACGTTGGTGTCGAGGACGAAGTTCTTTCGCATGTGCTGCAAGGAGGTACCACGGATCGGCGGGAGCGGGCAATGGCGCGCGCGTTGCACTTTTGCCGTCGGAGGGCCGATGGAAAGCTCGCCGCAAAGCTGGAAATGCACCATCTGCGGCTTCGTCGACGGCGGCGAGGCACCGCCCGCTCACTGTCCCGAGTGCGGCGCGCGCGACGCCATGTTCGTCGCCACGAGCGAGCCGCCGCACGGCATCGCGCACAATCCCATCCAGCCGCACGACGAGCGCGACCAATCGTCGTTCATCGTCGGACCGGGTCAGGGCTGCATCGAACCCGACTGAGCGGTAAGTTGACGAGCGAGCGAGCGCGCGCCTAACATTCGGGCATGCGCTTAATCAAAGCCTTGGTAAGTGTGGCCGCGATCGTCGCGGTCGCGGGCTGCGGCGATTCGGGGACGAACGGCGGCGACATGAACATGTCGTCGAGCGATCTGTCGATGAGCGGGAGCCACGACCTCACGTCGGGCCCGCTCTCGCAGTGCGGCCATCCCGGCGACGTCGGCAACTCGAAGGGCGTCGGCAAGTTCTGCATGGGCTTCTCCGACTGCAACAATCAGCCGGCGAGCCTCTGCAGCGCGCTCGGCAACGGCACGACGCCGTCGGCGAGCGACACGTACTTCTGCACCATCATCAACTGCGCCACCGCGCAGCCGCCGATCGACTGCGGCCCGGGCGCCACGTGCGTCGTCGATCCGCAAGGCCGCGGCTCGGCGTGCACGCCGAATACCTGCCTCGGCCCGACGGACATGTGATCAGGCGCGCGGCCGCTTGCGCCGCGCCGCCTCCGCCTCGCGCAGATTGCGCAGCCGCTCGTCGAGCGACGACACGTCCGCCTCGGCGCGCGCGCCCAGCCAGAACAAGAGCACCATGAACAGCACCAGCCCGTAGAACGCCACGCGATGCGCCGGCGCCGCCAGCGTGGCGAAGCGCGCGCGCAGGAGATAGAGCGCGGTGCCGAACGCGATCCCCGCCGCGAAGAAGAAGAAGCTCGAGGTGCGCCGCCGCGCGCGACGCCGCGCTTCGATGATCGGCGCTTTCTCGTCGAGGTCGGGGTCGCGCGGCTCCACCTACTGATCGTGCGTTCGCCCGCCCGCTTCGGCAACTCGAACCGCGATCGAGTCGAAGAACTCGCCGAGTGTGCGCGCCACCACGTCGGGCTGCTCGAGCGCGCTCAAGTGGCCCGCGCGCTCGATGCTCTCCAGCCGCGCGCCGGGGATCTGCGCCGCGATGCGGCGCGAGCGCTCGGGCGGCGTGGCGCGATCCTCGGCGCCCACCATCACCAGCGTCGGACAGCGCAGCGTCGGCAGCCGCTCGTAGATCGAGCGCCGATCGATCACCGCGCGCACGCCGTGAAACAGCGCCTTGGGATCGTTCTCCTCGATGCGCGCCCACTGGCGCTCGACCAGCTCGCGCCGCTCCTTGATCGACGTGCGCCCGAACATCACCGGCTTGACCGCCGCGCCGATGACGCGCAGGAAACCGAAGCGCGCCACCACGTGCGCCATCACGCCGAACTTCACGCGCTCCCACGCCGGTTGCGGATCGGCGCTCGAGTCGAGCAGCGCCAGCGCCGCCACGCGCTCGGGCGAGGCCAGCGCCAGGCGCATCGCGGTCATGCCGCCCATCGAGAGCCCGCACAGGATCGCGCGCGGGATCTTCTCGGCGTCGAGGATGGCGCGCCAGTCGTCGGCGAGATCCTCGAGCGAGAACGGGCCGGGCGCGGTCGAGGCGCCGTGGCCGCGCACGTCGATGGAGATCACGCGCCGGCGCTCGGCCAGCCGCGGCGCGACGTCCTGCCACATGCGCCGATCGCACAGCAGGCTGTGGCCGAGGACGACCGCCGGCTCGTCGAGACTTACACCGTAAGGCGGGCCGCTCACGCTGTAGGCGATGCGCGCGCCGCCGCGCTCGAGCGACTTTTCGATCGAGGGCGAGGGCGCGTTCGCGGGCGCGCTCGCGGGCGATTTTTCGCTCACGTCTTCTCCGGGCGCCACAGCGGCTCGCTCTCGCCGCGCTCGCGCGTGTTCCAGCGGCCGAGCACGTACAGCGCATCCGACAGTCGATTCAGGTAGCGCACCGTCTCGCCGTCGATCGCCTCGCTCGCGGCCAGCGACACCACGCGCCGCTCCGCGCGCCGGCACACCGTGCGCGCCAGGTGCAAGTACGACGAGACCCAACCGCCGCCGGGCAACGTGAAGCTGCGCAGCGGCGGCAGGTTCTCGTTCAGCTCGTCGATCTCGTGCTCGAGCGCCTCGACGTGGCGCGCCTCGACGCGCGGCTGCGTCGGCGCGAGATCCTCGGGCAGCGTGGCCAGCAGCGAGCCGAGGTTGAACAGCTCGTTCTGCACGCGCTCGAGCATCGCGTCGATGCGCGCCACCGCGCCCGCCGGCCCCGGCTCCGACTGGTTGGCGCGCCGCACGAGGCCGATCACCGCGTTCAATTCGTCGACGGTGCCGTAGGCCTCGATGCGCGGCGCGTCCTTGCGCACCAGCTTGCCGCCGACGAGCGCGGTCTCGCCGCGGTCGCCGGTCTTGGTGTAGATGCGGCTCAAGTAGATCGACATGGGCGAAGCTTACCCGAGGTTGCCGTCGCCGGGCGCGTGCTCAGGTTCGAACGTAGGAGGTCGTGATGGCGAAAAGGAAACGTTCGTCCTCGAGCCGCCGCTCGAAGAGCTCGCGCAAGGCCAGCCGCTCGGTGCGCACCGAGATGCACCACATGCGCAGCGGCAAGCACAAGATCAAGAGCCGCAAGCAGGCGATCGCCATCGGCTTGAACAAGGCGCGCAAGAAGGGCGCGAAGATTCCGCGCAAGGGACGCAGCAAGAAATCGAGCTGACGCGCGCCGCTCAGTCGGCGGGCGTGAACAGGAACGGGTAGGAGACCTGCGTCAGCGCGCCGCGCGCGGCGGGGAAGCGCCAGCGGCGCACGGCGGCGGCGACGCACGCGCCAACGTCGTCGGAGGCGACGGTCGACTGCGCGACGCGCGAGGTCAGCACGTCGCCCGACTCGGCGATCAGGAACTCGGCGAGCACGCGGCCGGCGAGCGCGGGGCGCGTCTGCAGCGCGCGCTGGTAGCAGAAGCGCACTTCGTTGAGGTGCGCGCGCACGACGCGGCGGATCAGATCTTTGCTGAGCGAGGCGTCGTCGCGGGGCGCGATGATGCGCAGGTCGGGCGCGGCGGCGACGTGGTAGCCGAGGCCGCCGCAGTTGGAGTGACCGCTGCCGTAGCCGGTGCCGCAGCCGTCGCCGTGGCCTTCGCCGTGGCCGAGGGGGGCGAGATCGCCGAGCGCGATGACGTCGTCGCCGCCGCCGCACGCCGTGCCGCCCGAGCCGCTGAGCCCGAGCCCGCCGACGCCGTAGGTGTCGCCGATCGGATCCCCGCTCAACGTGCCCCACCCATCGCCACCGCCCGAATTCCCCCAACCCGAATTTTCGTCACCCGAATTTCCGCCACCCGAATTTCCACCGCCCGAAGCTGCGCCGCCCGAAGCTCTACCGCTCGAATGTTCGCCGGCCGAAGTTTCGCCGCCGGAATTTCCATCGCTCGAATTTCGGCTGCCGGAATTTCCGCCGTGGAAATGTCCGTTGCCGAAGTGTTCGCTGCCGGAATTTGCGCCGCCGTCGCCGTGCGCGCCGTCGCTGAACGTGGACCATAGCTCGCTCAGCGACGGGCCGGACGACTGCGCCGAGCCCAGCACACCGAGCACGCCGGCGATGCGCGCCTGCGCGGCCGCCCGCTCGCGCTGCGCCGTCACGATCTCGACGTCGCGCTCCGAAGCCGCACGGCGCGCCCGTGCAACCCCACGCTCGTTCGCCGTCGACGCAGACGGCGACGTGGCCGTGGCCGTGGCCGTGGCCGTAGCCGTAGCCGTGGCCGCCGCCCGCGCCTCCGCAACCTCCTCCGTCTCTTCGCGCGCGCTCTCGTCTTCCACTGCGCGCGCGCGCCGCGCTTGCGTCGCTTCGCGCGGCCTCGACGGCCCGACGAGCACGCGCGCGCGTCGCGCCACGCCGTCGTCGAGCCCCAGGTAGAGCGCGCGCCGCGCCGTCGCGCCGAGCCCGAACGCCCCCGGCCACAAGCACGCGAAGATCGGCAGCAGCGAGAGCACGCCCGCCGCGATCATCGCCCCGGTCGCCCCGCGGCTCGCCCGCGACCACCAGTCGCCCGCCGCCGCCAGCCGGTAGCGCCGCGGCGGCAGCGTCGACGCGATCGCGATCTCCGCCAGCCCCGACGCCACGCGAATGCGCGCGCCCCACGGAATCGGCAGCGCGCCCGCCGCCGTGCACAGCTCGAAGCCGCCGTTCGCCATGCGCACGAGCGGCCGCTCTTCGCCCGGCAGCGTGAAGTCGCGCGGCGCCCGCTCGGCGAAGCGCCTGGCCAGACCGGCCGCGATCGCCGATTGCGCCGCGATCAAGCACGCGCAGAAGATCGCGTCGCCGCCGCGCCCCGCGCGCGCGCCGAGCGAAGCCGCCGCGAACATCGCCAGCGCGCCCCCGAGCGCCAGCCCGCCGCCGAAGAACAGCAGCCGCGTGAGCCGGCTCGACCCGCGCGGCCCGACGCTGAGGTGGCGCGACGACACCACCGCGCCATCGAACCACACGCTCACCTCGAGCGACGACGCACCCGGCCCGCAGCGCTGCGCCATGGCACCCTCCTGTCTTTCGACAGCGCCGCGCCGCCGCGGTTCCCTCAGGCGCGCAGGAAGTCGATCGCGTGCGCGCTCACCTCGTCGGGTTTCTCTTCGTGCGCGAGCAGCCGCGCGCCCGGCACCAGGCGCAGGCCGGCGCAGCGCGCGAGCTGCGGCACCATCTCCGCCGCGCGCGCCGCCGGGAACGTCTCGTCGAGCTCGCCCCAGACGAACAGCACCTCGCCGCGGAGCTCGCGGTGGCGCGCGGCCAGCCCGTCGACCAGCGCCCAGTCGATGCCGCGCAGGTAGCGCAGCTGCCCGTCGAGCCGCGCGCGCGACGCGAGCAGCGGCGCCACGAACTCGTCGGTGAACTCGCCGTCGAGCAGCGACTTGTCCTCGAAGAAGCCGCCGAATCCCATCTTCGAGCGGCGATACGCGCGCGAGCGCAAGAGCAGCCGCAGCACCGCCGCCGCGCCCGGCAGCGACGTGACGCGCTGATAGAACGGAATGAACGGCGGGCGGTGGCCGGGGATCTCGGTGTTGATCAGCACCAGCTTGCGCGCCCGCGCGCCGACGGTGAGCGCCAGCTCGCGCGCGATGGTCGCGCCGGTGTCGTGCGCCAGCACATCGAACGCGTCCCAGCCGAGCCGATCGACCAGCCGCGCGTAGCTCGCCGCCTGCCCCGCGAACCGGAAGTCGTGATCGTCGCGAACGCGCGTGTCGCCCGCGCCCGGCGAATCGGCCACGAAGCAGGTGCGCTCGGCGGCGAGCCGCGGCACGAGGTGCCGGAAGGTGAACCCCGACAGCGGCCAGCCGTGGATCAGGAGCAGCGGCGGGCCGGCGCCGAACCGCCGCAGCGCGATCTCGGCGCTGCCGACGTCGACGCGCTCGATCGGCGCCTCGAGAAACGCGCGCGCGTTCGGCGTCATCAAGCGAGCCTACTCCATCGGCCGGGTCAGAAGGGAGCGCCGGGCTCTTCGGGGATGATCTCCTGGCGGTTCATCGCCGGGATCAGCTCGGCCAGCGTGGCGGCGCGCTGCTCGTCGGTCATCTGCGGCAGGAGATCGCGCAGCTTGGATTTCTGCTCGCGCGTCCAGCGGTGCGTCGAGAGGCTGGTGGCGATGAGCTGCTGGCTGGTCTCGCGCGCGGCCACGCTCTCCGCCGTCGGCGCCGGACGCTCGGCCTCGCGCTCGCGTTCGCCACGATCTTTTTGCGGCGCGTGGCCGGCGGCCGCCAGCTCCTCGCGGATGATGCGCCGCACGTCGTCGCGCAGCGCGCTGTTGTCGGTGGCGACGCGCACCGTCGACAGCGCGGCCGCCAGCGTCGCCGGCTCGCAGCTCGCCGTCTTGGGCGCGGCTCGAAGCTCGCTCTTTTGTCCGCTTCCGCCGAGGACGTATCCGGCGGCGCCCGCGGTGATCGCGACCAGCGCGAAGGGGAGCGCCTTGCTCATGGCTGCTTGGGGCCGAACTCCGACGCGTTGAACACGAGGAGCGTCAAGCAGTTCCCCGACTTCGGATCGTAGCTGAACGAGAACGCCGCGTCGGTGCCGATCGATTCGGCGACCTGGACGATGCGCCGATCGGTGCTGCTGCACATCACCTGCACGCCATTCGCGTCGATGGCGAAGCAGAGCGCCGTGATGCTCTGGCCCGCGACGACGCTGGTCTGGCAGCCGGCGGCCTCGATGCTGTCCGAGCTGTTGCGCGCCTCGCCCAGCGCGCCGAAGGCTTTGTGGTTGACGGTGTCCACCGTGACGCCGACGGTGTTCTTCAACCCTGCGTGCGCGGCGGTCGCCAGCCCGAGCGCCAAAGCCAACACGATCATCGCCGGCTTCATGGATCCTCCTGAATACGGGTCAACCCGACTCATCGTCGCGCGAAAAGCCCCCCGGAGTCAAGTAGCAAGTGTAGCGGGTTTTACCGAATTATTTGAGACCGATCATGCCAGAACGCGTCGAATTGGCGAACCGCTCGGCTAAAGCTCAATTTCCCGTCGGAGCGCCGTCCGCCAGGAAAGCGCTCGCGACGGCGTCGAACGCGGCGTCGAACGCCGGCAGGTCGGCTTCGGCGAGCGGCTCCTGCGAGCCGTCGGCGATGGCGCAGCGGTCTTCGCCGAGCGCGGCGGTGATCGATCGCGCGCCGTAGTGCGGCGAGACGTAGACCGCGCGGTGGCGCGCGCCGGCGGTGGCGCGCACGAGCTGGTACACGCGCTCGAGCGTCTCCGTCGAGACGCGGCGGCACGGAGCGTCGGGCGCGCACGCGCCGCCGGCGGTGAGCTGCGCGGCTTCGTGGATCGACGGGCCGCCGATCGGCAGGATGAAGCGATCGACGCGCAGCACGAGCGTGCGCGGCGCCGAGCGGGCGGCGAGCGGCGCGCACCGTGGCGGCTCGCGCGCGGCGTCGCGCTGCCGCCACCCGCAGCCGAGCGCGACGGCGATCAAGCCGGCGATCGCGCACCCGAGCGTGACGAGCGGGCGGCGCTGGGCGATCGCGGGCAGGCTGGTGGTGAGCATGCTCCGTCACACGCGCGAGCCCGCCCGATCGGTCTCAGCCGCGATACGGATTCGCGATCAGCTCGGCGCGCGCCTTCTCGAGCCGGGCCTGCAGCGCCGCGAGCTGATCGCGCGAGCGCCCGAACTTGGTCATGAACGACGCGTGGCGCGGCAGCCCGCCCGCGCCCGCGGTCTCGACGGCGAGGAAGTTCGAGAAGTCCCAACGCCGCGCCACGCGCGACGCGACCACGTGATCGAGCGGCACCGCCAGGCTGCCCTCGTTGGCCAGCGCGCCGAGGTCGAGCTCGTCGGTGCTTGTGCGCCGTCCACGCGTACAGCCCGTCGAAGCTGTCGAGGACGATCTCCGGAATCGCGGCGGCTTGCATCAGCGGCGGTGCGTCCAGCAGGGCTCGAACCTGCGACCTATGGCTCCGGAGGCCATCGCTCTATCCAGCTGAGCTATGGACGCTGAATCGACTTATGGATACACACCGTCGAGGAGAGCGGCAAGCGAAAAACCGCAGTAGACGAGGGCGCGCGCGCGGCTTAATTTGCAGTCATGCCGCTGCTCGCCGACGAGGACGTGCGCTACCTGCAAGAGAACTTCGCCACGCTCGCGCACGACGTGACCATCACCGTCGTGACGCGCGAGAAATCGCGGCTGGTCTTGCCCGGCGCCGCGCCCGGCGAGGACGACGCGCACGACGCCTCCGAGGAGGTGAAGCAGATCGCCACCGAGCTGGCGGCCACGTCGCCGCGCCTCAAGCTGGCGCACGTCGACGCCGCTGCCGACGAGGCGCGCGCGCGCGAGCTGGCGGGCGAGCGGCTGCCGGCGATCGTCTTCTCGTCGGAGATGGCGCGCGGCAAGCTGCGCTACTTCGGCCTGCCCGCCGGCTACGAGATGTCGACGATGGTGACCGCGGTGCTCGATCTCGGCGGCGCCGAGCCGCCCCTGCCGGCGGAGATCGGCGAACGGCTCGGCCAGCTCGCGCGCGACGTGCACATCCAGGTGTTCGTCACCCCCTCCTGACCGCACTGCCCGCCGATGGCCCGTGCGGCCTTCCAGGTAGCGACCGCCTCCGCGCGCATCACCGCCGACGTCGTCGAGGTGCAGGAGTTCCCCGAGCTCGCGCGCAAGTACCAGATCCGCGGCGTCCCGATGACGGTGGTGAACGAAACCGAGACGCTGATGGGCGCCGTCCCGCCGATGCAGCTGATCGCCGCCGTCGAGCGCGCCGCCTCAGAGGACGCGTAGCTCGCCGCTACGAACCGACGCTGCCGAGCGACCGCGCGCCATGGTGCACGGTCAAGATCTCGACGGCGTCGTTCATCACGCGATAGATGATCCGGTAGCTGTGCACGAACACCTCGCGGATGTGCTCCTGATTGATCTCGGGAACCACGCGCCCCGGCGCGTCGCGCGCGATGTACAAGCAGATCGCGTCGAGATCGTCGAGCGCCTGGACGGTCCAGCTTACGGAAGCCACCGGGCCATCCGCCGGCGGGCTTCCTCCTGCGTGACCTTCTCGCCGGCGTCGGCCTGCGTCAGGCCGCGCTCCACTTTGTAGAGCAGGTAGAGGCGCTCGATGGCGTCCTCGATCCCTGCGCCGTCGGGCATCGCCTCGAGCGCGCGGAGGATCTGCTCCTTGGTGGTCATGCGAAAACTATAGCACGCGTAGCTCGCCCTCCCAGGTGACGACGCGGGCGCGGCGGCGGGCGACCAGCAGCGGGCGGCCGCGGTCGACGTAGTAGAGCGCGCGCTGCTGGAACGACTCGGCGATGCGGTGCGCCTCGTCGAGCTCGATGCCGAGCACCGCGAAGCTCTCCTCGCGCCAGCGCGAGCCGGGCGCGTTCACCGCCGGCCAGCGCTGCAAGAGCCGCGCGTCGAGGTGCGCCGCCAGCTGCTGATTGGCGCGCCGGTTCGCCCGCTCGTTGGGCCGCGGCTCGCCCGACCCCGGATTCCACGCCGTGATGATCGCGAACGTGGCCGCGGGAAACTCGCGCGGCGGCGCGCCTCCGACGGCGGGATCGAGCGCGAACCGCACCGCCGCCGATCCCGGCGGCATCACCTCGATGACGCACGTGCGGTACGCCTCCCAGATCTTCCACGCCGCGCAAAACTCCTGCGCCGCTCGCGTCACTCCCTCCGGGTCGTGCGGTATCGGCGCATCGGGCGCGACCCCGAGGGCAAAGCGCAGCCACGGCGAACGTGCGATCTCGGCGAGCATCGCGCCGACGTCGGACGCGTCGGGCGGCGCGCGTCCCGAGAGACGCAGCAGCTCGGCGAGCGAGGCGCTGAAACTCATCGCCGCCATCGTAGCACTCTATGGTAAACCGGCTCGGCACAAGGAGCGACGATGAACAAAGCACGCTTGCTGGTGGCGCTCGGAATCCTCGGTGCGGCGATCCCCGCGCGCGCCGACGAGGGCATGTGGACGTTCAACAACTTTCCCAAGGCGCTGGTCAAGCAGCGCTACAAAGCCGACGTCACCGACGCGTGGCTCGATCACGTGCGGCTCGCGTCGGTGCGCTTCAACTCCGGCGGCTCGGGCTCGTTCGTGTCGCCGCGCGGGCTGGTGATGACCAATCACCACGTCGGCGCCGATTGCATTCACAAGCTCGACGATAAAACACACGACTATATAAAGGATGGGTTCTACGCCGCCACGCCGGCCGCCGAGATCAAGTGCCCCGATCTCGAGTTGAACGTGCTCACCGGCATCGAGGACGTCACCGCCGAGGTGAAGTCCGTCGAGAAACCGGGCATGGACGACGCCGCGATCAATAAAGCGCAGAAAGAGAAGATGTCCGCGCTGGAGAAGGCGTGTAACGAGAAGACCAAAGAGCGCTGCGACGTGGTGACGCTGTATCAGGGCGGCGTTTTCAATATGTATCGATATAAAAAGTATATCGACGTGCGATTGGTGTTCGCGCCCGAGTTTCAAATCGCGTTCTTTGGCGGCGATCCCGATAACTTCGAATATCCGCGTTATGACTTGGACGCGGCGTTCTTTCGCGTTTACGAGGGCGATAAAGAGCTGCATCCGGAGCATTTCCTGAAATGGAGCGCGGGCGGCGCGAAGGAGAACGAGCTGGTTTTCGTCTCGGGAAATCCCGGCAACACCGAGCGGCTCGATACACTGGCGCAGCTCGAGTTCCTGCGCGATTTCACCTATCCGATGGCTTTAAAGGATTTGGCGCGCTTTAGAGAAGTTTTGAAAGACTACGGCAAAAAGGGCGCGGAGCAGGAGCGGCAGGCGCGCACCGAGCTGTTCTACATTGAAAACTCTTTGAAGGCGCTCGGCGGTTATTTGCAGGGTTTGCAGGACAAACGATTGATGGGCACCAAAGCCGACGAGGAGGCGGCGCTGCGCAAACGGATCGCGGCGTCGCCGGACAAACAGAAGCTTTATGGCGGCGTTTGGGATTCGATCGCGGCGACGCAAAAGAAATATCAGACGTTCTATAAAGCGTATGGCTATCTCGAAGGGCGGCGCGGCAATCCGTTCTGGAGCGATCTGTTCGGCATCGCGCGGACGCTGGTGCGCGCCGGCGACGAGAAGCTCAAGCCGAGCGAGAAGCGGCTGCGCGAATATCGCGACTCGAATTTGCAGTCGGTGGAGCTGCGGCTGTTCTCGGCGGCGCCGATCTACGACGGGCTCGAGGAGGCGACGCTGGCGACGGCGCTCGGCAACCTCGCAGGCGAGCTCGGGGCGGCGAGCCCGGTGGTCAAAGCCGCGCTCGCCGGCAAGACGCCAGAGGCGCGCGCGCACGAGCTGGTGAGCGGCACCAAGCTCAAAGACGTGGCGTTGCGCAAACAGCTCTATGGCTCCAAAGCCGCGCTCGATGCTTCCAAAGATCCGATGATCGTGCTCGCGCGCGCGATCGACGCCGAGGCGCGCGCCATTCGCAAGCGCTACGAGGACGAGGTCGAAGGTCCGGTGAAGCAGAACATGGCGCTGCTCGGCAAGGCGCAGTTCGAGGCCGAGGGGCTCACGCACTATCCCGACGCCACGTTCACGCTGCGGCTGTCGTTCGGCAAAGTGGCCGGCTACACCGTCGACGGCAAACCGATCGCGCCGTTCACCACGCTCGGCGGGCTGTATCAGCGGTCGGCGAAGGCGGAGGGCAAGGCGCCGTGGGATCTGCCGGCGCGCTGGGCTTCGGCCAAGGGCAAGCTCAAGCTCGAGACGCCGATGGACTTCGTCTCCACCAACGACATCATCGGCGGCAACTCGGGCAGCCCGGTAATCAACAAAGCGGGCGAGTTGGTCGGCCTGATCTTCGACGGCAACATTCAGTCACTGCCGGGCAACTTCGTCTATGACGATCACCTCAATCGCTCGGTCAGCGTCCACTCGTCCGCGCTCACCGAAGCCCTCCGCCACGTCTACGACGCCGGCGCGCTGGCGGACGAGCTGTCGCCAAAGAGACGCGCAGAGCGCTAGCGTTGCGCTCGCGCTGGTGGCTATGGGGCGCGTTGACGAGCGTGCTCGTCGGCGGCGCCGCCCTATACGCCGGTGAGGCACTCGGTGCGCTGAACCTGATTCTCTGCAACAACCACTTCGCGCTGGACGCGGCCGACTATCACTGTCGATCACCGCTCTATTTCATCTATGGTGCGTTTGCGTTGATCGCAGTGGGCGCGGGAACTATCTTGGCGTTTATCGTGACACGAGTCGTGCGTCGTCGCTCCGCGGGCTCCTAATTTTCGGATCTACTTGGTTACCGTAACGGCGTAACCGTATTGTGAATCGCTGGCGCCGTTCACGCCGAAGACCTTCAAATAATAGGTTCCCCCGTCGCTGGTGTGACGCGCGATCGTCTGATCGGCGCCGTCGTGCGCGTCTGTGGCGGTGGCGATGATCGACAGAGAGCCACTGACCACTTTGTAGAGCGTCATGTTGTAGTCGGCGGGCAGCGAGCCGAGCGTGACGTAGTAATCGCGGTTGGCGGCGACCGTCCAGGTGAACCAGTCGACGTCGCCCGACGCATCGATCGCGCCGTAGATCTGGCCGGTCGAGCAGAGGCCGTTGGCCTGCGACGGCTGATTGTTGGGCTCGGTCTCCCAACCTTGATTGGCGTCGCACGCGTTCGACGGCGGCGGCGGCGTGGGCGGCGGGCTCGGCGGCGGCGGATTGTTCGAGGGCGGCGGATTCGACGCAGGTGGGGGCGGGCTCCCCGCCGCGTTCACATACTGATCGATGAACGACGCGTAGAGGTCGATGCGCGTGTCGTAGCCGCCGTCGCCGCAGCCGACCGCGCCGAACGACGTGATGCCGACGATGGTCTCGACGCCGCCCACGTTCATGAACGCCGGACCGCCCGAGTCGCCCTGGCACGTGCCCTGGCTCGAGTTGCCGATCTTGAGCAGCAGCGACGACACGCTGTCGAGCGTGGTGGTCACCTGCCGCTTGATGCCGGCGCCCGTCTGCGCCTGGCCGTTGTTCACGCCGTAGCCGACGAGGCGCACCGCTTTGCCGGCGAGCGCCGACGGGCTCGTGCGGTTGTACGGCAGCGGCGTGAGCGACACCGGCTGCGCGAGAATGACGATGCCGACGTCGTGTCCGCCGTTCAAGTTGTTCGGATTGAACGCTTGATCGAAGTGCGTCTCTTTCACGGCGAGCCACTGGCCGGCGCCGTTGAAGTCGCTGCCGAGGAACGCCGAGAAGGTGACGTTCGAGCCGACCTCCGACGGCGCCACGCAGTGCGCGGCGGTGAGCAGCACCGTCGGCGCGATCACCGACGCGGTGCACAGCGAGCCCTGCTGCGAGCCGTTCTCCTGCGCGAACACGATCACCACGCTGGGATCGCCGGTGTCGGTTTGTCCGCCGATGATCGGCGCGTCGGTCTCGGGCGGAGGTCCGCCGTCGACGCTGCCGGCGCAACCGGCGCCGAGCATGACCGCGAGCGCGAGGGCGATGCCGAACGCGAGACCGAACGCGAAGCTGATCGGCTTGGACATCCCGCGCGGTTGAGCAAGGCGTGCGCCACGGCGATCGCCCGAGCGCGCGCGGGGAGTCGAGGCCCCGGTGTGGCGACTTCACTCCCAGTGCGGATCGGTGTCCGCTCCGTCGAGAAACGGCGCGTTTGCAGGAGAGATCCGCGCAGGATCTGGCGCGCGGTGCCGAAAGGTGCGACTCGCTACGGAGCCGGCGGCAGCCACGCCGCGCCGTCGGGGAAGATGCCGACGGGGACGAAGCCGGTCACCACCGGCGGCACGATCGACATCATCACCGCAGTGCCGGGCTTCATCACGTGGTCGCCTTCGCACACCATGATCGCGTTCTTGCCGTCGGGCGTCAGCTTGACCATGTGCGCGTTCATGCACGCGCTCGACGGCACCGCGATCAGCGTCGTCGCCAGCGTCGCCGTGTCGACGGCGGTGATCTGATCGTCGCCCTGGTGCGGCACGAAGAACGTCTTGCCGTCGAGCGTGAAGTCGCCGAACAGCGCCGGCCCGGGAAATTGGACGATCTTGCTCGAGTCCATCGCCATCGTCGCCGGATCGAAGACGCGCACGTCGGCGGAGTACTGACTCGAGATCCACACCCGCTCGTCGGGCGTGGGCGCGACGGTGAGCGCGTACGGACCGTAGTTGCCGTTGTTGCTCGGCGACGTGTTGGGCGTCGCGCCGACGGAGACGTGCTTCTTGACCACCGGCGCCGTCGGATCGCTGACGTCGACGACCACGATCTCGTCGAACGTCTGGCACGTCGCGTACAGCGTCTTGCCGTCGTGCGACAGCCCCTCGCCGTGCGCGGTCGCGCAGATCGGCGTGAGCGACAGCCGCTCCATCGTGTCGGTGTTCACGATCGCCAGCGCGCTGTACGTGTCTTCGATCTTCGGCGGGCTCTCCGTCGCTACCACCTGCTGCACGCGCAAGAGATCGTAGTGCGTCACGTACGCGAGCTTGCCGTCCTTCGACAGCACCACGTCGCCCGGCGATCGATCGACCAGCACCTCGCCGAGCTTGGCCATCGTGTGCGCGTCGAGCTTGACCAGCGAGCCGGGCACCGCGCCGGTGCCGTGCGAGCCGTGCGGGCCCGAGCCGGTGCCGGGCACGTAGTTCGACAAGTTGTAGACCAGCCACGATCCGTCGGGCGACGCGGCGAGGTGGTGCGGCCCCTCGAGCTCGACGGGCACGTCACCGACGGGGACGTTGGCGAGCAGCGCCGGCGTCGCCTGCGGCGTCACCACCGACAGCCAGTCGGAGCGATTGTCGGTGATGGCGAAGCGCGCCTGGTGCGCCCAATCGGGCGTCGTCGGCGGCGACCAGTCCGCGCCCGGCGGGATCGGCCCGACGGTGGTGCAGGCGGAGGCAAGCAGAGCGGCGAGAGCGATGCGCATCATGACGGCCTCACATCGTAGGTGGTACGTACGGCGGCAGCCCGAAGGTTTCCAGGTAGCCGAGGATTGCGCCGAGCTGCGCGTCGCTCAGCGTCTCGAGCGGGAACAGCGCCATCTTGCCACCGACCATGAAAAACTTTCCGTGGCGAACTTTCTCGATCACGACCGGGCGCGCGCCGGTCTTCGGGTCGGTGCCGTGCGCCATGATGCTGTCGTCGGGCACCAGCGACGCGATCGACGTGATGCGCCCGGCGCCGGTGTGCGGCGCGCCGTGGCAGTTGCCGCAGCCGGTGTCCCACAATTGTTTGCCGAGCGCCGGATCGCCGCTCGGGATGTCGACGATCTGCTGCACGACGGTGAGCGGCAGCGCGGGCGAGGTGGCGTCGGGCGAGATGCTCTCGAGGTACAGGTGCAGCGCGCGCCCCTTCTCGTCGTCGGCGGTGAGCGCGTCGCCGGCCATGAAGAAGGTGATGCACTGGTTCATCGAGTCGAGCAGCGTGGTGTCGAAGCCGCCCCACCACGTCGGGCGCGACGCCGCGTCGTAGAGCGTGTAGCCGGGGCGCAGCTTGCCGCTCGGCGCCTGCGTGAGATCGTGGCACGTGGTGCAGCGGAACGCGTTCGACTGCGCGTCGGAGACGCCGGGATCGTCGGTGAGCTGCTTGCCGTACTGCAGCGCCGTCTCGCTGCAGCCGCCGGCGAGAAACAAGATCGCGATGGCTGGCAAAGGTCGCATCGTCAGTTTCCGACGGTGAACGTGAACGGCGTCGGCGACACGAACGGTCCCGCCTTCGGATCGTTCGCCTCGACGTCCATCTTGATCAGCTTGATGGTGACGAGCTGCCCGCGCCACGACGGCCACGGATCGGCGGGCATCGTCGGCGGCGCCCACTCCTGCAGCGTGGTGATCACGCGCCACACGATAGAGCCGCCGATCGAAAACTGTAAATCGTAGACGTCGCCGGAGATCGGCGGCAGGTGCAGCGTGCCGAGCCCGCCGGTGTTGAACTCGGGGCAGCACATGTTGCAGCCGGGGCCGTTCAAGTACGGCACGTCGCCGGCGGGCATGCCGGGATCGTTCTGCCCGCGCTGCCACGTCGCGCGCGGGCGCATGGAGAACGGCACCGTGCCCGTCGGCGCGGTGACGATCGGGCCCTGCGTGGCGGAGACCATCACCTGCCCGGCCTTCTCGCGATCGTCGAACGTACGCCAGTGTTCATCGGAGCCGCAGCCGACGTACTCGTCGGGCTCGCGCAACGTGGACGAGCCGCCGCAACCTGCGGCCGCCACGAGAATCAAGAGAGCGAAGCGCATGAGACCTCCTATCGTAAATCGTAAGCGAGCGAGAGCATGACTTTGGCGCCTTCGGATTGAACACCGTTCAGGCGCTGCACCGCCGGAATTTGCGCGCCGATCCGGATCAGCACGTTCATCCACGGCGACGCCAGCAGCGCCGGCGACGCGTACAGCACCGTGCCGCCGGTGTTGGGCGCGTCGACGCCGTTCGGCAGCGAGTCGGCCTGCGACCAGCGCACGTCGGCGCCGAGCTGCAGCGCGCCCCACGGGTACGGCTGGAGCTGCAGCGTCGCCGAGCTGGTGAGCGTCGAGCCGAAGCGATGGCCGCGCGGACCGGTCGTGGTGTAGCGGTAGTTGGTCGCCGCGAAGATCGACGTCAGCCCGCCGAACCAGCCGTAGCTCACGCCGCCGAATGGATCCCACGAGCCCGAGCCCGGCTGATCGTCGTCGGCGTACGGATAGCCGGCGCCGTCGCGCAGCCGCGGGCCGGTCGGCATCTTCACGCCGGCGGTGGCCCACAACAAATGCTGCGGCGCAAAACGGCGCTCGCGAAACAGCAGCACGCGCGCCGCGCCCTCGAGATCGCCGAGCCCGTTGAGCTGCTGCGCGCCGCCCGTGGCCGAATGGATCCAGCTATCGAACCACGGCAGCATCGCCATGAGCTGGAGGCGCGCGTGCGGCGACCACGCCGCCGACAGCGACGAGCGCAGCACGGTCGACTGCTCGTTCATCACGCCGTCGCCGGTCGACAGCGTGGCCAGCCGCTCCTCGAGCCCGAAGCGGATGCGGTTGCGATACGGCTTCTCGACGCCGACGGTGGTGAGCGTGGAGTCGCCGCACGCGCACGCGGCGCACGCGCCCGCGGGACGCGCGCGAGTGAGCGCGACCAGCGCGAGCGCGGCGGCGGCGTATCTACCCGCCGTCACCGGCCGGCTCCGGCGCGTCGCAATACGAATGCGAAGCGTCGCTCGCGTCCGCGCCCATCTTGCAGATGTACGTCTCGGCGACGCGGCAGTCGCTCGGCTGGTTGCAGACGCGGTGGCACTCGCCCTTGTGGTTCGGGCCGGCGCCGGCGCAGACCGACGCGTATTGCGCCGGCGGTTTGGCCGGGCAATCGGCGTCGGTGGAGCAGTCCTTCTTGCAGTAGCCGTTCGGGTGGCCGAGCGTGGCGCAGAAGAAATCGCCCGTGCCGCACTGCGAGTCGGTGGTGCAGGGCGTGCCGATCTCCTGGTTCTGAACGCTGCCGCTGCCGTTGTTCGAACAGCCCGCGACGATCGCGAGCGCGATGATGAAATGGCGCATGACGCCTCCTCGGACAAAGTGAAATCGAATTTACTTTGTGGTCGCGGAGGCGAAGGTCACGGAGGGGGACGGCCGGCGTCGACGAGGCGGGAGGCGGGAAGCGCGACTTCGCGGAACGCGAGGGTTCCGGTGGGAAATGGTTTCTCGACGGAGAAGCGCGGCGCGGCCGGCGGCGCGATCACCGCCAGCACGCCGGCGTCGTCGTGATCGCCGGAGCACTCGCGCGCCGGCGCCAGGCGATCGCCGGCGGCGGAGCGATGCGCGCGGCGCGACGCCACCGGGCAGGCGACGCAGCGGCAGCGGCGCGCGGCCGAGTGCGATCCGCAGCAGCAGCTCACCGTGGCGCCGTCGGAGAACGCGCGCGCCGCGCCGCTCGACTCGACGAGCACCAGCGCCGCGAGCAGACACGCGGCCAACCGGCGAAGCCAAAGGTGCACGCCCGACCCATAACGCTTTCGCGCGCAAGTGGCAAGTGCGCGGCGCACGCGCGGCATCGGGTGCGCTGCCGATTGCGCGCTAATCTTCGTCGGTGGCGCCGCCGGAGCGGGCGAGATCTTCGGTGCGGATCTTGGCCGCGTCCATGCCGCGCGCGCGCCTGGTCATGGTGTCGAGCAATTCGTCGAACGGCGGCGGGGCGCCTTTGATGAAGCGCAGCGGATTGACGCGCGCGACCACGAACGCGCGCAGGTATGGGCTGGTGAGGCCGCGCTCCTTCAACTTCGCCACCGCGTCGCCGACGGCGTCGTCGAGCGCCAAAACTTTTTGCGCGCGGCGCGCCCGCTCCTCGGCGGCGCGCGCCAGCGGCTGCTCGAGGAACGCGTCGACTTTTTTCAGCGGCGACTGGTACGCGCCGCCCGACAGCCGCGGCCGCTCGCGATACGCGAAGCCGAGCGTCACCAGCGTCGGCTCCTCGAACTCGAGCGCGCACTCGCTTTCGCGCCGCTCGGACGTCTTGGCCAGCTCGTCGTACATGCGCACGACCTCGAGCGACTTCTCGCGCAGGTTGTGCGCCTTCTCGATGTTGAGCGCGAGGATCTGGTACGCCACCTCCGCCTCGGGCACGAGCAGCGCGAGGATCGTCTTCGCGCCCAGCTCCTTCATCGCCGTCAGCCGGTGGTGGCCGTTCGGCGTCTGGTAGCCGTCGCCCATGCGCACCGCGATCACCGGGTCGAGGTAGCGGCGCGTGCGATCCATCGCCAGCGTCAGCTTGCGCACGTGCGCGTCGGAGACGTCGCGCTGAAACGGCGTCGGCTGCACGCGATCGATCGGCAGCGCGCAGAAGAGCTGCACGTGGCCGCCGAGCGGCTCGCGATACGCCGCCAGCACCTGCCCGCCGTCGGCGGCGACGCGCACCGCCAGCTCGTGCGCCATGCCGTCCAGGTTGTCGACGGAGATCGCCAGCTCGCCGGCGCCGAGCGTGGTCGGCTGGAGCTTGACGCCCTTGCGCGCGCGCGGGCGGCCGGTCTTGGTGGGCGGGCGCTTCTTGCGGGTCGCCATGGCGAGATAGTTAGACAGCGCGGAGAAAAAAGCACGCGCGGCGATCGCGGGGGGACGATCGCCGCGCGCGCGGCTGAGACGAGCGGTTACGGCGCGAGATCGAGACGGCCGAAGACGCCGTGGTTCTCGCCGCCGGGGCCTGCGGTGAAGAACAGCTGGTTGTGCGCCGCGCCGGCGGTGTCGTTGCCGAACGCGAGCGCCCACAGCCCGCCGATCGACAGCGGCGACCCGGTCGTGTCGTTCACCGTGGCGAGCGGCGCGCCCGAGGTCGCGTCGTACGCGTGGATCGCCCCGTCGCCGAAGTTGCCGACGAGCAGCGCGTTCGACAGCTTGCCGAAGTCGGCGGGCGCGACCGCCAGCGCCCACGGCGAGTTGAGCGCGCCGTTCGACACCAGCCGCTTCTGCAGCGCGCCGTCGAAGTCGAACGCGTTGACGAAGCCGTTGCCGGTGCCCGGCGAGTCGTCGTGCGCCGCCGCGTCCTGCTTGGCGTACGCGACATAGATGGTGGCGCCCACCGCCTGCACGCCGAACGGCGCGAAGCCCGCCGGAATGCTCTGATCGGTGAACCCGCCGGTGGTGGTCACCGCCGCGTACGTGTCGCTGAAGACGTCGACCTTGCCGTTGTGGAAGTCGGTGGCGTAGATGCGCGAGACGCCGGCCTTGGTCGCCAGCGTCAGCCCCTTGTAGACGGTGCCGCCCGCCGACTTGTCCGCGCGCAAGGTCGCGGTCGCGCCCGACGCCCAGCCGGAGATGGTGCCGTCCTCCGTCGAGAAGATGAAC
This sequence comes from Polyangia bacterium, assembly GCA_035652295.1. GTDB lineage: Bacteria > Myxococcota_A > Polyangia > Palsa-1104 > Palsa-1104 > DASREC01. The sequence goes on from DASREC010000287.1 coordinate 22,376, forward strand.
TTGTCGCCCATGAAGCCGGTGCCGCCGTTGTAGACTTGGCCGGTCGGCGCCGACGGCGGAGTGCCGCCCGCCGGAGTCGGCACGGTGACCACCAGCGGAACGATCGCGCCGGCCGAGCTGTAGATGGTGGCGACGCCCGTGTGATTGTCGGAGACCCAGATCGGCCCGGCGGGGTTGAACGCGATGCCCCACGGGTTGATCAGGTTGGGATCGGCCGTCGCGCCGCCGTCGGGCGCTTCGTCGGCGACCAGGTCGGTGCGCTTCAGCTTCTGCGACGCGGCGCCGCTCGAGAGATCGTTCGAGGCCGCCGAGAGATCGGCGCCCGCGTCTTGCGCCGACGCCGTGTCGTCGCCGCAACCGGCGACCGTTCCGAGACCGAAGATCGAAAACGCAACTAAGTAGCTTCGCATGGGTGCACCCCTTGGGGAGCGCATACGTGAGAATGGGCGCCGGGACTACGCGCTCAGTTGGAAACGCGTTGCGCCGAAATGGAAACGCGCAGCGTTTGCGCTACGGCTCGCCGGAGATCGGCGGGTGATAGAGGATCTGCACCGCGTTGCCGTCGGGATCTTCGCAGTAGAGCGAGCGCGCGCCGTCGCGGTGCGTGCGCGGCTCGGCGACGATGCGCACGCCGCGCGCGCGCAGGTGCTCGGCCCACGCGTCGACGTCGGCGAGCTGCTTGACGACGATCCCGAGGTGCGCGAGGTGCTGGCCGCGCCGCTCGCGAAACGCGCGCGCGTCGTCTTCGCTCTTCGCCTCGAAGCGGTGCAGCGCCAGGTTGTCGGCGCCGAGCCGCAGGTAGAGGTTGTCGGCGTCCGGCCGCCACTCGACGCGGAAGCCGAGCGCTCCGACGTAGAACGACTCGGCGCTCGCCACGTCGGCGACGGAGAGCGCGAGGTGGCGGAGACCGATCGCAGGAGGAGCGGGCATGAGGTCCATCTTATAACCAGCGGGCGCGCGCCCGGCCAGCGGGCGAGGGCTGCGCGCTTTCGGCTACAGACGCGCGCGGCGTTGTAGACCGCGATCCACAACTCATGTCAGTCGTGTGCACGAAGCGCCCGTCGCGGCGCGGATTGCACACGCGCGCCCCCGTGGCACGTCGACTGCTATGTGCCCCGCCGCATGATCATCCGTCATTCGATCGCTTCGTCGAAAATCGTCAAGGCCGTCGCTCTCTCGACGGCGGTGCTGCTGCCGCTCGTGGGTGCGCTCGGCTGTGGAGGCGGCGGATCGCCCGCTCCCTCGACGGGCAGCGCCGCCGAGCCGAGCGTGCCGGGCGACACGCCCGCGCCGGCCGGCGGCACGCCCTCGAACGGTACGCCGTCGAGCGGCACGCCGGCTGGGACGCCGGGCGGCGGAGCGCCGAGCGGCGGAACGCCGCAGTCGGGCAACGCGCCCGCGCCGTCGTCGGGCGGCGTGCACGCGCACCGTCGCTGCGGCTGGATCGGCGCCGACACCGCCGCCGCCGGCACCGCCGCGTTCGTCGCCAACGCCGACTACTTCGACGCCGTTCACCCGAAGTGGTTCACGCTGAATCCCGACGGCACGCCGCGCGCGATCGCGTTCACCGACGACGCGACCGTGACCGACACCGCGCGCACGCACCACGTCCTGCTCATCCCGCTCATCGACAGCGATACGCCCGACTACCTGCGCACGATCTTGTCGTCGCCGCAGAACATCCAGGCGCACGCGCAGGCGTTGGCGCAGCTCGCCGCGCAGCACAACTACGACGGGCTCGAGCTCGACTACGAGCACCTGTGGAGCGCCGCCGATCGCGCGCCGTTCCTCGCACTGGTCGCCGCCGCCTCCGCCGCGCTGCACGCCGAAGGAAAGGTGCTGACGCTCGCGCTGCCGGCGATGGATCACGACGACGGCAACAACGCCTACGACTACACGCAGCTGCAAAACTCCGCCGACGTGATGCACCTGATGGCCTACGACTTCCACTATCTCGGCGGCGATCACCTCGGTCCGCTGGCGCCGAAGGGCTGGGTCGCGGCGGTGGTCGCGCGCGTGGCGTCGCTCGGCCAGCCGGGCAAGTTCGTCCTCGGCGTGGCCAACGACGGCATCGGCAACGGCTGGTACGGCTCGACCGCCGACGTGATCGCGCGCTGCCAGTCGGGCACGTACTCGACGGTGACCGACCACATGCAGACGTGCTCGTACGGTCCGCGCGAAGCCGGCGTGTCGCCGCACTGCACGACCTCGCAGGGCGACGCGTGGTTCGAGGACGCGTCCTCCGTCGGCGAAAAGGTCGGGCTGGCCAAGGCGCAGGGCTTCGGCGGGATCGGCTACTGGACGCTGGGCGGCGAGCCGGGCGGATTCTTCGACGCGATCAAAGCGGCGTATCCGAAGCAGTAACTTTGCTGCAATGAGCCTGCGGCATTATGCCGCAGCCACGAAGCGATGCAGCGGGCAGTGAAACCCCGCCGACGTCGGCGTCCACAGCGGCACGCACGGCTCCTCGTCGGCCATCGCGAACGCCGCCTCCCACGTATCGCCCATCCCGTGCACTTGAATGACGCGATCCGGCTCGTCATCCGGCGTGAAGTAGTGGCCGACGATGTAGCCGAGCGGATGGCCGACGTGCACCGCGTCGCCCGCGACACCCCAGCGGCGGCGCGCCTCCGTGAGCGCCTCGGGACCTGACATTGGGCGGGACATGGAACGCGACCTCCTCGACGATAAAACGCGCGAGGGGCGCCGCTGGATCTATTCCGGCTGCTGGATCGCCTCGGAGTGCGGATAGCGCCGCTCGCGCCACTGGTGCGCCAGCTTGAGCAGCGCCGGCTGCAAGAGCCGCGGCAGCAGCGCGAGGATGAACGCGCCGCCGATCACCACGATCGCCAGCGGCTTCTGCGTCTCGGCGCCGATGCCGCGCGAGATCGCCGCCGGGAACAGCCCGAGCATCGCCACCAGCGTCGTCATCAGCACCGGCCGCAAACGCCGCGTCGCCGCCAGCCGCGCCGCCTCCTCGATCGAGTGCCCCTCGAGCTCGCGCAGCCGCTGGAAGTAGGTCACCACGATCAGCGAATCCTGGATCGCGATGCCGAAGATCGAGATGAACCCCATCGCCGCCGAGACCGACATGTTGGTGCGCGTGACCAGGAGCGCCAGCACGCCGCCGGTGCACGCGACGGGAATTCCGGCGAGCACGATCAGCAGATCGATCCAGTTCTTCACCGCGCCGTAGACCAGGAAGCCGATGATGAGCAGCGTGATCGGGATGATGATGATCAGGCGCCCCATCGCCTCCTTGAGCTCGTTGATCTCGCCGCCCCACTCGAGGTGCGTGTCGTACGGCAGGCGCACCTTCGAGTCGATGTTGCGCTGCGACTCGCCGATCGTCGACGACAGATCGCGGCCGCGCACCGAGAACTTGACCGGCGCGTAGCGGCGCCCGTCCTCGCGGTAGATCACCGACGGCCCGTCCTCCTCGGTGATCGAGGCGAGCTGCCCGAGCGGGATCTGATTCGAGTCCGGCGTGGCGACGGTGATGTTGCGGATCGCCTGCACGCTCATGCGATACGCCGGCAGCCAGCGCACCGTCAGATCGAAGCGCTTCTCGCCCTCGTAGACCTGCGTCACCGCCTGCCCGCCGATCGCCGCCTGCACCACCGCCTCGACGTCGCCGGTGTTCAATCCATAGCGCGCGCACATCGCGCGGTCGGGCGTGATCTTGATGCTCGGCTGCCCGAGCGAGCGGAACAGCCCGAGGTCCTTCACGCCCTTCACGTTCGACATCACGTCGACGATCGCGTCCGCCTTGGCCTCGTTCACGCGCAGGTCGGGCCCGATCACCTTCACGCTGTTCTCGCCCTTGACGCCCGACAGTCCCTCCTCGACGTTGTCCGAGATCATCTGCGAGAAGCCGAAGATCACGCCGGGGAACGACTGCTCGAGCTCGTGCGAGAGCTCGTCGGTGAGCGCCTCTTTGGTCACGCCGTGCTTCCACTCGCTCGACGGCTTGAGCGGCGCGAACAGCTCGATGTTGAAGAAGCCGGACACGTCGGTGCCGTCGTCGGGGCGGCCGAGCTGCGAGACCACGGTGACGATCTCGTCGTGCTTGCGCAGGATCGCGCGCATGCGCCCGACGTACTTGGCCGACTGGTCGAGCGAGATCGACATCGGCAGCGTGGCGCGGATCCAGAAGTTCCCCTCCTCCAGCTTCGGCATGAACTCGCCGCCGAGCAGCGGGAACAGCGCCGCGCAGATCGCCACCGGCACCGCCGCCAGCAGCGCCGCCGCCTTCGGCCGCGTGAGCGCGAACTCGAACAGCGGCTGGTACACGCGGCTGAGCCCGTGCATCAGCCAGTTCTCTTTCTCCTCGGTGTCGGCGGGCATCGTCTTGGACGCGAGCGCCGGCGTGAGCGTGAGCGCCAGGATGATCGCGCCGCCGATGGCGAACGCGTACGTGTGCGCCATCGGCGAGAAGATCACGCCCGAGACGCCGGTCATGGTGAACAGCGGCAGGAACGCGACGCCGATGATCAGCGTCGAGAACGTCATCGGCCCGCCGACCTCCGCCGCGGCGGCGAGGATGCGGTCCTTCATCGAGCCGCGCCCGTGCGATCCGAGATGGCGAAAGATGTTCTCCATCATGATCACCGTCGAGTCGATGACGATTCCGAAGTCGACGGCGCCGAGCGAGATCAAGTTGGCCGGCGTCCCCGTGCCGACCATTCCGCAGAACGCGATGAGCAGCGCGATGGGAATGTTGATCGCGGTGATGATCGCCGCGCGCGTGTTGCCGAGGAACAGGAACAGCACGATGGTGACGAGCCCCATGCCGACGAGCAGGTTCTCCATCACGGTGTGCGTGGTGATCTCGACCAGCTTGCCGCGATCGTAGTAGGGCTCGATGTCCATGCCCGGCGGCAGCAGGTGGAACTTGCGGATGTAGTCGATGCGGTTGTAGATGCCCTCGAGCACCTTCGGCGTCTCGGAGCCGTAGCGCATGAGGATGATGCCCTGCACCACGTCGGGCTGATCCGCCGGATCGCACGGCGTCAGCTCGTGCAGCATGAGCAGCTGATCTTTTTCTTTCTTCTTCCCGCGCTCCTCGTCGAACTGATCGTTGCAGCCGAACTTGCCGACGATGCCGAGCCGCGGCGCGTAGCCGATGAGCACGTTGGCCACGTCGCGCACGCGGATCGGCGTGCCGGTGCCGCTGCCGTCCTTGGCGCGCGCCTCGGCGATCACCACCTCGCCGATGTCGCGCAACGATTTGATCAGCCCGATGCCGCGCACGTTGAACGACTGCTCGCCGATCGCCAGCCGCTGCCCGCCGACGTTGACGTTGGCGTTGGCGATCGCCTGGATGAGCTGCGACAGCGTCACGCTCTGTCCGCGCAGCCGATAGGGATCGACCTCGACGTGGTACTGCTTGGTCTCGCCGCCGTAGCTGGTGACGTCGATGACGCCCGGCACCTGCTTGAACTGCCGCTCGAGGATCCAATCCTCCGCGGTCTTCAAATCCTTCAGCGTGTAGCCTTTGCCTTTGACCGTGTAGCGGAACACCTCGCCGATGGCGTTCCACGGCGAGAGCTGCGCCTGCGCGCCCGGCGGCAGTTGCACGAACTGGAGCCGATTGATGACCTCCTGCCGCGCGTCTTTGTACTCGGTGCCCCACTTGAAGTAGCACTTGACGTCCGAGAGACCGAACAGCGACTGCGAGCGGATGTGATCGAGGCCGGGCATTCCCGACAGCCCAATCTCGAGCGGGATGGTCACCTGGCGCTCGACCTCTTCGGGGCTCCAGCCGTCCGGCTGCGTGATCACCTCGACGAGCGGCGGCACCGGGTTGGGATACGCCTCGATGTCGAGCAGCTTGTACGCCCAGATGCCCGTCGCGATCACCAGCGCCGCGCACGCGCCCACGATCACGGGCAGGCGGAGCGCGAGCGCGACCAGCCGTTGGATCATCAGCGTCCTCTCAAATCAGGCCGAGCAGCAAGATGCCGCCCGAGGTGACGATGCGCTCCCCCGGATCGAGCCCGTGCGTGACGGGCAGGTAGTCGCCGCCCTCTTCCTCGTCGACGGCCACCGGGCGGCGCTCGAAGCGCAGCTGCCCGTCGGGCGTCTTGCCCTTCTCGACGAACACCACCGTTTGATCGCCGAGCCGCAGGAGCGCGTTGCGCGGAATCGCCAGCGCCTTGCGCTCGGCGACGGAGACCGAGACCGTGGCGTACATCTCGGGCTTGAGCTCGCGCTGCGGCCCGTTGTCGTGCAGCGGATTGTCGATCGAGCAGCGCACCTTCGCGGTGCGCGAGTTCGAGTCGAGCGATCCGGAGACCCAATCGACATGCCCCTCGAACACTTTGTTGGGATACGCGACGACCTTGACGCTGACGCGCGCGCCTTTCTTCACCAGGGCGAGATCCATCTCGAACACGTCGGCGAGCACCCAGACCTTGTCCAATTCGCCGATGGTGAACAGCTCGGGCGCCGCGCCGCCGCCGTAGGTCCCCTGCACCTCGACGCCGAGGTTGGTCGAGCGCGAGATCACCTCGCCGTCGATCTGCGCGGTGAGCGTGTACTCGCTCATCACCGCGTCGACGTTCCCCGCGCGCAACAGCCGCGCTTTCTGCCGCGCGCGATCCAGCTCGGCCTTGGCCTTGCCGTACGCGTTCTGCGCCGCTTCGTACTCTTTCTGCGACACCGCGTGCGCGTCGTACAGCTCCTTCTGCCGCTTGAGATCGCGCTCGGCCGCGTTGAACTCCGCCTGCGCTTTTTCCAGATCGGAGAACGCGGTGCCGATGTCCGGCGACGCGATCACCGCCAGCGGCTGTCCCTTCTTCACGCGCTGGCCGGGATTGGCGAGGATCTTCACCACGCGCCCGGTCACCGGCGAGAACACGTGCGACACGCGCAGATCGTCGAACGTGACTTTGCCCGATGCGACGATCGCGCCGCCGACGTCTTGATCTCCGACGGGCGCGACCACGATCTTGGCGTCGGCGATCTGCCGCTGCGAGAGCCACGCCTCGCCGGCGGGCGACTGCGGCACACTCGGCTCCGTCGCGTGCGAGGAGCAGCCGGCGAGCGCGAGGACGAACCACGTGAACCGTCTCATCGCAAATCCACTCCGACCGCCTCTTCGAGCTGGTACACGGCGGTCCAATAATTCGTCAGGTCTTGAAGATACTCGACATTGGTCGAGATGTATTGCCGCTGGGCGTCGAGAAACTCGAGCAGCGAGGCCGCGCCTTTGTTGTACTGCAGCCCGACGATCTCGCGCGCGCGCTTGACGCGGTCGAGCAGCCGCGACTCCATGCGCTCGACCAGCTTGCGGTTGGCGGTGAAGTTGGTGAACGCGGCCTCGACGTCGGCGGCCACCTGCGCCTCGATCTTCGCGCGCTGCACCGACGTGGTTCGATAGTCGGCCTCGGCTTTGCGAATCTCGCCGCCTTGCAGATAGAAGACCGGCAGCGTGCCGCCGATGCCGACGGTCAGCGTCGGCGGCTGCGCGGCGTTCTGCACCGGTCCGCCCATCTGCTGGTAATTGAGGTTGAGCGAGAGATCGGGAAAACGCATGCGCCGCGCCAGCGCCACCGACGCGGACGCGCGGTCGCGCTGCGCGGCGGCGGCCTTCAAGTCGGCGCGGTGCTCGTACGCGTCGCGCAAGAGCGACTGGGGCGTCGCCGTCGCCAGCGGACCGGGCACGAAATACTTCGGCAGGTCCTGCTCCACCTTGTAGTCGGGGATCGGCCCGCGCACGCCGAGCAGGAACGCGAGCGAGATCTTGGCCACGCGCAGCGCCTGCGTCGCCGAGTCGACCGCTTGATCGGCCTCGAGCTTGGTGGCCTCGACCTTCGCCTCGTCGGCCTCGTTGATCGCGCCCTTCTGATAGCGGATCTGATTGAGCTCGAACGTCTGCGTGGTCGCGCTCTGCACCTCGAGCGCGAAGTCGAGCGCGTCGCGCGCCAGCACCGCCTGGATGTACGCCTGCTTCACCTGAAACTCGAGCGTGCGCTGCGCGTCGGTGCGCGAGAGCCTGGCCGCCTGCAGCGCCGCGCGCGCGACTCGCAAGCGGAGCCCGCGCTTGCCCGCCAGCGAGTCCTCGATCGCGTTCGAGTCGCCGAGCCCGATGCCGAAACCGTCCGCCGAGTCGAACGCGCTCGACGGGCTGAAGAACAGGCGCGAGTAGGAGACCTGCCAGTTGGGGTTCGGGATCGCGCCGGCGATCTTCACGTCGCCCTCGGCGCTGGTCACCGCTGCCTCGGCGATCAAGAGGTCGAGCCCGTTCGCGCGAAAAATCTTGAGCGCGTCGTCGAGCGTGACCATGTCGGGCAGCTTGGTCGCCGGCACCTCCGCCTGCCCGAGCGCGGGCGCCGCGGCGGCGATCATTAATATGAGGGAGAACGCGCGAACCATTATCTGGGCCGATTCGACGGGACGAGGCCGGTCATATTCATGGCTCAGCGATGCGGATACCCGCCGTGCGCGACCAGGTCGGTGACGTCCTCGCGGGTGCCGCAGGTCGTACACACGATCTTCATCCGATATCCGTAGCCGCCGACGACCGTCTCGGCATCGAACACCGCCTCCGCGTGCGCGGCCTTGTGCTTGGCCATCCACTTCTCGGCCGCCGCCCGCTCGACGGGGTTGAGCGGCGTGTCTTCGAGCTTCATGGGTATCTCGTCGCACGGCTGGAGTCGCGGCGCAAGTGCGTCACGTCGAGGTTTGACGGAGGCGAAGGATCTCCAGTTCCGCCAAAGCGGTCCTCAATTCGTAATCGCGCGCGCTCAGCGCCTTGCCCACGCGCGCCAATTCGGCGCGCAGGCCCTCCAGCTCCTCGTAGAGCGCGGCCAGCTCCTCGGGGCTCACCGTGATCTGATCGGTCTTGGCCGCCGTCTTGGTCTTGGTGGTCTTCGCCCGTCGAGACGCCGAGCGTTTGGCCGGCGGCGCACGCCGCGGAGTCCGTTTGGGCATGGGCCCTTTACCATAACACAAGCGATCCCATATTCGCCCCCATGAAGACCAGAAGGACGTTCCAGGTGTTGGTGGTGGCGGTGGCGGCGGCCGCGGGATGCGCCGCGGCGCGATCGACCATGGTGCCGGTCGAGCCGATCGCGAACGGGCGGCCGAGCGAGCTGTCGCGCTACGAGGTGGCGTTCGCCGGCGACGCGATCACGCCGAGCGCGCGCGTGTTCGTCGGCGCCGGCGAGGCGGTCTCGCGCGGGCGCGGCGACGCCATCGTGCGCGTCGGCTTCCGCGTCGAGAACGTGAGCAGCCACAAGCTGGCGGTGCCGATCGGCGAGCTCTTCCTCGCGCAGCTCGGCAGCGGCCGCGTGGCGATGACCGAGCTCGACGGCGGCACTTTGCCGCAAGCGATCGAGGTGCTGCCCGGCGGCGCGCGCAGCTTCGAGCTGGCGTTCGCGCTCCCGCCGGGCGTGCGCATCGACGACGTGCGCGCGTTCGCGCTGCACTGGGTGGTGGAGACGGCCGACGCCGACGACTCGGGCGGGCGCGCGGTCGGCACCACCGAGCTGGCGTCGATCGAGCGCGGCCGCGTCTACGGCCCGGTCGCCGATCGCACCGCCTCCTCGTCGCTGCGCAGCGGCATCACGCGCGAGGACCTGCAGGGCGAGCCGCGCGTCAAGGCCGGCGCCGACCGCTCCTCGCAGCGCGCGATGCGCTCGTTCGCCGCGCCGCGCACGTTCTGACGCGCGCCGAAACAGAAGCGCGCAAAGCGGGAAAAGCGTGACCGCGCATTCTCGCTTTCGCCGTCGAGCGCATGTAATCTGATGCCCCGGCCGGGACCGTCCCGGCGCGCGCGGGGGGCATGCATCCCGTCAACATAGGACCGTATCGCATCCTCGATCAGCTCGGCCTCGGCGGCATGGGCGTGGTCTACCGCGCGCAGCACGCCGAGTCGGGCGCGCGCGTGGCCGTCAAGACGGTGCGCATCGCGCGCCAGTCGCACCTCGCCGGCATCCGCCGCGAGATCCGCGCGCTCATGCGCATCCAGCACCCGGGCGTGGTGCGCATCGTCGCCGAGGGCGTGGCCGGCGGGCTGCCGTGGTACGCGATGGAATTGCTCGAGGGGCAGACGCTGCGCGACTACCAGCGCGTCATCTGGGAGCCGTTCGCGCGCCGCGAGACCGATCGCGCCGAGACGCGCGCGGGAAAAAAAGACGTGCAGTACCAGACCACCGTGGTCGGCCAGACGAAGCTGCCGCCGTCGAGCCCGCCGCGTCTCGCCAAGGCGGGCCGCGTGCCGGCGGCGGCGGGGCGGCTCTCCGACGCGCTCCTGCCGCTGCACGGCCTGTGCAGCGCGCTCGCGTTCCTCCACGGCGAAGGCATCGTCCACCGCGATCTCAAACCCGACAACGTCTTCATCCGCCCCGGCGGCGAGCCGGTGCTGGTCGACTTCGGCATCGTGTCGCGCTTCGCCTCCGTCGGGCGCGAGGTGCTGGAGGTCGCCGGCCTCACCACCGGCACCGCCGGCTACATGGCGCCCGAGCAGATCCGCGGCGAACGCGTCGACGCGCGCGCCGACCTGTATTCGCTCGGCTGCATGCTCTACGAGATCGTCACCGGCCAGTCGCCGTTCACCGGCGTCACCGGCGCGGTCACCGAGCACCACCTGTATTCGGAGCCGGGCGCGCCGTCGCAGTTCGTCGAGGGGATCGCGCCGCCGCTCGAGGAGCTGATCCTCAGGCTGATGGCCAAGCGGCCGAGCGATCGCCTCGGCCACGCCGACGACGTCGAGATCGCGCTCTCGGAATTGCTCGGCGTCGCGCGGCCGGCGCGCACGCCGTCGACCGAGCCGCAGCCGTACCTCTATCGCCCGTCGCTGGTCGGGCGCGAGCAGGCGCGCGAGCAGCTCTACGCGCAGCTCACCGGCGCGATCGGCGGCGCGGGCGGCTGCCTGCTCATCGGCGGCGAGAGCGGCGTCGGCAAGACGTGCCTCGCCGCCGACGCCGCGCGCGTGGCCACGCTGCGCGGCATGAACGTGATCACCGCCGAGTGCGTGCCCGGCGGTCTCGGCGGCGGACCGCTGCATCCGTTGCGCGCGCTGCTCCAGACCGTCGCCGATCGCTGCCAGGAGCAGGGGCCGAGCGTGACCGATCGCCTGCTCGGCGCGCGCGGCCGCGTGCTCGCCGCCGTCGAGCCGGCGCTCGCGTCGCTGCCCGGCGTGGCCGGCCATCCCGAGCCGCCCGACCTCCCCGCCGACGCCGCGCGCAGCCGTCTGCTCGAAGCGCTCGCCGACACGCTGGCCGCGTTCGCCGTCGACAAGCCGCTGCTGCTCATCCTCGACGATCTGCAGTGGGCCGACGAGCTGACGCTGAAATTTCTCGCCTCGCTCCCCGACGGCTACTTCGCGCGCAAGCTGCTGGTGCTCGCCACCTACCGCGCCGACGAGGTCAGCCCCGCGCTCGCCGAGCTGCTCGCGTGCAAGCACGCCGCGCGCCTCGAGCTCAACCGCCTCGACGCCGCCACCGTCGGCGCGATCGTCGGCGAGATGCTGGCGCTGCCGCAGCCGCCGCCGCAGTTCGTCGCCTTCCTCGCGCGCCAGTCGGAGGGCAACCCGTTCTTCGTCGCCGAGTACCTGCGCGCCGCGGTCGCGGAAAAGATCCTGCGGCGCGACAAGTCGGGCCACTGGCAGATCGCCGAAGGGTCGGGCGATTACCAGGCGCTGCCGCTGCCGGGCCTCTTGCGCGACCTGGTCACGCGCCGTCTCGCGGGGCTTCCGCCCGACGCGCGCGCGCTCGCCGAGGCGGCCGCGGTGCTCGGCCGCGAGTTCCAGCCCGAGCTCCTGCCGCGCGTCGCCGCCCTCGACGAGCGCGCCGCGCCCGAGGCGATCGACGAGCTGATCGCGCGCTACGTGATCGAGCCCGACGAGGCCGCCGGCACGCTGCGCTTCGTCCACGACAAGCTGCGCGAGACCGCCTACGACAACATCGCCGCCGATCGCCGCCGCGCGCTCCACCGCGCCGCCGCCGAGAGCGTCGAGGCGCGCGCCGTCGAGTCGGGCCAGCTCGCGCCGGTCTACGCCGTGCTCGCGCACCACTACGCCATCGCCGAGGTCGACGACAAGACGTTCACGTACCTCGAATTGGCCGGCGAGCAGGCGCTGCGCAGCGCCGCGTACCGCGAGGCGTCCGATCACTTTCAGCGCGCCCTCGCGCTCGACGAGAAACGCGGCGCGGCGGGCGCGCGCAACGATCCGGCGCGGCGCGCGCGCTGGCAGCACGGCATCGGCAAGGCGCAGTTCGGCCTCGGCGATCTGCCCGCGTCCGAGGAGCACACGCGCCACGCGCTCGAATTGCTCGGCCACAAATTGCCGAGCGCGAGCGGCGGCTGGGTGCGCATGCTGCTCGGCCAGGTCGTGCGCCAGCTCCTGCACCTCGCCGGCCTCGGACGCGGCGGGGAAAAGCGCCCGGCCAAACGCGACGTATTGGGTGAAGCGGCGCTGGCGGCCTCGCTCATGACCCACCGCTACTTCTACATCGACGACTCGCTCAAGATGCTCGCCGCGTCGCTGCTCTCGATCAACCTCGCCGAGCGCGCCGGCCTGTCGACGCGCGTGCCGCGCTCCTACTCGCTGCTCGGCCTGGTCGCAGGATTGATCGGCCGCGCGAAATTGGCCGGCTCGTACTTCGAGCGCGCGCGCGAAGGCGCGCAGGCGCTGCGCGACCCGTCGGAGTTCGCCTTCGCGTTCACCGCCGAGGCTGCGTTCCACGCCGCGTTCGGCCGCTGGGCGGCGGCCGAGCAGGCGGTCGTGCGCGGCCTCGAGCGCGTGCGCGAGGTGCGCGACCCGGTGCTCGAGGAGCTGGTGCTCACCACCATCGGCCACGTCGAGTTCTACACCGGCCGCTTGCAGGCGTCGTACGATCGCTACGCCGAGATCCTGCGGCTGGCGCGCGCGCGCGGCAACCGCCAGCACGCGACGTGGGGCCTGTTCTCGATGGCGCGCAGCCTGGTCGATCTCGGCCGCTTCGACGAGGCGGCGGCGCTGCTCGACGAGGCGCGCGGCGAGCTCGAGAAGAAACCGGAGAAGGCGTCCGAGGTGATCACCTTCGGCCTGCTGGCGCTGGCGCGGCTCAGGCTGGGCGACGCCGGGGCCGCGCGGCAAAATGCCGCAGAGGCGCTGAGCCGCATCGAGCGCTCGCGCCCGGCGGCGTTCTCGGTGATCGACGGCTACGCGGGCGCGTTCGACGTCTACGTCGAGTTGGGCGACCGCGCGCAGGCCAGGCGGCTGGTCAAGGCGCTGCGCAAGCTGGCCAAGGCGTTTCCCATGACCGCGCCGGCGGCGCTCCTGCGCGCGGGCGAGTTCGCGCGCGCGTTCGGCGGCGGCGAGGCGGCGCGGCGCGCGTTCGAACAGGCGCTCGACCGCGCGCGCGACCTGGGCATGCCGCGCGAAGAGGCGGCCGCGCACCTGGCGCTGGCGCGGATGGAATCGCCCGACTCACCGGCGCGCGCCACGCACCTCGACGAGGCGCGCGCCCGCTTCGAGCGCATGCAGTGCGCCTGGCACCTGCGGCAAATTGCCGCATTCGGCGGAGGGGGAGACCGATGAAGAAGCGAATCGCCATTCTCGGCGGCGGCATGGCGTCACTGACCACCGCCTTCGAGCTGACCAATCACGAGAACTGGCAGAACGACTACGACATCACCGTCTACACCAACGGCTGGCGCCTCGGCGGCAAGGGCGCGAGCGGCCGCAACGCCGACGCCGGCGAGCGCATCGAGGAGCACGGCCTGCACGTGATGTTCGGCTTCTACGACAACGTGTTTCGCTGCATGCGCGAGACGTATCAGGAGCTGGGCCGCAGCCCGACCGCGCCGCTCTCGACGTGGCAGGACGCGTTCAAGCCGCACAACCTGATCGTGATGATGGAGCAGCTCGACGGCAAATGGCTGCCGTGGATCGTCGACTGTCCCACCAACTCGAGCGTGCCCGGCGACGGCGCGGCGACGCCCGGCCCGTGGGGCTACGTCGAGATGCTGCTCGAATGGATCGCCGGCCACTTCCACACCTGGGCCGAGAACTCGTCGCAGGGCGCGCTGTCCAAGACCGCCGCGCGCCTCGGCCTCGGCGGCGATCTCGACTTCATCCGCAAACAGGTGCACCAGCTCGCCGGCAATCCGCAAGAGCTTCCAGAGACCGCGTCCACTACAGAGTCTTTGGAGAGTGGACTGTGGAACGCATTGCGCTCTTTGGCGAGCGGCACACTCATTAGAGACATCGCCGGACAGTTCTTCTATCTCGACCTGGCGCACGGCCTGGCGCGCTCGATGCCCGCCGACGCCGGCGACCACGAAGAGATGGATCACAACGCGCTCGTCTGGCTCCTGCGCAAGTTCGATCAGTGGTTCTGGGATCTGCCCGGCTGGGACACCGACATGCGCCGGATGAAGATCTCGCTCGACTTCGCCATCACCATCGCCGTCGGCCTGATCTGCGACAAGCTGATCTTCCCGCCCGAGAACTGGTTCGAGATCGACGACCTCGATTTTCGCGAGTGGCTCAAGAGGCACGGCGCCAAGCCCGAGACCATCGGCTCGACGCTGGTGCGCGGCCTCTACGACGCGGTGTTCGCCACCGACGCGGAGCTGGGCGCGGGCACGATCGTCCACCTGCTCCTGCGAATGGGCTTCACCTACAAAGGCTCGGTGCTCTACAAGATGCAAGCGGGGATGGGTGACACCATCTTCACTCCCTTGTACACAGTGCTGTCGCGCCGCGGCGTCAAGTTCGAGTTCTTCGCGTGCGTCAATCAGCTCAAGCTCTCCGCCGACAAGAAGCGCGTCGAGAAGATCGAGATCGGCCGCCAGGCCACTGTGCTGAATCCGCCCTATCGCCCGCTGCATGAGGTCAAGGGACTGGATTGTTGGGCGTCGACGCCGCACTACGATCAGCTCAAAGAGGGCGACGAGCTCAAGCGGCGCGGGATCGATCTGGAGGATTGGTGGGCCGACTGGCCCGACGTCGAACAGTACACACTGCAGGTCGATCGCGACTTCGACACAGTGGTGTTCGGGATCTCGATTGGCTCGATTCCGTTTCTCTGCAAAGACATGATGGAGGACGCCGCCAATCCGCGCTTCAAAGAGATGGCGGAGACCGTCAAGACCTGCCAGACGCAGGCGCTGCAGCTCTGGTTCGCGCCCGACCTGCCGCGGCTCGGCTGGCCCACGCCGAGCCCGATCGTGATCCCCTACGTCGAGCCGCTCGACACCTGGGCCGACATGAGCCAGCTCATCGCGCTCGAGGACTGGCCGGCGAAATTTCCCGTCGGCAATATCGCCTATCTCTGCTCCGATCTGGACGACGTCGAGCCGATCGCGCCGCGTAGCGATCACGACTATCCCAAACGCCAGAACGCGCGCGCGCGCCAGCTCGGACTCGACTTCTGCAAGAACAGCGTCCGCGGACTGTGGCCTTTGGCCACTCAACCGGGCGCGCCCAATACACTCAATTGGTGGTGGCTGGTCGATCCGCAGAACCGCCAAGGCGAGGCGCGCTTCGATTCACAGTACTGGCACGCGCCGGTCAGTCCGTCAGAGCGTTATGTATTGTCTGTACCGAAGTCGAGCTGGTCGCGGCTCGGCGCCGACGAGTCGGGTTATCAGAACCTGGTCCTGACCGGCGACTGGATCCTGACGCCGCTCAGCGCCGGCTGTCTCGAGGCCGCGACGATCTCGGGCTTGCAAGCCGCGCGCGCCATTCGTCCCGATACGCGCGCCACCATCGGCGACTGGAAACCGACGCGCCACGTTCAAGCAATCGCCAGATAGCCAAAGAACAGGTCAAAGGGGAAACCGTGGAAAACAAGACAGTGCCCTATATCGCCCGCGACGGCGAATTGCTCGCGGTCCTGCCGGCGGCGATGCACATGAAGCTCTATCTGTTCCTGCTCGACGCCGATTGGGACGCGCTGCAAGCGGTGTGCGATCGCTATCTCAACCTCGGCGGCCCGGTCGTCTATCGACCGTTCCTGCCGTTCGTCATGTTCTATTCGGCGGCGATGAACGTTCACTCCACCGTGGACGATATCGGCTCCTGCGCCGAGAAGGACTTTGGCTTCTGGATCCCGGTGGCCGCCGGCAAGGTCGACGGCGCGGAGTTCAAAGCCGAGCGCTTCGCCACGTTCACGCCCTATATCTGGGTCGATACCGGCGTGCCGCTCATCGGCGGGCGCACGGTCTTCGGCTTTCCCAAGAACATCGGCACGCTCGATCTGCCGATGAGCCCGAGCGACCCGGCGCGCTTCAGTGTCTCGACGCAAGTGGTGCCGCGCTATAGCCCACAGTCGCGCGTGATCGAAGCGCCGCTCATCGAGTGTCACAGGCGCGAAGCCGGTCTGTGGGAAGAGCTCAAACAGGTCTGGCTCGGCGGGGCGAACGTGCTCGGCGCGATTGAAGAGATATTGGCGCAGCACGGTCCCGGCCGCTTTCCGGTGCCGACGGCGGAGCTGCTGATGCAGCTCCTGCGCGACATGGGACACCAGATGCCAATGGTGTATCTAAAGCAGTTCCCCGACGTCACTGACGTTCGCCAGGCGTGTTATCAAGCCATCTGTGAAAACGCCATCAGCATCACCAGCCCGATTCAAGGCGGCTGGATCCCCGGCGAGTACGGCGTGACGATTCATAACTATGACAGCCATCAAATCGTCAAGAACCTGGGACTGAAGTACGCCGATCAAGACGGCGATAAGTATCTCTGCAAGTCGATCGTGCACGGCTGGGTGGAGTTCGACGCGCTGCTGGCGAACGGCAAAGTGCTCTGGCAGAACGGCTGATGGACGCAGGCGGGCTGCGCGCGCTGCTGGCCGCCGAATTGGCGACGCGCATCCCGGACGTCGCCGGCGACTCTACCGTGGAAGCTACGCAGTTGTTCGTCGCCAAACGGCGCGTGTGTCTGGAGCCATTCATTTTAGACGTCAATGCCCAACGCGCGCACGTTCACGTCAAAGCCGCGATCGCCGCGCGCCCACAGTCCACTTTGGAGGCGTGCGTCTCCGGCTATGGCGACACGCTGGAGAAGCAGCTCGCCGACGCGGCGCGCGTTTGGGTCCATCTCGCGGGCGCGCCGATCTTGTCGCTCCCCGCCGGACGCCCGCTGCTCGACGCCGATCACTTCGACGGCTCCGAGCCGTGGGGCGTCCCCGGCGCGCACGGCTTCGTCGGCCCGCTGCGCGTGATGGGCCCCGGCGCCGCCGCGCTCGAGCTCGCCGCGCTCGCCCGCGCGACCGCCTTCACCACCGGCGCGCCCGCGCTCGGCGACTCCCTGCTGCTGCTCAAAGCCACGCTCTTCGGCGAGCACGCCCGCTGGCGCCGCACCCTCGAAATCCACGGCCACGAATCCGCCCGCACCGACGACGACTGGGACCTCGGCCTCCCCGCGCCGGTCGAGCCCGTCGTCTGCATCCGCTTCGCCGTCGCGTTCAAGTAGTCATCGCTTCGCCCGTAGGTGGACCGTCTCCTCCTCGAGGATTTCGCACGCCTGCGTCAGGAACTCGAAGATGATCGTCCGCTCCTTGGCGCTATAGCCGGCGGTGAGCGCGACGACCCGCCGGCCCATCGGTTCGAACAGCCGCGCGATCTCCAGGTCGCGTTTGCGGTTCACGACGAGCTCCACCACCACGCGCCGCCGGTCGTTCGGATCGGCCACGCGCCGGACCAGCCGCGCCCGCTCCAGTCGATCGATGACGCCGGTCACCGCGCCGGTGGTGAGCTGCAGGCGCAGCGCGAGGTCGCCGGCGGTCATCGGCCCGAGTTGGACGAGGAGGCTGCGGCACTTGGCGTCGGTGACGCTCACGCCCATCCGATCGGCCACCGCGGCGTGGAACAGGATGGTGGCCGTGCTGAGCCGCTTCCCCAGCAGGTCGACGACCGGTTTGAGGGCGGACGTTGATCTCTTCGGCATGATGTTATATCTTAGCAACTAAGATTCTTTATTAGTGAGGAAAAAATGACCACGAAGATCCTGCTCTGGCTGTTCGTCCTGAATCTGGGCGTCGTCTTCGGCGCGGGGATCTACGAGGCGCGGATCTCCGTCGCGCGCTGGATCGGCCGGTCGGAGGCGTCGGGCCCGGCCTGGCACCCGGAGGAGGCGCTTCGCGACGACACCGGACGGCGCTTCTGGGTGTTCGTCACCACGGTTCCGCTCACGTTGCTGACGCTGGCCAACCTGTGGGCGGCGTGGCAATCGTCGGGGGAGCTTCGGGCGTGGTGGCTGATCGCCGCGCTGGCCGCGCTCGGCGACCGGCTCTTCACCTTCGGCTACTTCATTCCGCGCATGGCCGGTCTGCTTCGCGCGGCCGATTCGCCGGAGGCGCGCGCCACGATGTCGCAGTGGGCGCATCTCAACTACGTGCGCCTGGCGCTCGTCCTCGTCGCCTGGCTCGCCGCGATGCAGACGTTCGCGATACTCTACACGAGGATCGGAGACCAACATGTCTAAGGCGCTCAACATCAGTCTGTGGATCGCGCAGGCGCTGCTCGCCGTCGCGTTCCTCTTTGCCGGCGGAATGAAGCTCATCCTGTCGAGCGAAACGCTGGCCAAGAATCCGGGCCCGTCGGTGGCGCTGGTCCGCTTCATCGGCGTCGCCGAGGTGGCCGGCGCGCTCGGCATGATCCTGCCGATGGTGACCCGCATACGGCCCCGGCTGACGGCGCTGGCGGCCGTCGGTCTCGCGACCGTCATGCTGCTGGCCATCGGGTTCCACGTGATGCGCGGCGAGCTCTCGCACATCCCGGCGCCGGCCGTCCTCGGGGCGCTGGCCGTGTTCGTGGCGTGGGGGCGGCGCCGCGCCGGCGAGAAGACCTGACGCCTCGCTGCCGTAATCCGTGACATGCGCCTGCGAACCGCCGCCGCTTGCGCCGTCGCCGCCGCGCTCGTCTGGCCGGCGCGCCGCGCGTGTCCGCTCGAGCAGGCCTGGATGGGCCCGGTGCCGCATTACGACTACCTGCGCAACATCACGTTCGAGCGCGGCGGGCGCGGCGAGATGGTGTACGGCTACGCGCAGCACGTCGTGTGCGAGCTGCGCTTCAGCTGGCGCCGCGACGGAGACGTCGTAGAGATCGACGCGCGCCGCATTCCGGTGCGGGTCGAAAAGGGGCGCTTCGTCGCGCCGGTCGACGACTACCCCGAGCCGACGCTGCGCACCTTTGGCTGCCGCGTGACCTTCGGTGAAGATCCATTCCCCGCCGGCTGCGGCCGCGGCGCGCAGTTCTACGCCTGCCCGCTCGAATCCGGCTAGACTCCCGCGCATGCGCATCGCCGTTCTAGGCGGCGGCCCCGCCGGCCTCTACTTCGCGTCGCTCTACAAGCAGCGCCACCCCGACGCCGAGCTTCGCCTCTATGAGCAAAACCCCGAGGGCGCGACGTTCGGGTTCGGCGTCGTCTTCTCCGAGCGCGCGCTCGAGTTCCTGCGCGAGGACGATCCCGCGACGTATCAACTGATCACGCCGCGCATGGAGCGGTGGAACGACATCACGCTCACGCACGGCGGCGAGTCGGTGCGCATCGACGGCGTCGGCTTCTCGGGCATCGGCCGCCTCGAGCTGCTCGAGCTGCTCGTCGAGCGCGCGCGCTCGGTCGGCGTCGAGCCCGAGTTCGGCCGCGTGGTGAAGTCGCTCGACGAGCTCGGCCGCCCCGATCTGATCGTCGGCGCCGACGGCCTCAACTCGCTGGTGCGCCGCGCCTTCGAAGGCGACTTCGGCATGTCGCTGCGCTACCTCGACAACAAGTTCGCCTGGTACGGCACCACCAAGCGCTTCGACTCTTTGACGCTGACGTTCGTGCGCACGCCCGAAGGCACGTTCACCGCGCACCACTATCGTTACTCGCCGACCATGAGCACCTTCATCGTCGAGTGCGATCGCCCGACGTGGGAGCGCGTCGGCTTCGCCCGCCTGACTCCCGCCGAATCGCAACAGTACTGTGAGCGCGCGTTCGCCGAGACGCTCGACGGCCATCCATTGGTACAGAACAACTCCGCGTGGCGCACGTTCCCGGTACTGTCGAATTCGCGCTTCTGGTACCAGAACCTGGTGTTGGTCGGCGACGCGCTCCACACCGCGCACTTCTCGATCGGCTCCGGCACGCGACTGGCTTTGGAGGACGTCATTGCGCTGGTCAAAGCATTGGACGCAAAACCGGGCAATTTGCCGCAGGCGCTACAGCACTATCAAGACACGCGCCGCCCGATCCTCGACAAGTTGGTCAAAGCCGCCGAAGCCAGCGCCCACTGGCACGAGCACTTCCCCGAGCACATGTCGCTCGCGCCGCGCGACTTCGCCATGAGCTACATCACCCGCTCCGGCCGCATCGACCCGGCGCGCCTGCGCGAGATGGCGCCGAAGTTCATGGCCTACTATGAGTCCGCCCGCTGACGCGTAGCTGAAAAACCGAGTCGGTCGTCAGTTTATTGATGCGCGCCTGCGCGAATCTGCGTGCTTGCGGAGGGCACGACCCTTGCTGCGCGCCCCGCCATGCGTTGGCCTTTGGTGTCTGCTCTGTTCATCTTAGCGGCGTGTAACAATAACCCACTCGCCATCGGCGGACTCGCGAACGATCTGGGCGCGCTCTCCGACGGTGGCGCACCGGCGCGCGGCGGCTCGTGCAGCGGATTGGACGAAACGGCGTGCGCGAAGACGCCGGGCTGCGTCGCCGATCATTGCCACTTTTGCGGCTGCGAAGTCGCCGCGTTCGTCGGCTGCCGCAGCGCCGGCGAGACGCCCAAGCCGTGTCCGATGCCGAGCTGCCCGATCGGTATCTGTTGCGCGACCAACGCCGAGTGCGCGCTCAACCAAGGCACCGTGTGCGTCCCGCCTGGTCAACCGATTCCATTCTGCGGAAGCGAATGCGCGAACGACGCCGATTGCGCCGGCCGCGGCCCCAACCCGAAGTGCCTGCCACAGCCTTGCGACAACGTCTGCTGCGGGAACTTCTGCGCGCCCGGTTGTAACGGCGACGGCGATTGCGCCGACGGCGAGGTCTGCGCGGCCGGATTGTGCGGCCCGCCCCCGTGCCGCTCCTCGTCGCCGACCTGCCCGAGCAACTTCGCTTGCAACGGCACGGTCTGCGAGCGAACCAGCTGCGCCGACGACTCCGACTGCGGCGCGCCCAATCGCTGCGTCGTCGGGCGTTGCTATCTCGGGCTCGGCGTGTGCGCGTCGTTCTCGCGCTGAGAATGCAAAGACCGTGATCGCGGACCCTGCCATTGACCGTAGCGTGCCCCGGTGCAAAAATTTGGCACTGAGGTGGCCATGCACTGGCGCGCGCTGCTCCTGGTCCTCTGGCTCGGCGCGTGCGGCGGCTCGCCCGAGCAGCTCGCCTGCCTCGACGCCTGCAACGCGCAGAACAAGTGCGCCGGCGTAAAACAGCAAAACTGCGGCGGGCTCTGCCACGCGATCCCGCGGGACTGCACCAAGGAGTTCTCCAACTACTGGCTATGCGCCGACGCCCATCTCGCCGAGGCGTGCAGCTCCTTTTCCGACTGCAGCGATCCGTTCGCCAAGCTCGCGTCCTGCATCACGGCGTACTGCATCGTCTACCCGCTCGATGCGAGCTGCTACTACTGACTGGTGGTCAATCGGCGCGGACGTATTGGAACTCGAACGACTGGCCGTTGATGCCTTTGGTCGGCGGGGCGATCCAGTTGGCGATCTTGCCGGGCTCGTGCACCGGCTTCATCAGCGACGCGACATAGGCGTGATCGGCCTCGGTCGGCAGCCACTCGCCGGCGCGGCGCGCGAATTCGTCGGTGGACATCATGCGCCCGTCGATATCGAACGGCATCCCGGTATAGATGCCTTGTTGTCTATGGAAACGCCGGTGCGGTAAACGCAGCCGCTCGCTGAATCCCGCCGCTTCAATGGTGCGGTTCCACTTGTTGACCGCGCGCTGGCAGTCCTCGACGTAGCTGTCGCGCAGGATCTCGTTCATGGCCGTGCGCAGCGGGATCTGTTTGTCCACCAAACGTCCGTCTTCCACTACCGACATGTTGTAGTGGCCATCGAGCGCGCGGTGATCTTCATACTGTTGTTCTTTGTAACGGCCTTTGACGCCGGCGGCGAAGAAGTCGGCGGCGTTCGACGAGATCTCGCCGCCAAAGAGGTCTTCAGAGAGACTGAACCATAGATTGAGATATTTCTGCAGCGTCGCGAGGTCGATGCCGCCCTGCGCGCGGACGTCGCCCGACTTCATCAGCTCGCACGTGCGCGTGACGATGCGGTCGACGCCGGTCTCGCCGACGAACATGTGGTGCGCCTCTTCGGTGAGCATGAAGCGCGTGGTGCGCGCCAGCGGATCGAACCCCGACTCCGACAGCGCATAGAGCTGATATTTGCCGTCGCGGTCGGTGAACATGGTGAACAAAAAGAAATCGAGCCAATTCAAGACCGGTTGATTGAATGCGCCCAGGATGCGCGGCTTGTCGGGATCGCCCGAGCGGCGCTCCAGGAGACCTTCCGCCTCTTCGCGGCCGTCTTTGCCGAAATAGGAGTGCAGCAGGTAGACCATCGCCCAGAGGTGGCGTCCCTCTTCGACGTTCACCTGAAACAGGTTGCGCAGATCGTAGAGCGACGGCGCGGTGTGGCCGAGCAGGCGCTGCTGCTCGACGGACGCCGGCTCGGTGTCGCCCTGCGTGACGATGATGCGGCGGAGCATGTTGCGCAATTCGCCCGGCACCTCGTTCCACACCGGCTCGCCGTAGTGATCGCCGAAGCCGATCTTCTTGTCGCTCTCCGACGGCGTGAGAAAGATCCCCCAGCGATAGTCGGGCATGCGCACGTAGTCGAAGTGCGCCCAGCCGTCGGTGTCGACGCTGATGGCGGTGCGCAGGTAGACGTCGCGCTCCTGAAAACCGTCGGGGCCGACGGCGCGCCACCAGTCGAGGTAGCTCGGCAGCCACTGCTCGAGCGCGCGCTGCAGCCGCTTGTCCGACGACAGATTGACGTTGTTGGGGATCTTGTCCTGGCTGATGTCGGGCATCGCTACGTTCTCCTCCAGTCGAAAGCGGGCCGCTCGGGTTTGCCGTAGAGCGATAGCGCGCCGTGCTCACCGACGGCGTTGGGACGGCTGAAGATCCAGTTCTGCCACGCCGACAGGCGGCCGAAGATTTTCGTCTCGGTCGACTCGGGGCCGACGAAGCGGAACGACGCCTCCATGCCGGTGAGCGCGTCGGGGCTGAGCGACGCGCGCTCCTCGACGGCGAGGCGCAAGGTGTCGTCGAAGTCGAGCTCGTCGGCGAGCACGGTGACCAGGCCCGCCTCGTCGGCTTCGGTCGGATCGAGCGGCTTCTCCAGCATGCCGCCCAATTCCTCCTCGATGCCGAGCGCGCCGAGGCGGCTCAGGCCGTGCAGCATCGGCAGCGCGCCGCCGTTCAAGCGGCTGGCCTGCACCGCCACCGGCCGCGCGTCGTCGTCGAGCATGTAGCGGCGATCGGCCGACAGCGCGATCTCGAGCAGGCTGCCGACGAAGCACGAGCCGGGATCGAAGATCGCGAACAGGCTGCGCGCGGTGTTGTCGAGCCGCTGCAGCGTGCGCGCCATGTTGAGCAGCACCTCGCGCACGAACCAGTGATCGCGGCGCGCCTCCAGCTCGGCGTCGACGGAGAGCACCAGGCCGGCCGCGCCGCGCGTCTTGAGCAGCAGCAGCCCGTACTCTTCGTGGTTGAAGCGCAGGCGCAGGAGCGCGTCGTCCAATTCGCGGAAGGCGCGCAGCGGCCACCACGACGCGCCGGCGGCGACGATGGCGTCGACGCCCTTCACCTCGGCGTCGGGCCCGCGCACGGTGAGCGTGGCGGTGCGGTGCGCGCGATCGAACTCGACCTCGACGAAGCGATAGCGGATGTGCGTGGCGCTCACTTCCGGGCGCAGCTCGTCGAGCTTGATGCCCGCGCCGCTCTTCGGCGCCGGCGAGAGCGCGGCCAGCCGCTTGGCGCGCTCGAGCACCGCGTCGGCGAACTTGGAGCGCGGCGCCGACGCGTCGACCAGCTTCCACTCGACGGCGCGCTTGCCCTTCATGCCCTCGGCCAGCGTGGCGAACACGTCGGCGCGATCGCGGCGCACGCGCCGTTTGTCGACCACGCGCGTGAGCCCGCCGGTGCCCGGCAAGACGCCGAGGAGCGGCACCTCCGGCAGGCTCACCGTCGAGGAGCCGTCGTCGATCAGCACGATCTCGTCGCACGCCAGCGCCAGCTCGTAGCCGCCGCCCGCCGTCGGGCCGCTGCACGCCGCGAGATATTTCTGTCCCGAGCGCGCGCTCGCGTCCTCGATCGACAGGCGCGTCTCGTTGGTGAACTTGCAGAAGTTGACCTTGAACGGGTGCGTCGACGACGCCAGCATGTGGATGTTGGCGCCCGCGCAGAAGATGCGATCGCGCGCCGAGCCGACGATCACCGCGCGCACTTCCGGATGCTCGAAGCGCAGCCGCTGAATGGCGTCGGCCAGCTCGATGTCGACGCCGAGGTCGTACGAGTTGAGCTTGAGCACGTAGCCGGGGCGCAGCGGGTGCGCCTCGTCGACCGCCATCAGCAAGCGCGCGACGCCGGAGCCGTCGGTGGGGAGCTCGAGCTTCCAGTGGTGATAGCGCGAGGGGTGGGTTTCGAAGTCGACCGGATCGTGGGTCGCGTGGTCCGTGGCCATGTGGGATCAGTAGCGGTTCGCGCCGAGGGAATCAAGCGCTATAGTGCATGCGACGCAGAAGTCAGTTGCATTATAATGCCGCGCTGGTTAGAGTGGCGCGAATGACCAAGGGGTCGCGATCGCACCTGCTCGGCGAGGTCGGCGGCCGCGTGCGCCGGCTGCGCGAGGACGCGAGCCTGACGCAGCGGACGCTGGCGCAGCGCTCGGGCGTGAGCCCGCGCTACCTCGCGCAGCTCGAGGCGGGCGGCGCCAACATCTCGCTCGAGCGGCTCACCGACGTGGCGCAGGCGCTCGGCACCACGCTGGTGGCGCTGCTCGATCCGCGCGCCGAGCCGCGCCGCGCGCCGCCGGGCGCCGCCAAGACGGCCGAGGTGGCGGTGCTGCGCGACGCCATCGGCGAGCTGCTCGACGGGCGCGACCTCGGCGAGCTGCGCGAGGTGCGGCGCTTCCTTGAGGCGCGCTTCACCAAGCGCACGGCGCCGATCATCGCGCTGCTCGGTTTGCGCG
Source organism: Polyangia bacterium (assembly GCA_035652295.1). Taxonomy (GTDB): domain Bacteria; phylum Myxococcota_A; class Polyangia; order Palsa-1104; family Palsa-1104; genus DASREC01. Next base: position 47,498 of record DASREC010000287.1, read on the forward strand.
GCGCGGGCAAAAGCACGATCGGACGGCGTTTAGCTGAGCGGTTGCGCCTGCGCTTCGTCGAGCTGGACGCGGCGATCGAGGAGGCGGCGGGGCTGTCGCTCGCCGAGATCTTCGAGCTGCACGGCGAGGCGTACTACCGGCGGCTCGAGCGCGAGACGCTGATGGCGCTGCTCTCCGACGCGCCCGGCATGGTGCTGGCGACGGGCGGAAGCCTGGTGAACGATCGCGAGACCTATCGCCTCTTGCGCCGGCGCGCGGTGACGGTGTGGCTCAAGGCGCGGCCCGAGGATCATTGGAACCGCGTGCTGCAGCAGGGCGATCAGCGCCCGATGGCCGAGCACCCGCACGCGATGTCCGAGCTGCGCGCGCTGCTCGCCGCGCGCGAGAAGCTCTACGCCGAGGCCGAGCACGTCGTCGACACCTCGCGCGTCACCGTCGACGGCGCGGTCGACCGCCTGTCGCGCGAGCTGGGTCTGGCGAAGTAGGCCCTGCCGGCGCGCCGTCGTTCGTCTCAGTCGACTGGCTTCGGTAGTCGGACGATCACGTCGCCGACGGAGCTGCCGACCCGTGAATAGTAGAGCGCGGAGTCGTCTTCAGTCATGGAGTCGAAGAAACCGTCGCGGATGAGCGTGGTGATCGCGCCGCTGGAGACCGTTGCTGCGACGATCGACGGTTCCAGTCCACTCCTGGACTGATCCGCCCAATAGAAGTGGCGGTCATCTTTTTGAGTCCAAAGGCCACCGCCTGTGAGCAACAACTGATCGCCGCCTCCGTCGACCCCCGCGGCGTGAATGCCTCCGTCCGCGCCGAAGTAGATATGATCGCCGTCGACGGCGATCATGCGGCTCCCGTCGTTGGCGATGATTCGCGTCGCTGGGCCGCCGCTGACGGGCACGCTCCACACGCCGAGGTTGCCAGCAAGGTCGTCGCTCGTTCCGAATGGTGTCAGTGAGTCGACGCCCCAATACACGCGTCCATTGGCCATCCTGATCTCCGGCCTGTATTGCTTCGTCACGTCCGCAAGCGTTGCGACCGCGCCGCCGTCGAGCGGCTGCGAAAAGATCGCCTTTGCGCTGACCCAATACAGAAAGCCACTATCGACGACGATCGCCGTATTGCATTCCCGCGGCGTATCGGTTCCGACGATTTGCGCGGCGGCGCCACCGGTCCGCGGCACTCTCCAGATCGTGGCGGTCCGTGCGAAATAGATCGAGTCCGAGGAGAGCGCAATCGCATCCGCACAAGTCTCGCGGCCGTCGCTGGGTGGGACGAGCTCGACGACGTCCCCGCCCATGACCGGCATTCGGTAAACGCCGCCGTCATTCGTGAGCCAGAATAGTTGGCCTTGATCGGCGACCAGCGAGGCCCCGCTTACCTGCGTGTGCGCGCGCGCAAGACAAGAGGAAGGCGCCATGCACTCCGGCAGGCCGCCGCCGCAAGCGCTGCACAGCGACAGCGCGACCACAGCGAGACAAGACAAACATCTCGCGCCTGCAACCATGAAACGAGTCTATCGCACCAACGCCGGCGTGGATGCGTTCCGGGTCACATGCCTACGCCCTGACTGGCGTTCACCCCCCCGACGGGCGTAAGCTGAAATTCCCCATGTCCGGCGCTCACAGCACGGGCGATCCGCTGGCGCTGCTCGGCCGGCAGCTGCTCGGACGCTACACGCTCGCCGAGCGCGTCGCGCAGGGCGGCATGTCGGTCATCTATCGCGCCGACGACGAGCGGCTGCACCGCTCGGTGTGCGTGAAGATCTTCTCGGGGCTCGATCGCACCACGACCTACCAGACGGTGTACGAGCACTTCATCCAAGAGGCGTTCGCGCTCTCGCAGCTCTCGCACCCGAACATCCTGCGCATCTACGACTTCGGTTATCTCGACGGGGGCGGCGCGCCGTTTCACGTCTCGGAGTTCATGAACGGCGGCACGCTGCACTCGCTCATCCAGACGCGCGGGCCGCTGTCGGCGTCGGGCGCGCTCGACGTGCTCGAGCCGCTGGTGGGCGCGCTCGCGGAGGCGCACGGGCGCGGCATCGTGCACCGCGACATCAAGCCGACCAACATCCTGTTCGGCAGCGCGGGCAAGCGGCGCATCGTCAAGCTGGCCGACTTCGGCATCGCCAAGGTGCACGTCGAGGCGATGGAGTTCCACCACCGCGCCGAGGACACGCGGCAGTCGGTGGGCAAGCGCGTGTCGCTGTTCTCGCCCGGCTGGGCGGCGCCCGAGCAACTGCGCGGCGAGGCGGTGGGCCCGACGGCCGACGTGTTCGCGCTGGGCCTGCTCATCGCGTACATGCTCACCGGCCGCAAGGTGTTCCCCGACGACAACCTGCTCGCCACCGTCGAGGGCCGGCGCGAAGGCGACGCCTACGTCGACAAGATCCTCGCGACGCTCAAGCTGCCCGACGAGTGCACCGCGCTCATCCGGCGCGCGTGCAGCGTCGATCCGCGGCGCCGTTTTCCGACGGTGGACGCGGTGCTGTCGGCGCTGCGGCAGATCCCCGAGCTCCTGTTCGAGCAGGTGGAGACCAACGAGTTCCGCCGCGAGGACGTGCCGCGCTCGCGCGTGGTGGTCGATCATTTGAAAGGCGACGAGCTGGTGGCGGCGGGCGGGCGCGTGCGGCTGTTCGCGGTGCCCGACGGCGCGCACGCCGATCTCACCACCGGCGAGCTGCGCTTTCGCGTGACGCTGCTGCCCGCCGCCGACGGCGCTGCGCGCCTGCACCTGAAGGGGCTCAACTGTTTCGTCTCGCGCGCGGGCAAGCGGCCGTCGGGCGCGGTCGACGTGCACGCCGACGACACCATCGAGATCTTGTCGAACGCGCGCAAGCCGGCGGGCAGCGTGCGCTGCCACTTCGGCGCCACGCACGACGGCGCGCGGCTGTTTCCCGTCGCCGAGGCGTCGTCGCTGGCGCTGCCGCGCGAGCTGGCGCCGGGCGCGGTGCTGCTCGACTTCGGCGCCGGCCGCGAGCTGGTGTTGGCGTTCCGCGCCGCGGGCGCGCCCGCGAGAGTGACCAGAAAAGGGGGCCACCGATGAAGGGCCAACCGTCTCATGGTTCCGGCTCGTTCTCGACGACGCCGCCGAACGAAGGCTACGCCGACGAGCTGACCACGCCCGGCACGATGCTGCCGTCGCCCGACGCCATCTCGCTGGTGACGCGCTCGCGCACGTACTCGTTCGTGCTCGATCTCAACGGCATGCCGCTCGAGCTCGGCTCCGGCCGCTTCGCCAAGGCGTATCTCGGCGAGGAGCGCTGGAACGAATCGAAGACGGCATTTCGCCGCAACGTGGCCATCAAGATCCTGCAGAAGGGCGTGAGCGAAGAGGACGCGCTGCGCTTTCAGATGGAGAAGGAGCTGCTCGAGCGCGTGCAGGGCCATCCCAACATCATCACGCTCTACGCGTCGGGCGAATCGGACAACGCCGACTTCGTGCCGGCGCCGATCCGCGACAAGGTCGAGAACGATTTCATGATCATCGAATTGTGCGATC
>DASREC010000288.1:0-18841 GCA_035652295.1 Polyangia bacterium
GGCCGTCGCGACGCACGCGTGGGGCCCGCGCTCCCCACGCCTGGACCGGCGGCGCGTCTCGGCGTCACACTCGCTGCGTCACTCGGTGGCGGCGGCTTCGGGCGGGGGCTCTAGCGCGGCGGCGGTGCGGTGCGAGGGGTGGTGATGTTTGGCGGCGGCGCCGTGGGGAACGCCGGGCGCGGCTTGCGCGGTCAGCATGCCGGCCGATTCTCCGACGGGGATGCGCAGCGGCCAGAGCGCGATCAGCGGCTCGGGGTCGATGTACTTCTCGGCGTACTCGGCCGACGGCTTCACCGAAATCGTGAAGTGCAGGTGCGGCGCCGAGTGCTTGACGCCGGTGTCGCCGAGCAGCCCGATGACCTCGCCGACCCGCACGCGCACGCCTGGCTCGAGGCGGCGCGGCACCGCGGCGAGGTGGAAGTACTGCGAGAAGATGGTGCCGTCGCGGTGCGCCAGGCGGACGTAGACGCCGCCGTGCTCCTCGTTGGGACCGCGCTGCACGCGATCGACCACGCCGTCGTGCGCCGCGTGCACCGGCTCGCCCCACGGCCCCGAGAGATCGACGCCGCAGTGGCCGTTGTTGCACTCGCCCGGCCGCTCGCCCGCGCGCTCGGCGCCGAACACGCGCGAGTCGGAGAGCGGCATGCGGCGGCTCGGTCCGTCGAGCGGATGGATCCACGCGTCGCCGGCGATCTCGGCCATCCAATCCTGCTCGGTGGGCGGCCACGCCGGGCCGAAGCTCGGCGGCTCGGGCGCGGGCGCCGGTTTCTCGACGGCGATCGCCGCGGGGGCGGGCGCGGGCGGGCGCGGCGGCTCGTAGCCGCTGGTCAGCACCAGCACCGGCACGCTCACCGCCAGCCGCACGACGTGCGACAGCCAGCGGTTGCCCTGCGGCGGCTCGGGCGGAATCCGGATCGGCGCGGTGGCCAGCGAGGCGCACTCGGCCGAGCAGTAGGAGCGGACCGTCGACCCGTCGATGATCACGTGCGGCGTGCGCACGTCGACCGGGCCGCCGCAGTGCGGGCAGCGGCGCGCGGAGGTCGTCGAGGTGTCGGTCGCGTCCGTCATCGGTCCTTGAGTAGATAAACGCGCGAACGGGCTCGCGCCATCCGTGGCGGATCCTCCAAGTTCCGAGCCAAGGGGGTGAGCCGCGACCTTTCCAGGGCTTGCGCCCGCGCGGCGAGGCGCGCCGCCCTCCGAAAAGACGAGAGTTGCGCCAAGAAGGCGCAGCCCGACCCTGACACTTTTCGATGTAACACCTAATTGACAACGTCAGATGTTACATTTATTAGTGTTACATCATTCGGTGTAACACTGTTTGATGTAGCACCGAAGACTGTCACACCAGGAGGTGTCACGATGTCCCAGGCCGTTGCCCGCGCGATCGAGATCGACCCGGCTCCCGTCGAGAACCAGCGCATCGCCGAGGCGCAGCGCAGCGCCGATAGCGAGCGGCTGAGACGCTTCGGCGAGGCGATCGACGCCATCCGCCGCCGCGCCGAGCGCAGCGTCGGCGAAGCGGACGTGCGCTACCTGCGCCGCCTCGATCGCTTCTCGCACGCGATGGAGCTGGCCGGCCGCGTGCTGCTCCACTTCTCCGTCGAGCCGCTCGGCTTCACCGCCGGCGTGCTGGCGCTGTGGGTGCACAAGCAGCTGCAGGCCACCGAGATCGGCCACACCGCGCTGCACGGCACCTACGACGGGCTGCCGGGCGCCGAGCGCTACGACTCGAAGACATTCGCGTGGGATCTGCCGATCGACGAGGAGTCGTGGCGCGCGGGTCACAACATCCGCCACCATCAATATACCAACATCGCCGGCAAGGACCCCGACATCCACTTCGGGCACGTGCGGCTCACCGAGCACACGCCGTGGAAGCCGTACAACCGCTGGCAGCTCCCGATGTCACTCGGGCTCCTGTTCCCCAACTTCGGCTGGATGATGAACACGCACTTCACCGGGCTCATCGACGTGTACGTCGGCAACGGGCGCGGCGGCCACGACTTCCTGCCCGACCGCTCGCGGGCGTCGATTGTTGCAGCGCACAAAAAAGCGTTCCGCAAGCTCGTCCCCTACTACGCGAAGAACTATTTGCTGTATCCGCTGCTGGCGGGGCCGGGGTTCTTCAAGGTGCTGGCGGGCAACTGGCTGGCGGAGACGATCCGCGACGTGTACTCGGCGGCGACGATCTTTTGCGGACACGTCGGCGAGGACGTGGCGGCGTATCCCGAGGGCACGCGCGCGCACGGGCGCGGCGCCTGGTACGCGATGCAGGTCGAGGCGGCCAACAACTACGAGGTGAGCCGGCCGATCTCGGTGTTGTGCGGCGGGCTCGATCGCCAGATCGAGCACCACCTGTTTCCCAAGCTGCCGCCCAATCGGTTGCGCGAGATCGCGCCCGCGGTGCGCGCGGTGTGCGAGGCGCACGGCGTCCGCTACAACACCGCGAGCTGGGGCGCGACGCTCAAGAAGGCGCTGGCGCGGATCGCCAAACTCGGCCGTCGAGGCGGCGTGTCGGCCGTCGCTCGGGAGATGATGTGAACGCCGCGCTTGCGGCGTCGCGCGCCTTGCCCGACAATCGCGCCCGCATGGCGACGCACGGCGACGACGCACCACCCGCGAACGCGCCGTCCTCGTCGGCCGAGTACACCATCGACGAGCTGGCGACGGTCACGCGCGTGCCGAGCCGCACCATCCGCTTCTATCAATCGAAGCGCGCGCTGCCGTTTCCCGAGATCCGCGGGCGCACGGCGTACTACGGCCCGGCGCACGTCGAGCGGCTCAAGCTGATCGGCTCGCTCAGCGATCGCGGGCTCAGCATCCGCGCGATCGGCGAATTGCTGCAGCAGGTGGATCGCGGCGAGCTGGTGCTCAACGAGTGGCTCGGGCTCGAGCAACAGCTTCAGGAGCCGTGGGCCAACGATCGGCCGCGCGTGGTGAGCGAGGCCGAGCTGGCGGAGCTGGTCGGCGAGTTGCGGCCGGGCGTGATCGCCGAGCTGATCCGGCTCAAGCAGCTCGAGCGGCGCGGCGACGGGTTCCTCATCCACAGCCCGGCGCTGCTGCAGGTCGGCATGCGGCTCGAGGCGGCGGGCGTCGACTTCGAGACCGGCGTCGGGGCGGCGCAGATCCTGCGCAAGCACCTGCAGCGCGCGACGGCGGATCTGACGGCGTACTTCTTCAAGCGCATCGGCGAAGGGTTCGGGCGCGATCTCACGCCCGCCGATCTCAGCCAGGCGTATCGCGCGCTGCGGCCGCTCGGCCAGGAGGCGGTGCGCGTGGTGTTCGCGCAGGAGATGGAGCGCTCGCTGCGCAAGCTCGTCGAGTCCGGCGCGACGTCGGAGCTCCCCGCGCGCGCGAAAAAGAAAAAGCGCAGATGATGAACCGCCATGCCGCCGCAGACGCCAAAAGGATCAGAAATTTATTTTTTGTTTTTTGGCGTCTGCGGCGGCATGGCGGTTCAATTCTCCATCGCTGACTGAACTACGTTTTCGCGGCGAGCGCGACCAGCTCGTCGAGGGCGCGCGGCAGCGCCTTGGCGAGGACCGGCAGGTCGCGCGCCTTGTCGGCGTCGCCGAGCAGACCGACGCCGATCGCGCCGTCGTACGACAAGAGCGCGATGCCGACCGCCGACAGCTTGACCAGCGGCACGCACGGGTACGACGCCAGCATGCGCCGCCCGAGCATGTACAAAGGATGCTGCGGCCCCGGCACGTTGGTGACCACCAGGTTGAAGAAGCGCGTCACCGCCTGCAGCCGCGCCGCCTGCGCCGCCAGCGTCGGGGGCGTGAACTCGCCGAGCCGCGTGAGCGCCAGCGCGCCGATCGCCTGGCGCCCCTCTTTGAGCCCGCGCGTCTCGCGGCTGATCAGCTCGAGGCGCCGCGCCGGATCGGCCTCGCCGACGGGGAGCCGGCAAAAAATCGCCGTCACGCGGTTGCCCAGCGTGCCGCGCTCGTCGGGCGTGCGCACGCTGACCGGGATCATCACGCGCAGCTCGGCGGGCGGCTCCTCGGCGCGCGAGATCAGCAATTCGCGCAGCGCGCCGGCGACCACCGCCAGGATCACGTCGTTCACCGTGCCGCCGAGCGTGGCGCGCACGCGCTTCACCCAGCCGAGATCGAGCCGCACCATCTCGAAGCGGCGGTGCGGGCCGATCGGCTGATTCAGCGACGAGGCGGGCGCCTGGCCCATGCGCGCCATGCCGACCAGCTCGGGCACGCCGCCGGCGATCTCCATCAATACGCGCCGCGCCGACGAGCCCTCCTCGAACGCGCCGCGCGCCACCTGCACCGGGTGCGTCACCTGGCGCGCCACCGCGTCGGCCAAGAGCCGCGCCCCCGATGGCGACGGGCGCGGCGTCCACGGCTCGGGCGGCGGCACGTCGCGCCGCGGCTCCGGCTCCATCAAGACGGTGGCGATGTCGACGCCCGAGATGCCGTCGATCATGCAGTGGTGCGTCTTGGCGATCAGCGCCCAGCGTCCGCCGTCGAGCCCCTCGACGAACCACATCTCCCAGAGCGGCTTGTCGCGATCGAGCCGCTGCGCGAACAGGCGCGCCGCCACCGCCTTGAGCTGCTCCTCGCCGCCGGGCGCGGGCAGCGCGGTGTGACGAACGTGATACTCGAGGTCGAACATCGACTCGTCGACCCACACCGGCCGCCCCTGCTGGAGCGGCACGAAGCGCAGCCGCTGCCGGTAGCGCGGCACCCGGTGCAGCCGCGACTCGACGAAGGCCAGCAGCTCGCGGTAGCCCGGCGCCGGCCCCTCGAAGACCGCCACCATGCCGACGTGCATGTGGGCGGCACGGTCGCGCTCGATGTCGAGAAAACCGGCGTCGAGCGCGGTCAATCTCTCGAACCAGGGCCCAATCGCCGTCATGCGCGCACTTTAGCGCGAAAGTCGGCCGCAAAAAGGAGTACGATAAAGGTTCGCGTCAGGAGACCACCATGGCCGGGACCCGCCTCTACGTAGGAAACCTCTCGTACCAGACTAATGAACAAACACTTCGCAGCGCGTTCGAGCAGGACGGGCGCAAGGTCGTGGAGGTCAAGATCGTCACCGACCGCGACACCGGGCAGCCGCGCGGCTTCGCGTTCGTCGAGATGTCTTCGCCGGCCGAGGCGCAGGCCGCGATGGCGGCGTGGGACGGGCAGAGCCTCGACGGGCGCACGCTCAAGGTGAACGAGGCGCAGGAGCGCCAGGGGGGCGGCGGGGGTGGCGGCCGCGGGGGTGGCGGCGGCGGCCGCGGGCGCTACTAAGCGCTCCTCGCCAAGCGCGCGGGCTTTGATGCGCGCGCATCATTTTCGTACCATTCATGATGCACCTGCATCATGAATGCGCGTTTCGTGATGCGCGTGCATCATTGCTCGGCGAGCTGCGACGCCGGCGCTTCGGCCTCGACGGCGCGGCGCGGGAGCAGCAGCACGATCACCAGGGCGGCCTCGCACAGGCCGGCGGCGACCAGGATCGCGCGCCCGAGCGGTACGCCACGCTCGGAGAGCGCCGCGATCCCGGTGGGCACGAAGGCGGCGAAGAACGCCCCGACGTGATAGGCGATGCCTACCGCGCGCGCGCGGATCTCCGCCGGGAACAGGCTGGTGAGCAGGAGCGGCGTGATGCCGCAGAAGCCGACGCCGACGGCGCCGCCGAGCAGCGCGCCCAGGCCGAGCAGCGGCCGCGAGGCGCCGACGTACAGCGGCAGCGCCGGCAGCGCCAGCAGCGCCGAGATCATCACCGCGCGGGTGATGCCGATGCGCGACGCCAGCGCGCCGCACAGGATCGATCCGCCCAGCATGCCGAGGTTGAACAGCGCCACCATCCACGCCAGCGAGCGCGGGCTCAGGCCCATGTCGTCGAGCAGCGTCGGGTACAGGCCGCTCAGCGCGTAGTAGGCGCCGAAGCCGCAGGCCATCGCCGCCGAGGCCCACACCAGCTTCTTCAGCACCGGTTTTGATGCAAGCGCACCAAAACCGACGCGCGCGGCGCGGCCGAGATCGGGGCTCTCCGGCACCCAGATGCGGATGGGCAGCACCAGCAGCGCCGGCGCGGCCGCGATCAGGAACAGCGCGCGCCAGCCGTAGCGCGGCACCACCCACGCCGCCACGGCGGCGGCGATCAGGTAGCCGATCGCCCAGCTGCCCTGCAGGATGCCGGAGGCGATGCCGCGGCTGCGCTGCGGCCAATTCTCCATCGCCAGCGTGGCGCCCGAGGTCCACTCGGCGCCCATGCCGAAACCGAACAGCGTGCGCAGCGCCAGGATCCAGCCGAACGACGGCGCGAACGCCACCGCCCCGTCGCACAGCGCGAACCACACCAGCGAGATCATCAGCGGCAGCTTGCGGCCCCAGCGATCCGCCGCCGCGCCCGCCGCCGCGCCGCCGGCGAGCCGCAGGAGCAGCGTGAGCGTGATCGAGCCGGCCGCCGCCGTGCGCGACACGCCGAACTCGCGCGAGATGGCCGGCATCACCAACAGGAAGATGGTGAAGTCGAACGCGTCCAGCACCCAACCGACCCACGCCGCCAGCAGGGAGAACCACTGCCCGCGCGTCGGCTCTCGCCACCAGGGAAGCTCTCGTTCACGCATGTCGCCTTATTATGCGAGTGCATAATAAACGTCAAGCATTTTTGTGCGACTGCATAAAAACAAAGATCAGCCGGGCGCGCGCGTGGTCGGGCTCACCGTGGTGTTGTAGTCGACCAGCACCTTCCCCGAGCCGTCGACGCAGACGGCGTAGTTGGCGAGCGGCGTGGGCGCGGGCGCTTGCGGGTTCTGCCCCTGGAAGTCGAACGAGGCGCCGTGGCACGGGCAGCGGAAGCGGCCGGCGGAGAAGCGCACCTCGCAGCCCGCGTGCGTGCAGGTGGCGTCGACGGTGAACAGCCCGCCGGCGTCGCGGCACACGAACAGATCGTAGGTCGAGCCGTCGGTGAAGTGCGTGGCGCCGTTGAGCGGGATGGCGCTCGCCGGGCCGGCGTCGAGCGGCGCCGCGGTGTTGCAGCCGGGCGCGGTGGTGAGGTCGGCGCCGCCGTCATCCGTCCCGCCGTCGTCGGCCGCGGGCGCGTCACCGGAGCAGCCGACGCCGAGCGCGATCAAGCCGCAGCCGGCGCCGGCGCAAAAAGTCCGTCGAGCGATCACGCGCCCCTCCAAAAGCAAAAGGCCCCGCGGGAGTGCGGGGCCTTCATCTTACCGGAGTGGAGCTGAACGGGATCGAACCGTCGGCCTCCTGAGTGCGATTCAGGCGCTCTCCCAGCTGAGCTACAGCCCCGCGGTTCGGATCAGGTACCAAATGGACCGAGGCGTCGCAAGCGGAAAATGCGTTTGACAGCGTCGGAGGGCGCGCCTATCCCTAGCGCATGTTGTTCGTGGTGGCGTTCGGCGCGCTGGCGATGGGCGGGATCCTGATCATGATGATCGCGCGCTACGCCCCGCACCCGAACGCCAACCTCAACATCGTCGCGCGCGCGCTGCCGGGCGGCAAGGCGATCCCGTACGAGGACTTTCGCCAGCTGGTGATCGATCTGCTCGAGGCGCTCAAGCTCGAGATCGTGATCGAGCACGGCGAGGCCAACGAGGTCGACATCATCGCGCGCTCGAACGAGGCGGTGACCGGCGGGCGCTTCATCGTGCACGGCGTGTGGCAGGCGCCGGGCGACGTGATCGATCAGCCGTACGTGGTGCGGCTCGCCGACCAGGTGCGCGCCGACGGGCGCGTGTCGAAGGGCATCTTGATCACGCCCTATCAAATTCTCTCCGACGGGCTCGGCAACCTGGAGGTTCCCGTCGAGCTGATCGACGGCCGCAAGCTGCGCGCGCTCGTCGAGCAGCACCTCGACGCCAAGCGGCTCGACCTGCTGGCGCAGTATCGCGGCTTCGGAATGTAGTCGGTTCGTCGGAGCGGAGCGGCGAGGCGCGCGAGCTAGCGCTGCATGTCTTTCAGGATCTGGTCGCGCTTGCCCTGCTTGATGAGCTTGTCGTTGCGGCGCGCTTCGCGCAGGCCCCAGCCGAGGAAGAAGGCGACGATGAACAGCATGGCGACGATCGGGATGTTGTCACCCTTGGAGACGATCGCGTAGAAGTTGTCCCACCACTCGGCCAAGTGATACCTCCGCACGCATCTATAGAAAATCGAGGAGCGGTCGTCAAGGTGAGCAGCAAACGCGAGCGTGCGGACAAACGGGTGGTCGACGCCGGACTGGCCGACAGCCGCACGCGCGCGCAGGCGCTGATCCTCGCCGGGCAGGTGGTGATCGGCGAGCACGCCGTCGAGAAGCCGGGGCAGCTCGTGGACGCGGACGCGCCGGTGCGGCTCAAGGGCGAGGCGCTGCGCTACGTCTCGCGCGGCGGCTTGAAGTTGGAAAAGGCGCTCGATCATTTCGCGCTCGACGTGCGCGGGCTGCGCGCGCTCGACGTCGGCGCGTCGACGGGCGGGTTCACCGACTGCCTGCTCCAGCGCGGCGCGATCGCGGTGTGCGCGGTCGACGTCGGCTACGGCCAGCTCGCGTGGAAGCTGCAGCAGGATCCGCGCGTGACGTCGCTCGAGCGGGTGAACGCGCGCGCGCTCGACCCGGCGTCGCTGCCGTTTCGCCCGGACGTGGTGACGTGCGACGTGTCGTTCATCTCGCTGACGCTGGTGCTGCCGTCGCTGGTGGCGGCGGCCGGGCCGGGCGCGCGGCCGATCGTGGCGCTGGTCAAGCCGCAGTTCGAAGTCGGCAAGGGCGAGGTCGGCAAGGGCGGCGTGGTGCGCGATCCGGCGCTGCGCCTCGCCGCCGTCGAGAAATGCGCGGCCGCGGCGCGCGCGCTCGGCTGCGCGGTCGAGGGCGTGGTCGAGTCGCCGATCACCGGCCCGGCGGGAAACGTCGAGTACCTGATGCTGGTGCGCACTCCCTCGGCCGTGGCACCATAGCGACGATGCTCCGATTCGGCGTCAGCCGCGGGCACGGCACTCCCCAGCTCGTCGAGAGCGCGCGGCGGTTCGCGGAGCTGCTGGCGGGCCGGCTCGGGCGGCCGGCTCGCGTGGTGATGACCGACGACTACGATCATCTGCTGCAAGGCATGGTCGTCGGCGGCGTCGATCTCGGCTGGCTGCCGCCGCTGGTGCACGCGCGCCTCACGCCGAGCGGCGCGGTGCTGGCGGCGGTGAGCGAGCGCTCAGGCGCGGTCACCTACCGCAGCGCGCTGCTCACGCGCGCCGACGCCGAGTACCTGAACGCGCGCGCGCTGCGCGGCGTGCGCGCGGCGTGGAGCGATCGCAGCTCGGCCGCCGGCTACCTGTTTCCCTATCTGCACCTCGTGGGGCTCGGCCTCGACGCGGCGCGCGACTTCACCGACGAGACGTTCTTCGGCTCGGCCACCGCCGCGTGCGCCGCCGTCGCCGACGGGCGCGCCGACGTGTGCGCGTGCTTCGTCACCGAGGCGGCCGCGCCCGACGGCGTGCTCGATCGCGAGCGCGCGCTCGCCGACGCCGCGCGCGTCTACCCGGCGGCGAGCTGGCGGCTGCGCGTGCTCGACGTGACCGACTCGATCCCGCCCGACGGCGTCGTCATCGGCGCGCACGTCGACGGCGCGCTCCAGGCGCGGCTGCGCGACGCGCTGCTCGAGCTCCACAAACGCGAAGACGGCGCGGCGGCGCTCGCGGCGCTGATGCAGGCCGATCGCCTCGCGCCGGTCACCGAGAACGTGCGCAAGACCATCGCGCGGCTGCTGGCGCGCGTGGCGGCGCGCTGATACCGTCGAGGCCGATGCGCGTCCTGGTCACCGGCGTCGCGGGGTTCATCGGCTCGCACCTCGGCGCGCGGCTGCTCGACGGCGGGCACGAGGTGGTCGGCCTCGACTCGTTCGACGAGACGCTGTATCCCGCCGAGCTGCACGCGCGCAACCTCGAGACCATCGGCTCGCACCGCCGCTTCGAGTTCGTGCACGGCGATCTGCTCGACGCGCCGCTCGTCGACGGAACGCTGGCGCAGGGACGCTTCGACGTGGTGGTGCACCTGGCGGCGCTCGCGGGCGTGCGGCCGTCGATCGCGCAGCCGAAGCGCTACCAGCGCGTCAACGTCGAGGGCACGCTCAACGTGCTGGAGGCGTGCCGCGCGGCCGGCGTCGCGCGCTTGGTGTTCGCGTCGTCGTCGTCGGTGTACGGCGCGCGCTCGGAAGTTCCGTTCCGCGAAGACGACGCCGCCGATCGCCCCGCGTCGCCCTACGCCGCCACCAAGCGCGCCGGCGAGCTGTTCTGCGCCAACTGGTCCGAGCTCTGGGGCATCGCCACCACCGCGCTGCGCTTCTTCACCGTCTACGGCCCGCGCCAGCGTCCGGAGATGGCGATCCACAAATTCGCGCGCCTGATCCTCGACGGCAAACCGCTACCGCTGTTCGGCGACGGCTCGACCGCGCGCGACTACACGTTCATCGACGACATCATCGACGGCGTGGTCGCGGCCATCGACGTCACCGAGGGCGGGCGCCACCGCGTCTACAATTTGGGCGGCTCGCGCACCACCACGCTGGCGCGGCTCGTCGAGTTGCTCGAGCAGCACCTCGGGCGGCGCGCGCTCGTCGAGAAGACCGCCGAGCAGCCGGGCGACGTGCCCATCACGTGCGCGTCGGTCGAACGCGCCGCGCGCGAGCTCGGCTACGCGCCCAAGATCCCCGTCGAGGAGGGAATCGCCCGCTTCTGCGCGTGGATCAAAGCGGAATCCGGCGCGTAGAACAAATTTCGCCCGGACCTCGTCTCAGTCGGCAGGAGGCGGCGATGACCATCAAGAGGCTGGCGACGGGACTTCTGGTGCTGGGCACGTTGGCGATCGGCGGCAGCGCGCACGCGGAAGGCGCGGGGCTCGAGCGCCAGGGCGCGCGGCGCGAGATGCGCGGTGCGCGGCAAGAGGCCAAGGGCGGCCGGCAGGAAGCGCGCGGCGAGCGCAACGAGCGCCGCGGCGAGCGCAAGGAGATGCGCGGCGAGCGCAACGAAGCGCGCGGCGAGCGCAACGAAGCGCGCGGTCAGCGGCTCGAGGCCGAAGGCCACCCCGTCGCCGGCGAGCGGCTCGAGCGCAAGGGCGAGCGGCAGGAGGCGCGCGGCGAGCGGCAGGAAGCGCGCGGCGACCGTCAGGAGGCGCGCGGTGAGCGGCAGGAAGCGCGCGGCGAGCGCAACGAGCGCCGCGGCGAGCGCAAAGAAGCGCGCGGCGAGCGTGAAGAGCGCGCCGGCGAGGTCCTCGAGAACAAGTAGCGCGCTCGCCTCAGGCGGTCGATCAAGTTGTTGCTCCGGCGAGCGCCTGCGCCAGCTCCTGCTTCACGCGGCTCTCCACCTTCCCCGCCAGCGGCGACAGCACGAAGCTCAAGTCGAGCACCACCGTCACCTTCGTCTCGCTGCACGAGATCTTCCCCGTCACGCCCGTGCGCTTCACCGCGGCCTCGCGATCCGAAATCCACCGCGCGTCGATGCCGTACTTGGCCGACAGCCGATCGGCCAGCGCCTGCAACCGCTTCTTCACCTCGTCGAGCGGCAAGCCGTGCGTCTGCTCGATGGTCAGCTTGGGCATGGTTCCTCCGCGTCCGCTCTTACCATGTGCTAGCTTACGCCGTCGAGATGGCCGATTTCGTCATAGACGATCCGCGCCGGATCACGCGCTTCGCCTCGTCGGGTGGTTGAGCGGCGAAAGTAGGTCCGGGAGACCTACGCGTGATCATGGCCGGACTGCCGTCGCTCACCGATCCACAGGTGATGGTCGGCACCGAGACCTCCGACGACGCCGGCGTGTACCGGTTGTCGGAGGACACGGCGATCGTGTGCACGGCCGATTTCATCACGCCGGTGCTCGACGATCCGTTTTTGTTCGGGCAAATTGCCGCAGCCAACTCGCTCTCCGACGTGTACGCGATGGGCGGCGTGCCGAAAGCGGCGATCGCGCTGTGCCTGTTTCCCAAGGCGCTCGAGCCCGACGTGGCCCGCGAGATCCTCGCCGGCGGGCAGTCGAAGGTGACCGAGGCGGGCGCGGCGGTGATCGGCGGCCACACGGTGCGCGGCGACGAGCTGCTCTACGGCCTGTCGGTGACCGGCGTGGTCGATCCGCGGCGCGTGTGGCGCAACGTCGGCGCGCGGCCGGGCGACGCGCTGGTGCTGACCAAGCCGCTCGGCACCGGGCTGATCATCAATGGTCTGCGCAAGCAGGCGATCGACGAGGCGCGCGCGCGGCCGATCCTGGAGAACCTGGCGGTGCTGAACCGCGCGGCGCGCGACGCGCTGGTGGAATTGGGCGAGCGCGTGCACGCGTGCACCGACGTCACCGGCTTCGGGCTGGTCGGCCACGCGCAGCACATGGCGGTCGGCTCGCGCGCGGCGATCCGCTTCTTCCTCGACGAGCTGCCGCTCTATCCGCACGCGCGCGAGATGGTCGAAAAGAGCGTGACCACCGGCTCGACCAAACCGAATCGCGCCGGCGCCGCCGCGCGCCTGCGCTGGGAGCGGCCGGCGGAAAAATTCTGGGACGAGCTGGTCCACGATCCGCAGACGTCGGGCGGGCTGCTCGCCGCCGTCGACGCCGCCGCGGCCCGCGAGCTATGCGGCAAATTGCCGCAGGCCAAAATCATCGGCGAAGTGATTGCAGCAGACGAGCCGTATCTCACCTTGCGCTAGGAGAGGCCATGTCACTGGTGATCCGCACGCTGCACCGCCCGAAGAACTCCGAGCACCTCAACGAAGAGTTCGTGCTGCTCGAGAACACCGGCCCGGGCCCGATCAACGCGCACGGCTGCGCCATCACCGTCGCGCGCGGCCCGCACGATCGCCCGCGCCCGCTCGGCACGCTCGACCCCGGCTTCGTGCTGCACCCGAACGAGAAGATCCGCCTGGTGACCGGCACGCCGTCGAGAAAAGCCGAAGGCACGCCGCCCGAGGAGAAGGGCGTCAAGAACTACCACCTGTTCCTCAAGGAGCCGGTGCTGGCCAAGCCGGGGACGATCGTGTGCCTGGCGCTCAAGCAGCTCGAGCTGGCGCGCGCGGTGTTCCAGCCCGACGCGCCGCACGGCATCGGCGAGGCATGAAGCAGGACGCCACCGACGGCATCGTTCTCGAGGGCGCGCGCACGCACAACCTGAAGAACGTGCGCTGCGTGATCCCGCGCGCCGCGCTCACCGTCGTCTCCGGCGTCTCCGGCTCGGGCAAATCGTCGCTGGCGTTCGACACGCTCTACGCCGAGGGGCAGCGGCGCTACGTCGAGTCGATGTCGACCTACGCGCGGCAGTTCCTCGAAAGGATGCAGCGGCCCGACGTCGATTCGGTGACGGGCGTGCCGCCGGCGATCGCCATCGAGCAGCGCAACAGCGTGCGCAACGCCCGCTCCACCGTCGGCACGGTCACCGAGATCTCGGACTATCTGCGCCTGCTGTACGCGCGCGCGGGCGTGGTGCACTGCCCCGACTGCGGCGGCGTGGTGGCGCGCGACACGGCGACGGCGGCGGCCGCGGCGGTGATCAAGATCGCCGGCGAGGCGCGCGTGCAGGTGGTCGCGCCCGCCGCGCTGCACGGCGGCGACGTGGCGACGCGCGTCGCCGAACTATCGCGCGACGGCTATCGCCGCCTGCTCCTCGACGGTGAAGTCGTCGAATTGAGCGACGCCGATCCGGAGCGGCTGCGCGCCCTGCGCGTCTTGCCGCTGCTGGTCGATCGTTTGAAAGCCGAGCCGACGCGCCTCGCCGACGCGCTGGTCGAGACCTTCGCGCTCGCCGAGGGCCGCGCCGAAGTCCACGTCGAGGGCCGCGCCGAGCCGCTGCGCTTCGACGAAGGCTACTCGTGCTCGACGTGCGGCCGCGTGCTGAAAGCGCCGTCGCCCGCGCTGTTCTCCTTCAACTCGCCGCTCGGCGCGTGCGAGACGTGCCAGGGCTTCGGCCGCGTCATCGGCGTCGATCTCGACAAGGTGATCCCCGACGGGCGCAAGACGCTCGCCGAGGGCGCGATCCAGCCGTTCACCACGCCGTCGAACGCCGAGTGCCAGGACGACCTGGTCAAGCTCGCGCGCAAGCACCGGCGCACGCGCCTCGACGTGCCGTGGCGCGAGCTCGACGACGACGAGCGCGCGTGGGTGCTCGACGGCGATCCCGGCTACAAGCCCGGCGGCTGGAAGCGCGGGCAGTGGTACGGCGTGCGCGGCTTCTTCCGCTACCTCGAGTCGAAGAAGTACAAGATGCACGTGCGCGTGATGCTGGCGCGCTACCGCGGCTACGATCCGTGCACCGCGTGCGGCGGCTCGCGCCTGCGCGCCGAGGCCCGCGCCGTCCTGCTCGACGGCAAATCGATCGCCGAGCTGGAGGCGATGGCCGTCTCCGAGCTGCGCCCGTTCGTCGACGGCGTGCGCGCGTCGCTACCCAAGCAGGCGCGCGCCACCGCCGCGCCGCTGCTGGTCGAGATCGATTCGCGCCTGGCGTATCTCGACGAGGTCGGCCTCGGCTACCTGTCGCTCGGCCGGCAGGCGCGCACGCTCTCGGGCGGCGAAGCGCAGCGCATCGCGCTGGCGTCGGCGCTGGGCGCGCGGCTCACCGGCACGCTCTACGTCCTCGACGAGCCGTCGGTGGGCTTGCACCCGCGCGACTCGTATCGGCTGGTGCGCGTGCTGCGCAAGCTCACCGAGCGCGGCAACACCGCCGTCGTAGTCGAGCACGATCCCGAGATCATGCGCGAGGCCGACTGGGTGATCGATCTCGGCCCCGGCGCCGGCGCGCGCGGCGGCGAGGTGGTGTTCGCCGGAACCTACGCCGAGCTGCTGCGCGATCGCCGCTCGCGCACCGGCGCGTTCCTGCGCGAGCGCGCGCGCCCATCGCCGCGCGAGACCTTGCGCGAGCCGGCGCCGTCGAAGATCGCGATCGCCGGCGCGCGGGCGCACAACCTGCGCGGCGTCGACGTCGAGTTTCCCGTCGGGCGCTTCAGCTGCGTCACCGGCGTGTCGGGCTCCGGCAAGTCGACGCTGGTCGTCGACGTGCTCTACGCGCAGGCGCTGCGCGCGCGCGGCAAGCCGGTCGACTTCGTCGGCGCGTGCGACGGCGTGAGCGGCCTCGACGGCTTCGACGACGTGGTGCTGGTCGATCAGTCGCCGCTCGGCCGCTCGTCGCGCTCCAACCCGGCGACGTACCTGAAGGCGATGGACGAATTGCGCCAGCGCTTCGCGCGCACCGCCGAGGCCGAGCGGCTCGGGCTCAAGGCCGGCGCGTTCTCGTTCAACGTCGCCGGCGGCCGCTGCGAAGGCTGCCTCGGCCAGGGCACCGTGACGCTGGAGATGCACTTCCTCGCCGACGTCACGGTCGAGTGCGATCAGTGCAACGGCCGCCGCTTCAAAGAGCAGGTGCTCGGCGTAAAGTGGCGCGGATCGACGATCCTCGACTGTTTGGCGCTGACGGTCGACGAGGCGCTCGAGCGCTTCGCCGACGACGAGAAGCTGTGCGCGCGGCTGCGCCCGTTCGCCGAGGTCGGCCTCGGCTACCTCGCGCTCGGCCAATCGACCGCCACGCTCTCGGGCGGCGAGTCGCAGCGCCTCAAGCTCGCCGCGCACCTGCACGCCGGCGGCGGCCCGACGCTGTTCCTGCTCGACGAGCCGACGACCGGCCTGCACGGCCTCGACGTCGAGCTGCTGCTGGGCGCGCTCGGCCGCCTGGTCGACGCCGGCCACACGGTGATCGCCATCGAGCACAACCTCGACTTCATGCGCCGCGCCGACTGGCTGATCGATCTCGGCCCCGAGGGCGGCGCCGCCGGCGGGACGTTGGTCGCCGCCGGCACGCCCGACGAGGTCGCGCGCGAGCGCGCCTCGCACACCGGCCGCGCGCTAGCCGCGCTCCTGCACACCGAGCGCCGCCGCGGCTGAGTCGAGCGGCGCGGGCGCCGGCCCGACGTCGCGCCAGGTGCGGTGGCGGACGATGTTGGAGATGCTCTCCGGGATCACGCCGTAGCGCGCGGCCAGATCCTTGATCGGGAGGTTGCGCGCGTGCAGGGCGCGGATCTCGCGCACCTGGTCGGCGGTCAGCTTGGACAGGTGCGAGCGCGCGCCGCGGCGGATCTTGCCGGCCTGGCGGTGCGTCCAGTGGCTGTCGCCGCGCGGCACCCGGCGGCGCACCCGGCGCGCGCGCGGCGGCGGCGGCGACGGGCGCGGGCTGCGATCGCAGTCGTGCGCCGAGCCGAGGTAGAGGTGCTCGGGGTTCACGCAGCGGCGCTCGCCGCACAGGTGCAGCACGCACGCGGTGGGCGGCACCTCGCCGCGGTGCAGCTCCCAGCTCAGCCGGTGCGCGCGCACGATGGTCGAGCGCGAGACGCTGAACGCGCCGTAGCCGTCGCGATCGACGCGCGCCGTCCACAGCCAGCAGCGCGGCCCGCGCTCCACCTTGCCCCAGAAGCGCTGCTCGGGCGAAGTCACCGGAAATCTCCCCATCGCTAGTCAATGTCTAGCGCGTATAACTAGACATTGTCAAGATCGCGTACCGACGAAAGGCTTGCGCGCCCGTCGCTGGTGTCGGAACGTAGGCGCGCGATGGCGGCCAAGAAGCGCTACCACCACGGCGATCTGCGCGAGCAGCTGCTCGCGGCGGTGGCGGCCATCATCCGCGAGCACGGGCTCGGCTTCCTGTCGCTGCGCGAGGTGGCGCGCCACGCCGGCGTGTCGCACGGCGCGCCGGCGCACCACTTCAAGAACAAGGCGGGGATGCTGACCGCGTTCGCGGCGCAGGGGTTCGAGCGGCTGGCGCGCACGGTGCTTCAGGCGGCGTCGGCGTCGGGCGCGCGCGACGGCGCGGCGGCGCTCGAGGCGCTGGGCGCGGCGTACGTGCGCTTCGCCGTCGAGAACCCCGAGCAGTTCAGCGTCATGTTCCGGCCGCAGGCGGTGGACGATCACGACACCGGCCTGGTGGTGGCGCGCGAGGCGGCGTACGGCGTCCTGTTCTCGACCATGCACCGCTGCGCGCGCGAGGGATTCCTCGAAGGCCTCGAGCTCGAGCTGGCGACCATCTCGGCGTGGTCGATCGTGCACGGATTGGCGGCGCTGTGGCTGAGCGGCCGGCTGGCCGATCGCCTGCGCGAGCGCCAGCCCGATCGCGTGGCCCACTCGGTCTCGCGCCTGTTCGTCGACGCCGTGCTGCGCAAGCGGCTGCGTCCCCGCGCGAAGTAGCCGGGCCGCGCGCGCACCGCCTCCGGTGGGTTTTCCGCGTCCGCTTATCTTGACATTGTCTAGCAACTCGATCTAGACAATGCCATTTCAACCGGCTGCGGGAGATCAGGCCATGAGTAGCTTGCGACCACTCGTCCCCCTGCTGGCGCTCGCGAGCCTCGGCGGGGCCTGCACGCCGTACCCGAACCTCGACGGCGACTTCTACGCCGGGCCGATCGATCCGCACGACTTTCCCGCGGCGTACCAGGGCGCGGGCTACGATCCGGCGGGCGCGTTCGGCAACATCTCGCCGATCCCCGCCACCGTCGCCGGCGGCGCGCCGATCGCCTACTACTCGTTCCCGGTCTCGGCCGGCGTGATGGACCCGCTGCTGCTGCGCAGCGAGACCGTCGAGGCCACGCCGGCGATCGCCGATCGCGCGGCGGTCTACCTGTTCGATGGCGACGACGCGCACGACAGCGCGAAGTGCGTTCCGCCGTCGCCGAATTACGTGTTCGACGTCCACCGCGACTTCGTGCGCTTCGATCGCCAGGGCAACGTCTTTCAGGAGAAGCAGCTCTCGAAGGACGCGCCGTCGCTGCCGAGCGACAGCGGCTACGCGCCGATCTACGCCGAGTCGCCGGCCGTCTCCGCCGGCGAGGGCTGCCAGACCGTGCACAGCGCCGAGGGCCTGATGGCGAACGCCGCCGTCACCGTGACCAAGGCGCCGATCGCCACGGGCGCGCGCAACCCGGTCGGCGTGCCCGACGGGAAATATCTCGCGATGGCGGTGATCGATCCGTCGGCCAACGTGCTCAACCCCGACGGCTCGCTCGATCGCGAGACCGCGCTCGGGCCGCAGCGCTTCGGCTGGTTCAATCATTTTCTCGTCGCGTATCTCGAGGGCGGCTACGTGCCGACCGCGATGCAGACGGTGCCGGGGATGATGGGCGCGCCCGACACCAAGGTGACGCTGGCGCGCGCGGCGACGCTGTACGCGCCCAACACGATGTGCGATCCGACGGCGCCGGCAGGCGCGGCGGCGCCGTGCGTGGGGCTCGGCTTCGACGTGATCGACGGCGTCGACAGCATGGACGCGACGCGCGGCCAGGCGGGCTACTCGCCGATCTGCAAGGTGCGCACGTTCACGCCGGCCGATCCGACCGCGCCGCCGAGTGACCCCGCCGCGATCGATCCGGCGACGCTCGATCCCGACACCAACACCTTCGTCTACTGCCTGCAGGTCGCGCAGTGAGAGAGCCCATCATGACGACGACCCACAAGCTCGCGAAGCTCCTCCTCGTCGCTGCGCTGGCCGCCGCGCCGCGCGCCGCGCACGCCGTCGGCGAGACCAACGGGCGCATCGGCGGCACGGTCATGGAGCAGCAGACGTCGGCGCCGGTGCCGGGCGCGACCGTGACCGCGTCGGGGCCGGCGCTGATCGGCGGGCCGCGCGCCGTGTCCACCGACGAGAACGGGCGCTACGAGATCGTGCAGCTGCCGCCCGGCGCGTACACCGTCGAGGTCAGCTACTCGGGCGTCAAGCCGCTGCGCCGCAAGGTGGTGGTGCGCCAGGGCGAGTTGCTGCCGCTCGACATCGCGTGGTCGGCCGAATTGGCCGAGACCGAGACCACCGTGATCGTCGAGGAGCGCCACCTGACGAAACCCGACTCGACGCAGACCGGCACCGTGGTCTCCGCCGATACCTCGTCGAAGGTCGCCACGCCGCGCGACT
>DASREC010000289.1:0-10888 GCA_035652295.1 Polyangia bacterium
TCGGCGGCGCTTCCTGGTTCTGGTTTTGCGGCTGCTGCTGTTCCTCTTCTTCGTCTTGCGGGCGGGCGTCGGCCGCGCCGGCGAGCCCGAAGACACACGCGAGCGGGACGAGATGACGGGCGTATCGCATGTCCGGACCTCCTCTGCGCGCAAAGTTGGTGCAGCGCCCGCGCCACGATTTCCCGTCGACGAAGCGCTCGCTACCCGCGCGACCCGAGGCGGCGAAAAAATCGGTTGTCAGTTTGAGGAGCGAGGCTGATAACTGACGCATGGGCGCACTTCAGCGAGAGGACATCGAGCGCAAGGACCGCATCGTGTCGCGCAATCCGGCGACGGGTGAGGTGCTCGGCGACGTGCCGGATCAGAGCGCGGCCGAGGTGAAGCAGGCGGTGGCGCGCGCGCGCGAGGCGCAGCGCTCGTGGGGCGCGCTGCCGGTGAAGGAGCGCTGCACGCGCGTCGGGCGCTTTCGCGATCAAGTGGTGCGGCGCGCGCCGGAGCTGTGCGAGCTGATCGCGCGCGAAGGCGGAAAGACGCGCGCCGAGGCGCTGTCGATGGAGGTGATGCTGATCGCCGATCTGGCGACGTACTTCATCAAGCGCGCGCCGAAGATCCTCGCGCCCGAGACGATCCCGCTGCACCTGCTCAAAAATCGCGGCAGCTACGTTCACTACGTGCCGCGCGGCGTGGTCGGCATCATCGCGCCGTGGAACTTCCCGTTCTCGATTCCCGTCGGCGAGGCGGTGATGGCGCTCCTCGCCGGCAACGGCGTCGTCGTCAAACCTTCGGACGTCACGCCGCTGATCGCGCTGAAAGCAAAAGAGCTGTACGACGCCGCCGGGCTGCCGCCCGATCTGTTTCAAGTGGTCACCGGACGCGGGCCCGCCGGCGCGGCGCTGATCGACGCGGGCATCGACTACTGCATCTTCACCGGCTCCACCACGACGGGAAAGAAGGTCGCCGCCGCGTGCGGCGAGCGGCTGATCCCGTGCACGCTCGAGCTCGGCGGCAAGGCGCCGGCGATCGTGTGCGCCGACGCCGACGTCGATCGCACCGCGCGCGCGCTCGTCTGGGGCGCGTTCGCCAACCAGGGCCAGGTGTGCGTCTCCGTCGAGCGCGTGTACGCGCACCAGGCGGTGCACGACGAGCTGGTGGAGAAGATCGTCGCGCTCACCGGCAAATTGCGGCAGGGCGATCCCTCGCAGGCCGAGACGCTCGATACCGGCGCGATGACCTGGGATCGCCAGGTCGAGATCGTCGAGGAGCGCATCAAGAGCGCGCTCGACGCCGGCGCCCGCCTGCGCGCGGGCGGGCAGCGGCGAGGGCAAGGGTTGCAGTTTCAGCCGACGGTGATCTCCGAGTGCCGGCAGGACATGGACGTCATGCGCAAGGAGATCTTCGGGCCGGTCATGCCGATCATGAAGGTGCGCGACGAGGAGGAGGCGGTGGCGCTGGCTAACGACTCGCAGCTCGGCCTCGCCGCCTACGTGTTCACCGACGACAAGCAAAAAGGACGGCGTCTAGCCGAGCGGATCGAGGCGGGCACGGTGATGGTCAACGACGTGCTCATCACCTACGGCGCGCCCGAGACGCCGTGGGGCGGCGTCAAGCAGTCGGGCATCGGGCGCACGCACTCCGATTCGGGGCTCAAGGATCTCTGCCAGACGCGGCACGTGAACTACGATCGGCTGGCGCTCAAGCGCGAGCTGTGGTGGTACCCGTACTCGGACAAGCTGTATCAGCAGACGCTCAAGCTGATGAAGTGGATCTTCCGCTAGGCTACTTCTTCGGAGCGGGCGCTTTCGGCGCGGGCGCGGGCGCGGCGGGCGCGGCGGCCTGGCCCGACTCGGGCGTCACCGTCGGCTGCGCGGCCTTGGGCGCGTTCGGCGCGCCGCTCGCGTCGCTGGTCGGCGCCTGCTGCGTCGAGTCCTCGGGCGCGCGGTCCCAGCGGTTGACCTGCCCCGAGCCGGTATCGTCGTAGCCGATGCGATCGAGCTTGCCGCCCTCGTAATACTCCCAGACGTCGACGCGCCCGTTCTTCTTCGACGAGCGCTCGATGCGCACCAGCTTCTCGCCCTCGAAGTACTTCCAGATGTCGGGCTTGGTGTCGAAGTTGGTGTCGAGCTCCTCGCGGATGATCTTGCCGTTCTGGCGGATGGTCCACAGATCGACCTTGCCGTCGAAGTCGAGATCGAACTCCTCGAGCGTGATGTTGCCCGAGTTGTCGTAGTAGACCCAGATGTCCTTGTGCCCGTCGAAGTTGAGGTCGACCTCCTTGCAGCTCAGCACGTCGACCTTGGCGCCGTTGTCGATGGCGCTCACGTAGTACTTCCAGACGTCGGGCTTGCCGTCGCCGTTGACGTCGATCTCGACGACCTTCTTGCCCGACGGGTCGCAGCTGCGGTGATCGACGCCGGCGGCGGTCGGGGCGGCGGCGCCGCCGCTCGAGTCCTTCTGCGCCTCGGTGGCGCCGCTCTCGGTCTTCTTCTCTTCTCCCGCGCAGGCGGCCAACCCCAAGCAAGCGAAGACGGCGATCGTTTTGGTCATGGTCCGCGAAGATTATCGCCGCCCGACCATGCGCGCAACCCTTCCCGTGCTTGACCCGTTTCTACAGTTGTGTAGAATTAACTACATGACCAAAGAAGCGCGGGAAACCCAGATCTCCGCGTTCGTCTCCGACACCACCAAGGAGCGGCTGGAGCGGTACGTCCGCAAGCGCGGCGTCAAGAAGGGACACGTGATCGAGCAGGCGCTCAGCCAGTATCTGAGCGCGGTCGAGGAGATCCCGGAGCAGTACATCATCCCGACGCGGATCGTGCTCACGCGTGAGTCGGGCGAGCGGTTGATCGACGCCATCGAGAATCCGCCGAAGCCTACCAAGGCGCTGCGCGACCTGATGAAGCGCGCCAAGAAATACCTCCCCAAATAGATGGAGATTCGGCCGCTCCTGCCGAGCGACGATCGCTCCGGATTTTCATCGGGCGAGCTTTCGCTGGACGAGTATTTCCGCCGCTACGCCGGACAGAATCAATTCAAGCACAACTTGGGCGTGACCTACGTGGCGGTGGAGCAGTCGCGGGTCCTCGGCTACGCGACGGTCTCCGCCGCGCACGTGGAGATCGATCGCCTTCCGCCGCCGCTGCGCAAGCGATTTCCGGCGTACCCGGCGCCGGTGCTCCGGCTGTCTCGGTTGGCGACCGATCAATCGGCGCGCGGCCGAGGCGTGGGCACCGAGCTGCTCGCTTACGTGGTGGCGCTGGCCACGCGCATGGCCCGCGAGGTTGGTTGCGTCGGAATCCTCGTCGACGCGAAGGCGAACGCCGTCGACTTTTATGAGCGGCGCGGCTTTCTGCCGATGGAGTTGTTGCACGGCGAGACCTCCGAGGCGCCGTCGCCGCGTCCGATGATGCTTCCGCTGAAACGGCGCGGCGCGGTGGTTTGACGATACGTATATCGCCATATATGCTTTGTGATGATGAGTCGTAAGAAGATCTCGACGACCGTGTACATCACGCCGGAGCAGGACGAGAAGCTGAAAGAGCTCAATCGCAAGACCAAGGTTCCCGTCGCTGAGTACATCCGCCAGGGCATCGAGATGGTGCTCGACAAGTACAAAGAGCACCTGCCGGGTCAACAGTCGCTCTTCGATCTCAAGTAGTCTATATTCCCGCGTCCCCCATGCCGGTCGATTCCCGTCGCATCCGCAATTTCTCGATCATCGCGCACATCGATCACGGAAAATCGACGCTCGCCGATCGCATCCTCGACGCCACCGGCGCGCTCACCGAGCGCGAGCGCGTCGACCAGTTCCTCGACAAGATGGAGCTCGAGCGCGAGCGCGGCATCACCATCAAGGCGCAGTCGGTGCGGCTGCCGTACCGCTCCGACGCCGGCGACGACTACATCATCAACTTGATCGACACGCCCGGGCACGTCGACTTCGGCTACGAGGTCTCGCGCGCGCTCGGCGCGTGCGAAGGCGCGCTGCTGGTCGTCGACGCGGCGCAGGGCGTCGAGGCGCAGACGCTGGCCAACGTCTATCTCGCGCTCGACAACAACCTCGAGATCGTGCCGGTGCTCAACAAGATCGATCTGCCGTCGGCGGACGTCGAGGCGACCAAGAAGCAGATCGAGGACGTGATCGGCCTCGACGCCTCCGACGCGCTGCTGGCGTCGGCCAAGACCGGCGTCGGCATCCACGAAATTCTCGAGGCGGTGGTCAAGCGCATCCCGCCGCCCGAGGGCGATCGCGACGCGGCGCTGCAGGCGCTGATCTTCGACAGTTGGTACGACACGTACAAAGGCGTCATCACGCTCGTGCGCGTGAAGCAGGGGACGCTGCGCAAGGGCCTCAAGATCCGCCTGTTGGCGACGCAAAAAGATTTCGAGGTGCTGTCGGTCGGCGCGTTCACGCCGCACGCCGTCGAGCTCGAGGAGCTGTCGGTCGGCGAGGTCGGCTTCGTGATCGCCAACATCAAGCAGGTGGCCGACACGCGCATCGGCGACACCATCACCGAGGCCGAGCGTCCCGCGCCCGCGCTGCCCGGCTTCAAGAACACCAAGCCGATGGTGTTCGCCGGCATCTTCCCGACCGACTCGGCGCGCTACGGCGATCTGCGCGACGCGCTCGAAAAATTGGCGCTCAACGACTCGTCGTTCACCTACGACTTCGAGACGTCGCTCGCGCTCGGCTTCGGCTTCCGCTGCGGGTTCCTCGGCCTCCTGCACATGGAGATCGTGCAGGAGCGGCTCGAGCGCGAGTACTCGCTCGATCTGATCGTCACCGCGCCGACGGTGCGCTACCGCGTCAAGACCACCGACGGCGTGACCAAGGAGATCGACAATCCCGCGGCGCTGCCCGACGCGGGGCGGATCGATCACATCGAGGAGCCGATCATCGCGGCGACGATCCACACGCCGCAGGAGTACGTCGGCAACATCATCACGCTGTGCCAGGAGCGGCGCGGCTCGCAGACCGGCATCGACTACGCCGGCGACAACCGCGTGATGGTGCACTACGACCTGCCGCTCGCCGAGGTGGTGTTCGGCTTCTACGACAAGATGAAGACCATCTCGCGCGGCTACGCGTCGCTCGATTACGAGATCAAAGAATATCGCGAGAGCGATCTGGTGCGCCTCGATCTGCTGGTGAACGGCGAGCGCGTCGACGCGCTGTCGATCATCAGCCACCGCGAGCGCTCGTACAACCGCGGCCACGATCTGTGCGTCAAGATGAAGGAACTGATCCCGCCGCAGATGTTCGAGGTCGCGATCCAGGCGGCAATCGGCACCAAGGTCATCGCGCGCACGACGGTGAAGGCGCTGCGCAAGAACGTGACCGCCAAGTGTTACGGCGGCGACATCTCGCGCAAGCGCAAGCTGCTCGAGAAGCAGAAAGAGGGCAAGAAGCGTATGAAGCAGGTGGGGAACGTCGAGATCCCGCAGGAGGCGTTCCTGGCCGTGCTAAAGGTGGAGTGAATGTCGCTCGTCGATCGATACAAAACCTGGCGCAACCGCGGGCGCGCGATCAAAGAGGCGCGCCTCTTGTTGCGTGAAGCGCGGCGCGGGATCCGAAAATATTCGCACCGGCTGACGGAGAAGGCGGCGGGCGCGGTGCGCGCGGCGGCGGAGGAGCTGTCGTCGGCGGTGGCCGAGCGCGACGACGAGCGCATCAAGCCGGCGCTCAACGCGCTCGACAAGGCGCTCGACGATCACCTCTCGTTCGCGCGCAAAGGTCCGTTGCGCGAATACTCGGAGTCGATCGCGGTCGCGGTGCTGATCGCGCTGTTCCTGCGCGCGTTCGTCGTCGAGGCGTTCAAGATCCCCTCGGGCTCGATGATCCCGACGCTCGAGGTCGGCGATCACATCTTCGTCAACAAGTTCATCTACGGCGTGCGCATCCCGTGGACCAACATCAAGTTCGGGATGGACTACCGCAAACCGCGTCGCGGCGAGGTCATCGTCTTCATCTATCCCAAAGAGCCGGACAAGGACTTCATCAAGCGCATCGTCGCCATCGAGGGCGACACCGTCGAGGTGAAGGACGACGTGGTCTACATCAACGGCAAGCCGGTCGAGCGCCACCACGTCGACGGCGACTGCTCGTACTGGGACTTCAAAGAGGGCGACAACGTCTGGGATCAAGTGCGCTGCGAGCGCTGGCTGGAGACGCTCGACGGGCACACGTTCACCACGTTCCACAACCGCAACGAGATGACGCACACGTTCCCGCCGTCGACGGTGCCGCCGGGGAACGTGTTCGTGATGGGCGACAACCGCGACAACTCGCACGACTCGCGCTACTGGGGCACGGTGCCCTTCGATCACATCAAGGGCAAGGCGATGATCATCTGGTGGTCGCAGGGCGAGCCGGCCGATGGGGCGGGGACGTTCCGCGGCATCCGCTACGGGCGCATGTTCCACCTGGTGCAGTAGCTCTCCGAGCGCGCAATAAACTTCGCGGCCCGGGCGTTGATTCTCGACGGAGGTGACGCGTGGCGAAGCGGAAGCTCGAGCTCAAACGCGAGGCGCGGTCGCTGGCGGGAGCGGTGTTCGTGGCGCTCCTCCTGCGGGCGTTCGTCGTCGAGGCGTACTCGATCCCGTCGGGCTCGATGATCCCGACGCTGCAGGTGGGCGATCGGATCTTCGTCGAGAAGCTGAGCTACCGGCTGCGCGCGCCCCGGCGCGGCGAGATCGTGGTGTTCGAAAATCCGCACGACCCGAGCGATACGCCGCTCATCAAGCGCATCGTCGCCGTCGGCGGCGACACGGTCGAGGTGCGCGGCCAGACGGTGTACGTCAACGGCCTGGCGGTGGAGCGGCGGCCGCTCGATCAAAACGGCGGCGCGTGCCGCGCGTGGGACGTCGACGAGCCGAGCGGCAAGTGGTTCGAGGAGGACTGCCGCGCGTTCGAGGAGCGGCTCGGCGATCGGCGCTTCACCACGCTCACCGACGGCGGCGACGGCAAGTTGTGGCCGGCGATCACGGTGCCCGCGGGCAAGCTGTTCATGCTCGGCGACAACCGCGATCGCTCGAGCGACTCGCGCTACTGGGGGCTGGTGCCGGTCGAGCACGTCAAGGGGCGCGCGGTGGTGGTGTGGTGGTCGTCGGGATCGCCGGCGGGGATCCGCTGGCACCACTTCTTCGATCTACTGTGAGCGCGGCGCGAGCGTGACGTCGTCGAGCCAGCCGTCGTCGACGCCGTTGACGAACTCGCCGCGGATCCAGATCGCCGTGAGCTCGGCGAGCGCGAAGTGCAGCTCGTCGGCGGTGGCCGGCGTCGTGCCGTCGAGGTGCGTCCAGCCGGCGCCGGCGTCGAGCGGCACGGTGTACGCGCTCCACGTCGCCGCGGCGTCGTGGCCGCCGCTGTAGAGAAAGCCTGCGCCGCCGCCTTGCAGGATGATCAGCGGCGCGGCGTAGGCGCTCGGCGGATCGGAGCGGCGCAGCTCGAAGCGCAAGCCTCCGCCCTGGTACGCCGCGCGGTCGCCGAGGAACTTCGCCGGCGCGGCGAAGTAGTCGGTGTAGCCGTAGAACGTCTCGTGCCGCTCGCACGCGCCGCCCGGATCGCCGCCGGCCGCGTCGAACAGCGCCGGCGCGGTCAGCTTGGCGTCGACGGCGTAGTCGGGCTTGTCGGTGTTGAAGCCCTGTAGCGTCCAGCCCTCGACGTCGCTGTCGAACGTCGAGCGGATCGCCGGCGCCGCGGGATCGCCGGTGTACGGGTTTCCGGGGCCGCCGCCACCGTCTACAGACCCGCAGCCGGCGGTGAGCGAGATCACGACGAGCGCGCTGTGCAGTCGCTGCATGGCGGCGCACTTTACACAGATTCTTTTTTTCGGCGATTCGGTTTTTTCGCCTTGACTGACCGGCGGTCAGTGACCTACGGTCAGCGACCGAAATGACCCGGGAACCGAGAACCGCCCGACAGCTTCGCGCCGACGACACGCGGGCGCGCCTGTTCGCCGCCGCCGCCGCCGCCTTCACCGAGCGCGGCTACAACGAGACCACCGTCGACGAGATCGCGCGCCGCGCCGGCGTGGCCAAGGGGACCTTCTTCGTCCACTTCGCCTCGAAGGCGTCGGTGGTGATCGAGCTGGTCAAGATCCAGACGCGCGCCACCGAGCGGGCCCGCGCGCGCGCGCTCGAGAGCGGCGGCTCGCCCGTCGACGCGCTGCGCGCCACGGTGCTGATGCTCGGCGAGCAGGCGGGCGCCAGCCGCGAGCTGAGCCGCGCGGTGCTGGCCGCCGGGCTGATGAGCCGCGAGGTCGGCGGCGCCACCGACGCGCTGTTCGGCGAGGTCTACAAGCAGATGATCGCCGACGCGCGCGAGGCGCAGCGGCGCAAGCTGGTGGCGGCGAAGCTCGATCCCGAGACGGTGGCGTCGGCGCTGATGGCGTCGTACCTCGGCGCCGCGCTGCACTTCACGTCGAGCCCGCGTTCCAAGGAGCTGATGGTGGTCCTGCGCCCGCTCGTCGAGGCCAACCTCGACGGGTTTCGCCGGACCTCGAGCAAGGAGGGGTCGGATGCGCCCAAGCGTCGCGTTTCTCGCTCTAGCGCTCGCCGCTAACGGCTGCTCGTCCTCGACGGCGCTGCAGGGCGGCCCCGGCGACGGCGGCAATTTGCCGCAGGTCGACGGCAATCTGCCGCAGGTCGACGGCAATTTGCCGCACCCCGACGGCAGCCTGCCCAACCCCGGCGACGGGCCGTGCTCGGGCCTCGGCGCGCAGCCGCTCGACACCACCTGGACCGTCAACTTCGGCGGCCTCGATCGCATGATGGACGTGCACGTGCCCGCCTCCTACGATCCGACCAAACGCACGGCGCTGATCCTCAACTTCCACGGCTACACCTCGAACTCGATGCAGGAGGCGCTGCTCTCGAAGATGAACGACAAGTCCGATCTCGAGGGCTTCGTCGTCATCTATCCGAACGGCACGGGCTCGTCGCTGAGCTGGAACGCCGGCGCGTGCTGCGGCGAGGCGGCGATGAACATGGTCGACGACGTCGGCTTCGTGAGCGCCATCATCGACACCGCGGAGAGCAAGCTGTGCGTCGATCGCCGCCGCGTGTTCGCCACCGGCATGTCGAACGGCGGCTTTCTGTCGCACCGCCTCGCGTGCGAGCTGTCGAACCGCATCGCCGCCGCCGCGCCGGTCGCCGGCGTGCTCGGCATCCCGACGTGCACGCCGACGCGGCCGGTGCCGATCATGGGCTTTCACGGCACCGCCGATCCGCTGGTGCCCTACGCCGGCGACACCGCGCTCGGCTTTCCGCCGGTGCCGGACACCTACGCCAACTGGGCGATCCGCGACGGCTGCACGCAGACGCCGGTCGAGACGTTCCGCATGATGGACTCGCACTGCTCGACGTACGGCGGCTGCACCGGCGGCGCGGAGGTCACGCTGTG
This sequence comes from Polyangia bacterium, assembly GCA_035652295.1. GTDB lineage: Bacteria > Myxococcota_A > Polyangia > Palsa-1104 > Palsa-1104 > DASREC01. The sequence continues at coordinate 9,401 of DASREC010000289.1, forward strand.
CACCATCGACGGCGGCGGCCACACGTGGCCCGGCGGCTTCCCCATCCCCGGCGGCTACACCACGACCTATCTCTCGGCGACCGACGCGATGTGGGCGTTCTTCCAAAAGCACTCGATGCCGTAGTGATAAAGTCGCAGGGCGATGACCTGCGACGAGTTCAAAGCCGGCTATCCGCAGTTTCGTTTTCCCGGACCCGCGTCGCGGCTGCAGAGCCCCGAGTACGCCGCGTGGGTCGGCCACCTCGACGGCTGCCGCGCGTGCGGCGACTGGTATCAAGGCGAAGAGGTGCGCGCGCGCGGGATCGATCTCGCGCGCTATCCGTGCGTGCACCTCGCGTACTACACCGGCGTGTGGTTCGCCGATCGCGCGGACTCGGATCGGCAGAACGTCGCCATCGTCTACAACCCGCGCTTCGACGAGTTCGGGATCCATTTGTACGATCGCTCGGTGCTCGGCATCCGCTACTGCCCGTGGTGCGGCACCAAGACGCCCGAGTCGCGGCGCGACGAGTGGTTCGATCGCGCGCAGGCGCTCGGCATCGCCGATCAGAACGATCCGCGGCTGCCCGACGAGCTCAAGACCGACGCGTGGTACCGCAAGCCGTAAACGGACACATCGAAAGTTTTAAATACGTTTGAACGCCAGCGTGGTGTTGTTGCCGCCGAACGCGAACGAGTTGGAGAGCACGACGTCGACTTTGACGTCGCGCGCGGCGCCGGGGATGTAGTCGAGGCCGAACGCCGGATCGGGCGTGCGCAGGTTGACCGTCGGCGGGATGAAGTTGCGCGCGAGCGTGAGCACCGACGCGACGGCCTCGATCGCGCCGGCGGCGCCGAGCGTGTGGCCGACCATCGACTTGATGCTCGACACCGGCACCGACGGGGCGCGCGCGCCGAGCACCGCCTTGATGGCGGCGGTCTCGGCGGAGTCGTTGTACGGCGTGGCGGTGCCGTGCGCGTTGACGTAGCCGACTTGCGACGCGTCGAGGCCGGCGTCGGCGAGCGCGGCGCGCATGGCGCGGGCGGCGCCGTCGCCCTCGGGGTGCGGCGCGGTCATGTGGTGCGCGTCGGCGGTGACGCCGTAGCCGGCGAAGATCGCCAGCACCTCGGCGCCGCGCGCGCGCGCGTGCTCGTACTCCTCGAGCACCAGCATGCCGGCGCCTTCGCCGAGGTTCAGCCCTTTGCGCTCGGCGTCGAACGGGCGGCACGGCTCGGTCGAGGTGGCGCGCAGTGACGCGAAGCCGGCGAACGTGAGGCGGCACAAACCTTCGGCGCCGCCGGCGAGCGCCACGTCGGCGTGGCCGAGGCGGATGCGATCGGCGGCGTAGCCGACGGCGGTCGCCGACGAGGAGCACGCGGTCATGATGGTGGTGCGCGGCCCGCGCACGTCGAGGTGGCGCGCGATCAGATCGGTGACCGAGCACGGCTGGTGCGGCACGAGGTCGCGCGCCGGCCGCTGCTCGCCGCGCGACCACGCGCGGTAGTAGC
>DASREC010000290.1:0-7390 GCA_035652295.1 Polyangia bacterium
CGATCGCCAGGCCGAGCCCGGTGCCGTCCGGCTTGCCGGCGGTGGCGAACGCTTCGAACAGCCGCCCCTGCATCGACTCCGGAATCCCGCGCCCGGTGTCGGCGAAGATCATCACCAGGTCCGGCCCGTCGGTGTCGACGATGATGCTGAAGGTCCCGCCGCCGTCCATCGCCTGCGCCGCGTTGCGCGCCAGGTTGTGAATCAGCCGAAACAGCTTGAGCTCGTCGAAGTACGCCGCGCCGAGGTACAGCGTCTTGATGGTGAGCGCGACGTTCTTGCCGGTGAACTCGCGCGTGAGCTGCGCCTCGACCTCTTCGATGAACTTCTGCACGTAGACTTTTCGGATGAGCAGGTTCGATTCGCCGCGCGCGAACAGCAGCACCTCGCGCGTCATCGCCGACATCAGGTCGAACTGCTTGAGCACCAGCTCGGCGTACTTCTCGCGCGTCTTCTCGTCGTCGATCTGCGCCATGAGCTGCGCGTAGCCGGACACGATGGTCATCGGCGTCTTGAGATCGTGCAGCACGCCCGACATCATCTGGCCGATCGACGCCAGCCGATCCTGGTGCAGCTTCTCCTCGCGGTTGCGCTGGAGGATGAGCGCCTTGGACGCCTGGCCGGCGATCAGCGTGAGCAGCTTCAAGTCGCTGTCGTCGAAGCCGGCGGCGCCGCGCTTGTTGAGCACCTCGAACGCGCCGAGCGCGCGATCGTCTTCGGCCGAGGCGTAGAGCAGCGGCACCGCCAGGATGTTGCGCGCCGGTACGCCGATCTTGGCGGCGATGGACGCGTCGTGCCGCGCGTCGTGCGTCGGGTCGTTCACGAGCAGCGGCTGCTTGTGCAGCGACACCCAGCCGACGATGCCCATGCCCGCGGGGATCTTCGCGCGGCGCAGCGTATCGGCCGCCTCGCCGGCGGTGTTGCGGAAGAACAGCGCGTCCGAGGCGCGCTCGCGCAACAGCACCGAGCCGGCCTCGACGTTGAGCAGTTGGATGGCGCGCACCAGCAGGCGATCGAGGAACTCGTCGAGATCGATCGACGCCGACGCCTCCTGCTCGATCTCGACCAGCAGATCCAGCTCGCGGATGCGTTGGCGCAGCGACTCCTGCGCGTCGAGCAGCGCCGCGTTCTTTTGCACTACCGAGTAGTACAACTTGGAGTTCTCGACGCTGATGCCGGCGTGCGCGGCCACGGTGGCGAGCAGCGCCTCGTCGTCACCGTCGAACGGCCGCGCGCGCTTGTTGAGCACCTGGATGACGCCGACGATCTTGCCCAGGTGATCGGGCATCGGCATGCACAAAATTGAACGCGTTCGAAAACCGCTACGCTGATCGACGTCCTTGGCGAAGCGCGGGTCGGCGTACGCATCGGGGATGTTGACCGTCTCGCCCGACTGCGCCACCCAGCCGGCGATACCCTCGCCGAGCTTGAGCTGGATGGGCGCGATCTGGCCGCCCTGCGCCAGCGTCGACACCAGCTCGCCGCCCTCGGCGCTGCGCAAAAAGATCGTCGCGCGCTCGGCGTCGAGCAGCTCGGTGAGCTTCTCCAGTAGCACCACCAGCAGCCGATCGAGATCGAGCGTCGCGCCGAGCACGCGCCCGAGCTCGCGAATCGCGTCGAGCTTCCGGGTCTCGACGCGCAGCCGCTGCTGCAGCTCGCTGACCGCCTCGCCCTGCACGTTCACGCGGCGAGAATACTACTATTCGAGGCCGCGGGCGCGGAGCGCTTCGTCGTCTTCGCCGCGGAGGTGGCCGAGCTCGTGGAGCAGGGTGGTGCGCACCTGCGCGACCAGCTCGTCGCGCGAGGAGACGGCGCGCGCCAGGTTCTTGCGGTAGATGACGATGGCGCGCGGCTCCGACTCGGGCGACTCGCCGAGCGGCGCGCCGCGGAACAGGCCGAGGATGGTCGGCGCGAGCGGCGGCTCCTCGGCGGTGAGATCGGTGATGTCGGGCAGGTCGGCGGTCTCCAGCTTGACCTTGGCGAGATCGGCGCGCAGCGGCGCGGTGAGCTTGGCGGCCTCGCTGTCGACGAGCGCGCGGAACTCGAGGTCGGCGAGCACGATCGGCGCCTTGAAGTCGCCCGGCGCCTCGGTGCGCGCGCGCTCGAGCTCGCGCTCTGCGCCCGTCGCGTCGCCGAGCCGTTCGAGCACCAGGCCGAGGTGATGGTGCGCCCACGCGTCGTGCGGATTCTTGTCGAGCACCTCGACGAAGCCGCGCCTGGCGTCGGCAAAGCGGCACAGATCGAACAGCGCCACCGCGCGCTCGTAGCGCGCGTGCGGATCCTCGGGCGCCGCCGCCAGCGCCGCGTCGAGCCGCATCAGCGCCTCGCGCGAGCGGCCGAGATCGTTGAGCGCCTGTCCCTCGAGGAGCGCCAGCCGCGCGGCGAGCGCGCGGTTGGCCGGCGCGCTCGGCGGGTGCAGCCGCGCGCGCTTGAGCCGCTGCGAGCCGCGCCGCGCGTACTCGAGGCCGGTCTCGGTGTGATCGTTCGACGGCGGCAGCCGGTTGACGTAGAGATCGGCCGCGCCCGCGAGCGTCTCCGGATCATCCGGATCGAGCGCCAGCGCGCGGGCGAACGCCGCCCCCGCCTCGTCGAGCCGATTCAGCTCCTGCAGCGCGGCCGCGCGATCGTGGTGCGCCTCGACGGAGCGCGGCTCGACGCGCGCCGCCTCCTCCGCGCACGCCAGCGAGCCGGCGAAGTCGCCCTTGTCGTAACGCTCGGCCGCGCGATCGAGCAGCGCATCGAGCGGGCGCGGCGGATCGCCCGACGCGTCCTCGGCGAAGCAGCGCAAGAGCGGCTTGGCCGAGACCGCCTCCGCTTTCGGCTGCGGCGCGCGCATCGCCGATCGTTGCGCGCTGTCGTCGAGAGCCGGCGGCGGCGCCACGCGGTGGCAGGAGGTGGCGAGCAGCAGACTGGCGATTGCGAGCCGACTCACGCCTCGAAGTATAACGGACTACTTTGCATCCGCCCAGGTATGACCCAGGCCGAGATCGACTTTCAGCGGAACGTCGAGCTTCATGACGTTCTCCATCACGCCGCGCAGCCGCTCGCCGATGGCGGACGCCTCGCCCTCGGGCGCCTCCAGCACCAATTCGTCGTGCACCGTCAGCAGCATCTTGGTCGCCGGCGATTCCTCGTCGAGGAATCGCTGCACCGCGATCATCGCCAGCTTGAGCAGATCGGCCGCGGTGCCCTGGATCGGCGTGTTGCGCGCCATGCGCTCGCCGGCCTGCCGCAGGTTGCGGTTGCGCGACGCGAGCTCCGGCAGCGGGCGAAACCGCCCGAGCATGGTGCGCGTGCCGCCGTCGCGATAGGCCTCCTCGACCACGCGCTCCATATAATGATTCACGCCCGCGTACGTCTTGAGGTAGCCCTCGATGTAACGCTTGGCATCGGCGCGCTCGATGCCGAGCCGCTGCGCCAGCCCGAAATCGGAGAGCCCGTAGACGATCCCGTAGTTGATCATCTTGGCGACCGAGCGCAGCTGCTTGTCGTCTTTCTTATCGGGCCCGAACATCTCGGCGACGGTGCGCGTGTGGATGTCCTCGTCGCGGCGGAACGCGTCGGCGAGCACCGGATCTTTCGAGAGGTGCGCCAGCACGCGCAGCTCGATCTGCGAGTAGTCGCCGACCACCAGCGTGCAGCCGGCGTCGGCGCGAAACGCGCGGCGGATCTCGCGGCCCAGCTCGGTGCGCACCGGCACGTTCTGCAAGTTCGGCTCGACCGACGACAGCCGTCCCGTCGCCGCGATGGTCTGCTTGTAGACGGTGTGCAGCCGCCCCGTGCGCGCGTCGACGAGCAGCGGCAGCGCGTCGATGTACGTGCCCTTGAGCTTCGACAGCACGCGGTGCTCGAGGATCTCGGCGGCGATCGGGTTGAGCGGCGCCAGCTCCTCCAGCACCTCGGCGTCGACGGAGAAGCCGGTCTTGGTGCGCCTCCCCGACGGCAGCCCGAGCTTGTCGAACAGCAGCTCCTGGAGTTGCTTCGGCGAGCCGAGGTTCACGTCCGAGCCGGTCTTGGCGCGCACGTCGTCCTCGATCGCGTGCAGCTTCTTTTCCACGTCGGCGCCGAGCGTGCGCAGCGCGGCTACGTCGAGGCAGATGCCGTGGCGCTCCATCACCGCCAGCACGTGCGCGAGCGGCAGCTCGACTTCGTCGAAGATCTTGATCAGCCCGCGCGCCTCGAGCTCCAGGCGAAGCTGCGTGCCGAGCGCGAGCGTCGCCTCCGCCTCGCACGCGGCGAACGCCGCCGCGCGCGCCACCTCGATCGCCTCGAACGACGTGGCCTTTTTTCCGGTGCCGCACAGCGCCGCGCGATCGTCGATGGCCGCGCCGAAGCGCGCCTGGCACAGCGGCTTCAGCTCGTGCTCGACGGTGGGATCGAGCAGGTACGACGCGATCCCCGGATCCGACGCGATCCCGCCGAGTGAAACGCCGCGCCGCGCGAGCAGCACCTCGGCGTCGGTCACGCCATGCACGTGCTTGCGCGGGCGTGCGGCGGCGAGCAGCGGGCCGAGCGTGGCGAAGACTTCGTCGGCGGCGAGCTGCGCCGGCACGCCGAGGTAGCGGTGGCCGAGCGGCACGTACGCCGGCGACGCGCCCTCGAGCGCGAAGCCGATCCCGACCAGCGCCGCCTGCACCGCGGTGCCGCCCGTCGCCTGCACCGAGACGCCGATGGCGTTGCGCCGCGACAGCTCGCCGGCGAACGCGGCCAGCGCCGCCGCGTCGGCGATGATGCGCGGCGGAGTCGCCCCGAGCGCGACCGCCGTCTGCGCCACCGCGACGTTGACGATCGCCTTCGCGTCCTCGGCCGCTTTCACGGCTTCGCGCGCGTGCTCGGCCTCGCTCGCCGGCGGAAGCGCGCTCGGCGGCGCCGCCGTCGGCCCGCGCCCGCTCGACGGCTTGAGCCGATCGATCAGCCGCACGAACTCGAACTCGCGCAGGATGCTCTCGACCTTCGCCATCTCCGGCTCTTTGCGCCGGAACGACTCGATCTCGATCGCCGCCGGCACGTGCTCGTCGAGCGCCACCAGCTTGCGCGACAGCCGCGCCTGCTCGACGTGCGCCTTGAGCTTCGCCGCCACCGACGCCGCGCCGCGCAGGCTCTTGAGCTGCGCCACCTCGTCGACGCGCGACAGCAGCGCTTCGAGCGATCCGAATTCTTTGATCAGCGCGCTCGCCGTCTTCGGCCCGACGCCCGGCACGCCCGGCACGTTGTCGACGCTGTCGCCCATGAGCGCCAGCACGTCGCCGAGCTGCGCCGGCGGCACGCCGAATTTCTCCTCGACCTCCGCCGGCCCGTAGACCACGTCCTTCATGGTGTCGAGCATCGCGCAGTGATCGTCGACGAGCTGCATCAGATCTTTATCCGACGAGACGATCACCACGCGCAGGTTGCGCGCCTTGGCCTGCGCGACGAACGTGGCGATCAGATCGTCGGCCTCGAAATTTTTCGCCTCGACGATCGGCACGCCGAACGCCTCGACCACGCGCCGCACCGCCGGGAACTGCGGCTTGAGATCGTCGGGCGGCTCCTTGCGGTTGGCCTTGTACTCGCCGTACATCGCGTTGCGAAACGACACCGCGCCCGCGTCGAAGATCACCGCCAGGTGCGACGGCCGGTGCTCGAGCTCGAGCTTGATCAGCATCGTGGTGAAGCCGTAGACCGCGCCCGACGGCACGCCGGCGCGCGTCGTCAGCGGCGGCAGCGCGTGATAGGCGCGAAAGATGAAACCGGATCCGTCGACCAGGTAGAGCGCGTCATCGGCCATCGCGCCCGGAGACTAGCTCAATTGATCGGGCCGTTCACGATGTTCGGCGGCACGAGGAAGAACACGTCGCGCGGCGTGCCGAGGTTCACCGTCGCGCCGGTGCCGTTGGGCACGCCCTTGACCTGGAGCTGCGCGCGGAAGAACTGCGGCGAGTTGGTCTCCATCACCGTGGTGTTCATCTTCGGCACCACGTCGAAGCAGATCTGTTTGCCGCCGGAGATTCCCGGGAACGTGTCGAGCACGGTGTCCGAGCCCGGCGTCGCCTTCGGCCCGGTGAAATTGTCCTGCAGCGGCGCGGGCGGCGTGGTGATGCACACCGTCGCCGGTCCCATGCCGCTTAGGTTCGGCACCAGCTCGAGCATGAAGTTGTCGACGGTCATCGGATCGACGTCGACCGCCTCGACGTGGATATCGAACTTGAGGCCGTTGGCCAGCGCGACGATGCCGGAGACCACCGCGTCGTTGACGCCGTTGCCGGTGGCGTCGTCGAAGGTGAACGAGAGCGGGCAGAGGCCCGCGCCGTTGGTGGTCTCGCCGGCGCCGTTCTGGCCGGTGCAGCATTGCGTCACCGCGCAGCCGGCGGGACGCGTGCCCGCCGGACCGAAGTCGGCCGGCGACACGACGGCGCCGGTCGCGGTGGCGGTCGCCAGCCCGCGCGTCTTGGGATCGCCCGTCTGGCCGCCGCCGATGCCGGCGAGCGCGATCACGTGCGCGTTCATCGCGTTCACGTACGAAAGCGCGGTCGCGCGGCTGGGCATTCCGCCGTAGCTCGTCGAGTAGTCGTTGAGCCCGTTCTCGCCGCTCGCCGCCACGTTGGGCGCGTCGTGCCACTCGGCGTCGGTGACCGTGACGATGATCGGGACCGTGCCGGCGCGGAAGCCGGCGCCGTAGAGCGTGCCTTGCGTCTCGCCGGCGGTCGGCGGTTGCGGCGGCGTCGAGGCGAGCGGCAGCGTGCTCACGTAGCCGGCCGCGCCGACGGTGATCGCCGGTCCGCCGGCGATCGAGTACAGCGCCTCCCAGCCGCCTTCGGGCGAATCGCCGCCGCCCGACGCGACCAGCTTGCCGAGCGTGGTCTGGATCGCGGTCACGCCGGCGGCGGTGCTCACCGTCTGGATGCGGTGGTCGTAGCGCAAGAAGCCGGCGGCAGGCAGGCCGTTCCCCGCCGTCCACGTATCGCCGGTGTCGCGGAACTCGAGGACGCCGAACGCGATGTTCTGCACCTTGGCCTTCGTCTGCGGAACGATCGTCGACGCGATGGTGCTGGCCAGCGTGGTGAGCGAGCCCTGCATCGAGCCGGTGGAGTCGAGCGAGAAGATCACGTCGGCGTTCGACACGTTGGTCGACAGGTTGAGCGTCTCCACCGACGGCGTGGGCGGTTTCATGTAGTCGACGATGAAGACGAAGTCGCCGGCGGTGAGCGGGTTGTTCGACGCGTCGGAGCCCCAGCATTGGCAGTTGAGCGCCGCCTGCTGCGCGGGCGTCTTGACCGCGCAGTCCTCGCTCTCGATCAGATCGTTCACGCCGTCGCCGTCGGTGTCGACCTTGAGCCGATCGGTCTCGCACGGGTCGACCACGCCGTTGCAGTTCTTGTCCTCGAGCTTGTCGACCAACCCCTCGTTGTCGGAG
>DASREC010000291.1:0-8624 GCA_035652295.1 Polyangia bacterium
ACAGCATCGCCGTCTATCCGATCGTCTCGAACCCGCACGAAGCCATGCACGTCGCGCGCGACGAGCTGGAGCAGCTCATGATCGCCGAGTGGCAGATCCCCGTGGTGCGCGAATCGGTGCGCGCCATCGACGTCGAGGCCAAGATCGTGCGCACCGATAAGACGACGTACGAGGTGCGCGAGCAGATCCTCGACTGCTCGGGCGCGGCGATGCTGGTGGCGTCGGCGCTCGGCGACGTTCGGCCGCTGTGGCCGATCCACTCGACGTGGCGCTACTACGACGTCGCCGCGCTCGAGCCGGCCGCGTTCTGGCGCGACGCCGACGAAAAAAAACGCAGCGCGCTGTTCATCGACATCCCGCGCATTCGTGTCTTGCGCGATCGCGCGCGCGAGGATTGGCGGCCCGAGCAGGCGACCAACCTGACCAAGACCGAGGACGGCGTGTGGATGTGGCAGATCCCGCTCTTCGGCGCGCGCATGCTGAGCGCCGGGCTGGTGTCGCGACACGGCGAGATCGGCGCCGCCGAGCTCGATCGCGCGGTCGAGCGCCACCACGCCGCCAGCTACCAGCTCACGCCGCGCGCCGTCGACGGCGACAGCGCGAGCGGCGGCGCGTCGGTCTACGATCGCGTGCACTCGCGCTCGGGCTTCGCGCGCCGCGCCGGCCGCGCCGCCACGCTCGACTACATCCTCGTCGGCGACGCCTTCATGTTCGTCGATCCGGTGTACTCGGTCGGCACCAGCATCGCGGTCAACAAGGCGATCGAGATCGGCGTGCTGCTCAACCAGGGCCGCTGGAACGCCGAGACCTGCGAGGCCTTCTGCCGCCGCTACGAGAACCTGCTCGCGCGCCGCATCGCCGCCTTCGACTACTGGTACTCCGACGAGAGCCGCGCGAGCGATCCCAACACCGAGCGCGTGCGCCGCTACTTTCCCGAGATGACCGCGTTCCAGGCCGGCATCACGTGGCAGTACGCGCAGGTGGTGACCGCGACCCTGCACCTCACGCGCATGGTGCAGTCGGCGCTGGCGTCGCTCCCGCCCGACGCGCCGTAGCTCGTTCGCTCGCTTGTTCGCTCACCGACGGTCGGCTATGGTCGTCGCGTGGCGGAGCGCCCGGCAACGAGGACGTGGCTGCGGACGTTCGAGCTCGGCGCGGGCGCCGCGGCCGCGCTGCTCGCGGTGCTGCTCGCCGTCGACGCGTGGGCGATCTCGGCGACCGACCCCGACTTCTACCTGCCCGATCCGTTTCGCCCGCTGTCGATCGCGCTGATCGTCATCTTTCTCCTCACCGCGCTGATCCGCCGCGAGCGCCTGCGCCGCTTCCTGCGCCGCGCCGTGCTGCTCGTGACCCTCGTCGGCCTATTGCTCGAAGCCAACCTGCGCTTCCGCGGCGGCGACGACTCGTCGATCGTCGAGCAGACGCCGGACGTGCTGCTCCGCTATCGCTACAAACCCGGCGCGCAGTTCGGCGAGCGCGGCGGCGAGCCGCTGCGCATCAACCACCTCGGCCTGATGGACGTCGAGCACGCGATCCCCAAACCGGCCGACGTGTTTCGCGTGGTGGTGCTGAGCGGCTCGATCGCCAACGACGGCGCCATTCCCTTCGACGAGCGCTTCTGGCGAAAGCTGGAGCAGAAGCTCGAAGGCGCGGCGCCCGGCGGCCGCCGCGTCGAGGTGGTGAACGTCTCGGTGCACGGCTACAGCGAAGTGCAGCAGGTGCGGCTGCTGGAAAAAGTCGGCCTGCAGTACGAGCCCGACGTGGTGGTCGTCGGCTACATGCTGACCGCCGCGTCGATCCAGAACGGCGGCTACCGGCGGCTCGGCGACAGCTTCTTCCTGTTTCGCTTTCTGCCGCCGTACAAGCGCGCGCTCACCGGCAGCGTGTGCTCGCTGTTCGCGCCCTACCACGAGCGCTACTCGTTCGACCTCATCGTCCGCAACTCGTTCGAGCGGCTGGCGCTGCTCCGGCGCGCGCACGGCTTCAAGGTGCTGGTCGCCGTCTTGCCCGTCGTCGAGGAGTTCGACGATCCGATCTGCGGCGCGATCTACGATCGCGTAGCCGCGACCGCGCGCGACTCGGGCCTGCCGGTCATTCGCGTCGCCGACGATTTCCGCGGCGAGCACGCGATGACCTTCGCCAAGCCGCACGGCCGCTGGGACGTCTGCCACCCGAACCCGGCCGGCCACGATCGCATCGCCGGCGCGATCGCGCGCGGCGTGCGCTCGCTCCTCGACGAGCACTAAATGAGCTATCCTTGACTCGCCCGAGGTCGTCGATGGTCACGCTCCTCCACAAGCTGAAGATCTGGTTCGCGGTGTCGGTCGTGTGGACGATGAAGGGCAAGCTCGCCGAGGCCATCCGCGGTTTTCAGGCGACCGAGGCCGACGGCGTGTGGCACCTGCACCGCGGCCTTCAGCGTATCCGCGATCCGCGCCACCGCGCGATCCTGTTCGCGCACTCGCTCGAGGAGGAGGCGCACGCCGAGGAGTTCGCGCACGCCTATCAGCACTACGGCGAGCACGCGATGAAGCCCGCGCCCTACGAGCGCGCCGACCTGTACGGCGACGAGGAGCCGATCTGGAAGACGTTCGCCTACGTGCACGTCGGCGAGCGCGACGCCACGCACCGCTTCAAGCTGATCCGCGACACGCTCGAGCAGGGACGCCTCAAGGAGTCGCTGCGCCGTATCGTCAGCGACGAAGAGGGCCACGTCGATCTCACGCACCGCATGCTGGTCGAGATGGGCGCCTCCGATCGCGCCATCCGCGCCGAGGTGCGCAAGGTGCGCTGGTCGCGGCTGTGGCACGGCTGGCTGCGCGCCGGCAAGCAGGTGGTCGACAAGCTGGCGACGCTGCTCCTCAGCGTGACGTACTTCGTGATCGGCCCGTTCCTGTTCGTGGCCGCGCGGCGCCGGCTGCGCAGCCGCTACGTCGAGTTCGACAACTGCCGGCTCAAGAAGCTCTCCGAATGAACGTGCTCGGCGTCTCGTACGGCTATCACGACGCGTCGGCGTGCCTGGTGGTCGACGGGCGCGTGGTGGCGGCGTCGGCCGAGGAGCGCTTCACGCGCCAGAAGCACGACTCCAACTTTCCGACGTACGCGATCGAGTACGTGCTCGACGCCGGGAGCCTCTCGCCGGCGGATCTCGATCAGGTCGTGTTTCACGAGGACCCGCACGTGAAGTTCGCGCGCGTGCTCACCACCGTGCTGGCGCCGTTTCCCACGTCGCGGCTCGAGTTCGTCAACTCGCTCAAGTCGTGGCTGGGAAAAAAGCTGTGGTCGCTCAACCAGCTCTCGTCGCGGCTCGACGTCGAGCCGGACAAGATCGGTTATCTGAGCCATCACTTCAGCCACGCGGTGCAGGCGTTCATGGGCTCGGGCTTTCGCGAATCGGCGATCCTGATCGTCGACGCGGTCGGCGACTGGTCGTCGTCGGCGCTGTACCGCGGCGAGTGGAAGGACGGCAAACCGGTGGTGCGCCGCCTGGTCGAGATCGCGTTTCCCAATTCGCTCGGCCTGGTCTACTCGGCGTTCACCGCGTTTCTCGGCTTCACGCCCAACGACAGCGAGTGCAGCACCATGGCGCTCGGCGGCTTCGGCAAGCCGGTGTACGCCGACAAGGTGCGCGAGATCGTGCGCGCGCTCGACGACGGCACGTACGAAGTCGACCAGAGTTATTTCAACTTCACCAACTTCTACAAAGGCGCCTTCACGCGCCGCTTCGTCGAGGCGTTCGGCGCGCCGCGCGACTTTCGCGAGCCGCTGCCGTTCAGTTGCTACGGCGAGGGGCCGAAGGAAGTCACAGCCGACGCGCAGCGCTTCGCCGACGTCGCGGCCAGCGTGCAGCGCGTGCTCGAGGAGCGCATCCTCGCGCTCGCGACCGAGCTCCACGCGCGCGCGCCGTCGAAGAACCTGTGCTTCGCCGGCGGCGTGAGCCTGAACTGCGTGGCCAACTACCAGCTGCTCACGCGCTCGCCGTTCGCGAACGTCTTCATCCCGCCCGATCCGGGCGACGGCGGAACCTCGGTCGGCGTGGCGCTCTACGCCAGCGCGCTCGCCGGCGCGTGCGATCCCGACGCGATGCCGTACACGCCGTACGTCGGCGCGCAGTTCGACGAGGCCGACGACGTGCGCATGCTCGATCACCTCGACCCCGCGCACGTGCTGCGCTACCTCAAGCGCGGGCTCGACAAGCCGTCGGGCGGCGCGAGCTGGAAGCACCGCACGTTCGACGATCGCGCGCAGCTCTCGGCGGCGGTGGCCGAGCGGCTGATGAGCGGCCACATCGTCGGCTGGTACCAGGGACGCGCCGAGCTCGGGCCGCGCGCGCTCGGCAACCGCTCGATCCTGATCCGCCCCGACGACGTGCGGCTCGCCGCGCGCCTGAGCCGCTCGGTGAAGGACCGCGCGCCGTTTCGCCCGTACGCGTTCTCGATCACCGCGAAGGACGCGCCGCTGGTCATCGAGCTGAGCGCGGCGCAGCTGCGCATGAACCGCTGGATGCAGTACGCGGTGCCGGTCGCGCCGGCGCACGCGCCCAAGCTGGCGGCGGCGATGCACGTCGACGGCACCACGCGCGTGCAGGTCGCGTACGAGGACGAGAACCCGGCGTACCACGCGCTGCTGGCGGCGTTCGGCGAGCGCTTCGGGCTCGGCGCGGTGCTCAACACGTCGTTCAACGCGAGCGGCTACCCGATCGTGTCGACGCCCGCCGAGGCGCTGAGCATGTTCGCGCGCACCGACATGGACGCGCTCGTCCTCAACCGCACGCTGGTGTGGAAGGAGTAGGGCGATGGGGCGGCGGCGTTGGTACACCGGCCTCGTGCTCGTCTCGAAGACGACGTCGCGCACGCTGCGCGCGTTTCGCGATCACGGCCTCGGCCCGTTCGTGCCGTTCGTGCTCTACCTGCTCGCCGGCTCGCTCTTGCTGTGGGTCATCAGCGCGATCGCGCCGGTCGCGCCGTTCGTGTATTCACTGTTTTGATCGCATGCACAACGCCCGGGGGAGAAAATGATTGGTATCTATTTGCAGTACAAATCATTCGAGCTCAACAGCAAAGTCGATTCAAAGGCCGGTTATTTGTCCGCAGTGAAACAAGCGCTCCTCAAGCAGAACTGCTCGGTGTACTTCGACGGCGTGGAGACGTTCGGAGCCTCGCCGAATAGTGACGACTCGCGGATCTCGCTCGCGTTCCCGACTACGGGAACCGCGACGCTGCCGGATGGATCGACCACGCTGTACATCTTGAAGATCTTGTCCTGCGCGGCCGACTCGAACGACAAGGCGCAATCCGTCGGCGAGGCGCTTTGGGCGGCGACCGAGATCGCGTACTTGTGATCGGAAGGCCGGCGCGGGCGGCTAATGGCCGCCGCGCGAGGGGCAGGCGGGGCGCGCGGCGAGCTTTTCGGCGGCGGCCCAGAACGCGGCGTCGGGGACGCCGCTCCTGGTGAAGGCGCGCTCGATGCGCGCGCTGCATGGATCGACGAGCAGCACGGCGGGGCGCGTGCCGGCGGCGAGCGCGTTGTCGGCGTCGATGCCCATCGGATAGTCGACGTCGAACGACGCGACCCACGAGACGAGATCGTAGACGTCGGCGCCCTGTCCCCGGCGCGCGCCGTCGAAGAGGAGGCCGAGGTAGGCGATGCCTCGACGGCGATCGTCCGCGCGGCGCTTTTGGAGCTCGGCGGCTTGTTGACGCGCGTCCTCGGACCAGCGCGCGGCGACGTGCAAGATCAGCGCTCCCGGCGGGCGTGCGAGCTCGTCGACGACGAGCGGCGCCACCGAAGAGCGGTCGCGCGTGGCGTCGCGAAAACCGGTGAGGCGCAAGCCGCCGAGTGAATCGCCGGCCGCGAGCGATCGCGCGTGCTTCGTCGGCGCGCGCGCTGGTGGCGGCGGCGGCGCGGGCGTCGCGATCGTCGTCGCGGCGCTTGCCTGCGCGCGCGCGCAGCGGATGCCGAAGACGTGATGGCGGCTGTCGGCGGGGCTGCCGCGCCGGAGCGCCGCGCGCACGCCGCCCTGCGGAATCCCGAAGCCGCCGCCGCGCAGCACGCGCACCGAGCCGGGCGCGAGCCGCGCGCAGTCGACGCACGGCCGCGGATAGCCGGCGGGCGTGCACGGATCGGCGCCCTGCGTCGGCAAGAGCGCCTGCTCGTCGTTCGAGTCGAGCGTCCACTCCCAGACGTTGCCGGCGAGATCGGCGTGGCCCCAGCGGCCGTCGCCGCGCGGGGAGCACGAGCCGACGGACGCCGGCCGCACGTCGGCGTAGACCGCGTACGAGCGATCGATCGCGGCGCTCGCCGGCGGCGACGACCACGGATAGAGCCGCTGCTCGCCACCGCCCGCGGCGGCGAAGTTCCACTCGGCTTCGGTCGGCAGCCGCCCGCCGTCCCACGCGCAGAACGCGAACGCCTCGTACCAGCTCACGCCGTTGATCGCCGCGTCCTCGCGCGCGCCCGGCTCGTCCGTCCAGTTGCTCGCCGGCGTGGCGGTGAGCCGCGCGCGCCACTCTTCGATCGTCGCCGGGAGCTGCTGGTTCCACGCCGCGTTCCAGCCGCTGCCGTCGAGGCGCGGATGTGCGCCGGCCCCCGCGGCGGGAGGACGCGCGCGCGTCGACGCGCCGGCGAGCACGAACGCGCGGAAGCGGCCGACGGTGACCTCGAACGTATCGAGCGCGAACGGCGAGATGGTGGCCGGGTTCGCGGCGTCGCGGCACTCGGCGCCGTCGAAGCTGCGCAGGAAGCTTCCGCCCGGCAGCGCGAGCGCCTCGCAGCAGTCGCGATCGCGCGCCGCGCCGCAGTGATGATCAGCGCCCGGTTGCGGGCTCGCGCAGCTCGCGCGCGGGCCGGCCTCGATCGGCGGACGCGCGACGAGCGGCGGCCGCGGCGCGAGCTGCTCGGGAGCGAGCGCGAGCCACAGCGAGACGCCGATCAGCGCCGCCGATCCGGCGCCGAGCGCCATCGCCATCAACGAACCGCGCATCGTCCTTCGCCGCCTTCGCAAACTCACGAACGCCGCGATCGCCAACACCACCGCGCCCGCTCCCGCGAGCATCGCGAGCCGCGCGCGCGCGCGCGCCGCCGTCGAGGTCGACTGCGCGAGCACCGTCCCGCCGAGCGTCTCGCCGGCGATGATCGACGTCATGCGCGCGATCGCCGCCGGACACTGCGCCGCTGCACTCGCGGGCGCCGACATCGCGAACGCCGGCCCATTCGCCGTCGTTCCCCGCCCGCACGCGATCGGCCGCACCTCGATCGACGCCGCCGCCGCGCCGCTCTTCTTCCACTCGACGCGCATCACGTCGCCCTCGGTGCGCACCTCCTCGAGCGCGCAGCCGTCCTCGCCGCGAAAATCTTTCAGCGCCGCGAACAACGCCTGCGCGTTCTCCGGCGCGATCACCTGCGGGCATTTTGCCGCAGCGCTCTCCGCGTCGCCGGCGCGCGCGCGCGCTTGCCACGCCGCCGCAGCGAGCGCGACGAGCGGCACGACGCGCAGCCGACCAACCCGCATGAACGGCGTATGTTAGGTCTCCGTCGAGCTCAGCTCAAGCGCTCCCGAGCGTCGGTGATGCCCAAGGCAACTACTCGGCGAGCGCCTCACTCGAGCGGTGACGTGAGCCGCACGAAGCCGAGCGAGATCGGCGCGCCGCCGTAGAGCACGAACGGGTTCTCGTCGAGCGGCGCCGGGATCTCGCCGCGCGGCCCGGCGGGCACCGCGTGATCGAGCACGCGCCGGCACTCGGGCCGAATGGTGTCGGGCGCGCGCACGTCGTGAAAGATGCGGCGCTCGAGCGGCGCGGCGTAGAGCTCGCGCAGGAGCGGCAGCGACGTCGGCGGCCGGCCGCCCTCGCCGACGCCCGCCAGCTCGATCACCGACCAGGCGCGGCACTGCACGCCGGCGAGAAAATAGATCGGCGCATGCTCCAGCTCGCCGAGCGTAATCGCCGTCGCGCCCGCGTCGATGCGCCCGGCGACCTGCCCGTCGGCGAACGCGAAGCTCGACAGGTGATACGTCGGCGCGCCGGTGGCGAGGCGAACGTCGAGCAGGCGGATCTTCGCCGGCAGCTCGCGCGCCGCGTGCTGCACCCATTCGTACTCGACCGTGAGCGGCGAGACCTCGCGCAGCACGCGCGCGCCTGGGAGCAGGAGCGGCACCGCCACCGCCGCGATCGCCACGCCGCCGCGCGCCGCCCACCCGAGCCGCCACAACCGCTCCGCGCCGGCCGCCGCCAGGATCAACCCGAGCGTCGACACCGGCAAGCGAAACGCCAGCTCCACGCCCGGTTCGGGAAATCCCATGGCCAGCGTCAGCACGAGATATCCCGCGACGAGCGCGAGCACGCCGCGCCCGACGCCCGGCGCGCGCGCCATCGACCAGCCGCCGGCGAGCGACAGCGGCAGGAGCAGCGCCGCGAAGCGCCCGACGTCGAACAGCGGATGATGGCGGATGAGCGCCGCGAGCAGGTGCGGGCTCGAGAACATCGGAAAGATCAGCGTGACCGCGCTCGGCTCGCTCTCGAGCGTCGAGGTCACGCGCACGCCGAGCGTGAACGCCACCAGCGCGCCCGCCGCGAGAAACTCCGCGCGCCCGAGCAGCGCCCATCCGCCGCGCCAGAGCCCGAGCG
>DASREC010000292.1:0-10871 GCA_035652295.1 Polyangia bacterium
AACTCGAGCGAGAACCGCCCGTGCGCGTCGACGTGCTTGACGAACACGCGATGGTCGAGCGACTGCGCGATCACCACCGCGTTGTCGAGCGCGTACGCGCCCGCTTGCAGCTGGCCCATGATGCTGCGCGCGGGCGGGCCCTGACAGGCGGCGACGAGGAGCGGCAACAGACAAGGCGCGAGCTTTTGCATCGGTCCCTCCGCTCGCGCCGCCACTGCCACTTTCGTACCGCGCGCGATTTTGGTAATCCCCGCGAACGGCGCGGGCGGCGGAGCTCGCGCGTTGACGGTTTCGCCGCACGTCGGTGTAACCAATCCCGACGCGGCTCGCGTATAGTGCGACCGTGGGGATCTCCGAGGCGGCGCTGAGTGAGCTGCGGTTTGCCGATGTGCTGGCGTTCCTCGCCGTGTGCCGCCACCAGTCGGTGACCGGCGCGGCGCGCGAGCTGCGCTCGACGCCGTCGCAGGTGTCGAAGGCGATCAGCCGGCTGGAGGAGCAGCTGCGGCTCACGCTCCTATCGCGCTCGTCGCGCGGCGTGGTGGTGAGCGACCAGGGGCGGCGCGTGCTGCCGCACCTCGAGGAGGTGGTCGAGCGGCTGCGCGCGATGCCGCGCCACGAGCAGCCGGCGACGCAGCGGCTCACGGTGGCGGCGCCGTCGTACCTGATGCAGCTGCTGCTGCCGCGCATCGCCGCGTCGCAGGACGATCTGCTGGTGCGCGGCATCGAGCTGCCGCCCGCGCTCATCCGCGCCTACTCGGCGGAGAACTTTTTCGATCTGGCGCTCACCGTCGGGCGCGAGCGTTTGCCGGGCGCGTGGGTGTCGGAGCCGATCGGCGAGGTGCGGCGCGCGCTGTTCGGCACGCGCGAGGTGGCCAAGCGGCTCGGCCGCCAGCCGGTTCCCGTCGAGAAATTGGCGCAGGTGCCGTTCGTGAGCCCGATCTACAACGTCAGCGGGCAGTTCGTGCCGGTGGACGACGACTGCCCGCTGCCGTCGGGCGAGCGGGTGCTCGGGCACCAGGCGCCGTCGATCGGCATCGGGCTCGAGCTGGCGGCGTGCTCGCACCAGGTGGTGTTCGGCCCGGTGATCGCGGCGCGGCGCCACCTCGCGCAGGGGCTGCTGGTCGAGATCGACGTGGCCGGCTGGGACGTGCGCGAGCCGCTCTACGTCGCGTGCAACTCCGACCGCGTGCGCTCGACGGTGCAGAAGCGCGTGCTCGAGGTGCTGCGCGCGACGCTGCGCGAAGATCCCGCCTGAGCGTGAGATCCAGATTGAACCGCCAAGGCGCCGCAGACGCCAAAAGGAAAATCAGGAATCTAGTTTTCTGATCTCTTTGGCGTCTGCGGCGCCTTGGCGGTTCATCACTCCGCCCGCCAGGGCTCAACGGTCGCGATGCGGCGGAGCGCCGAATCGTGCGGCAAATTGCCGCAGCAGCCGCTCCAGCGTCTCCGACGGGGCTTCGCGCCCATCGGCCGGCGCGAACCGCACCAGCGTGGCCGCGCGGTCGGCCGGCGAGAGCGCCGCGCGCAAACGTTCGAGCGCGGCCGAGAGCGCGACGTCGTCCGCGCCGTAATGGATCATCGCGCTCTTGCCCGTTGGATAATCGATCAACCCCTCCGCGCGCCTCGCCTGCAGCACGCCGGGGCCGGCCGGCGCTTCGGCGTCGTCGAGCGGCTCCCAGCGGCCGAAGCTCACGCGAACAGCGTCGGGAGCTGGCTGGCCGCGAGCGCCACCGCCAGCGGCCGCTCGGGCGCCGGCAGCGAAGCCGCGCACTCCTCGACGAGCTGGCCGAGCGTGCGCCCGCCGCGGAACGCGCCCGCGAGCAGCCGCCCGAGCGCCGCGTGCAGGTTCGGCGGCACGTCGGCGTCGAAGCTCTGCCCGGCGACGCGCACCGGCTCGTCCCAGCGCGCCAGCACGTCGAGCGCGTCGGCCTGCCCCTGCCACAGCTCGGTGATCCCGCGCAGCGACGGCGCGCCGCCGATCCCGCGCGCGCCGAGCGCGGCCAGGAACGTGAGCGCGCGCAGCCGGCGCGGCAGCCTGAGCAGCACGCGCGGATACGGCCCCGCCTCTTTGTGGAATAGCGAGTTCCAGCGCAACGACGCCGCGATCAGCGCCACGCGCGGCGCCACCTCGCGCTCGCGCGCGGCCAGCTCGTCGCGCGCGATGTTGTAGACGCGCGCCCACGCCTCGACGGCGGCCTCGCTCGCGCGATCGCCGAGCGCCTCGGCGAACGCCTGCGGCGAATTGCCGCAGGCCGCCGCCGCCTCGGCCGCGTTGCGCTCGACCGTGAGCCACGCCGCCGACAGCCCCTCGGGCTCGTGCGCCGGCCAATCGAGCAGCGGCGAGCCTTCCAGCGACGCCAGCTCGCGCTCGAGCTCCGCCCAGCGCACGCCGCTCCCGCCCGCCGCCTCGACGGGACAGATGACGCTGTTCACGTCCACCACCCGCACGCCGCCGAGGCGGTAGACGCGGTTGAACGGGAACAGGCGGCACGTCGACGGCTTGAGCGCGCGCCCGTGCTCCACCTCGATGGCGCAGTTTCCGTCGCCGGCGAGGAACCAGCAGCCGTCGCGCAGATCGACCGCGGCATAGACGCCGTTGCCGCGCAGATCGACGTGCGCCGCCAGCATCGGCGCGCGCGCGAGCAGCGGGATCAGCTCGTCGGCGCCGAGCGCGAACCCCTTGCCGCGGCAGCAGCGCTGCCCGCACGACGGGCAGTCGTAGCGCAGCCCGCCGTCGGGGAACGTGAAGTACGTCTCCACGCGCGCAGCTACGGGCAGGTGACCTTGCCGCCGCTCAGCGACGCGAGGCCCGCGCTGAAGCAGAACTGCTGCGTCACGCCGCCCATCATCGCCGTGCAGCAGTCGGGATATTGCGTGTTGCTGAGCCCCGACGTGCAGTCGTTGTTGGTGTGGCACAAACGTGTCTGTCCGGAGCTGATCATGCTGCCGGAGAACGTGTACATCGTCGGGCACGCCGTCGGTGCGCTGGTGCACGCGACGCTCTGCGGGACGTTGTTGGCGATGGTGACGCAGCACGGATCGCCGCCGCAGTTGTCGGGCCCGCGGCACGACACCGGCACGCCCGCGTCGCCGCACGACGCCTGACAGACGCCGGACGGCTGCCCGCCCGCGCCGGCGGAGACGCAGCACACGGTGCCGCCCATGCACACGCCCTGCGAGCCGCAGACGAACGCGCCCGCGAGATCGGACGGCGGCTGCGACAGATCGGGCAGCGACATGTTCTGCGACAGGTCGAGCGTGTTGCCGGCGTCATCGGTGAACGTGGGATTGCTCGAGCCGCAGCCGGCGGCGAGCACCAGGGCGCACAGGGCGGTCTTCATGGCCGCACTTTATCACCGAGCGCAGATCGTTGCGCGCGCCCGCGCGTCTGGGTGAAGGTGCGCCCCCCGCTCGTCTTCGCCGTGCTCGCCGCCGCGGTTCTCTCGTCGACGCCGTCGCGCGCGGGCGCCGATCCGCCCGGCCTCGACGCGCTCTACGATCGCGTGGCCAAAGACGCGCGCGCCGGGCGGCCGCTGGTGGTGCAGGTGCACGTCGCGCTCTGCGACAATCATCAGCTCGTGTGCGGCGGCCGCGGCCTCGGTGACGGCGACGACCTCGAGAAGAATTTGTATTGGGCCACGTCGGGCGGATTGCGCGGCTGGTTCGGGCGGCGCGGCTCGGGCTGGACGCTGGCCGCGCGCGAGCGGGGCGCGCGCGGCGGCGTGATCGAGACGCTGGTGTGGCGCCGTCGCGTCGAGCCGTCGGGCGCGCTGGCGTCGCGCGGCGTGCGCGCGCCGTTCGATGTCTTCGTGGTCGCCGACGGCTGGCGCGGCCGCGCGATCGATCGCGCCATCGACGCCTACGCCGCCGATCTGTTCGGCGCCGAGCCGCGCGCGGTCGCGCTGCCCGACGGCACCACGCTCGCCGCCGGCGGCGCGGCGCACGTGGTCGCGTACGTCGGCCACGATCGCTGGATGGATCGCGACGACTTCGCGTGGCCCGCGCCCGGCGGCGGCCCGGTCAAAGGCACCATCGCCGTCGCGTGCTTCTCGGCCGACTATCTCGCCGCCGTGCCGGCGCCCGCGCGCGTGCCGCTCCTCATGACGCGCGACTTCCTGTTCGCCGGCTCGCACAGCTTCGAGGGCGCGGTGCGCGCGTTCGCCGCCGGCGAGTCGCTCGCCGGGATCCGCGTCGCCGCCGCGCGCGCCTACGCCGACGGCGAGGGCAAATCGTTCGCGCGCGTGCAATACGCCTTCACCAATCCGTCGGACGCGCACTGGAAGAAGCGCTGACTCGCGCGGTGATCGGATGAGTTGGACGAACGCGCCGCTCGATCACCGCTGCACTCCGCGCGCGGGCGGGAAATCGTTTTTCGCGGGACGTTCGCATACGCCGTGCTCGCCGCCGCTACGCGCCGGCTGCGCGCGGCACGTGCTCACTCGGTGCTCGGCTGGCATCCTCGCCTGCGGCGAGGAGCGCCTCGCAACGCCCGCGAAAAACGATTTCCCGCCCGCGCGCTCCGTTCCGCTACGCTTTGGTAAAACGCTTCAATTTGCTGGAGCGCGACGCGCTAGAACGTTCCCGAGAGCGTGGCGTACACGCGGTAGCCTTTGTCCGCGTCGACCGAGACGTTGACGCCGAGCCCGAGGCCGGCGATGAAGCGGCCGAGATCGGCCACCAGCGACGCCTGAAATCCGCCGCGCTCCGCGCCCGCGCGCAATTCGAATCCCGGCGCCTTCAAGGAGCCGTAGACGGAGATCGGCGCCGTCGAGAAGCTCGACCAATCGTCGTTCTTGCCGCGCAAGCTGACTTTCTCGACGGTGAGCCCGAGATACCAATCGGTGGCGAGCTTCTGCTGAATCGCCAGCGAGCCGCCGAACTGCCGCGCCAATCCATCCTCCGATTGATCGAAGTTCACGCGCACCGTGATATCGGTCCAATCGGTGATGAAGCGATAGGCGCCTTCGACGAACACCTGCGACTGCGCGTTGACGTAGAAGTCCGAGAGCGTGAGCCCCTCGTAGATCGGCGTCGGCCGCCGCAGGTCGCCCGCCTGGCGCAGCTCGTCGAGACGCGCGTCGCGCTGCGGCAGCACCGCCGTCATGTAATTCAAATGGCGGCCCCAGTTGGCGGCGAAGTCGGCGTACTTCACCTGGTAGGTTCCGCCCTGCGCGTCGTAGTTGACGATGGTGACGGTGCCCTTGGCGTCGTCGTAACCGGAGACGACGCACAGGTGGCCGCCGCCCGACTCCCAGCCGACCGACACCATCACCGGCGCGCCGTTGGCGAGAAACGCCTTGAGCTTGGTCAAGTCGCCGGGGCCGGCGATCAGCGTCAAGCCGGCGCGGCGCAGCTCCTCGTCGACGAGGCCGCTGGTGCCGCTGACGAACGGCAATTGCGTATCGACGTCATTGAGCGCCACCGGCTCGCCGGCCCATTTCAAAATCATGGCCGCCGCGGTTTCGCCGCACGAATACTCGGTTTGCGAATACGCGCGAATCGGGATATCGGCGGTCGGCGGAAGGTTCTTGCCGTCGCCGTAGAATTTACCGACGGTGGCGTCGACCAGCGGCGTGATCGTCGTGGCCACGCCCGACATCGCATTATCGATTAATAATCCAAACGCCTTTTCAAACGGGCGCCGCAATGCTTCGGGGATGTAATCGATCAATTTATAGATGTAATCGACGGCCGGTTTGGCGAGCGCGCCGATCAGCGCCGCGGGCAGCAGCGACAGCGCGGCCTCGGCGGTGATGTGATCGGTGAAGTCGCCGGGCGAGCCGGGCGGAAACGCCAGGCCGGCGTACGCGGGGCCGAGGTACTGCTCGCGGTTGTCGTCGCGCTGCTCGGGCGGCGGCGCGGGGAAATCGAACGGCCCCGGGATCTGCAAATCGTGGCCGCCCAGCCAGCCCGGCACGCGCACCACGTTGTCGGGCGTCGGCTGCTTGGGCGGATCGGGCTCGGGCTTGGGCGTTCCCTCGTCGGCGATGTTCTGCAAGACCGACTTGGGGAACAGATCGATCGGCTTCTTCGGATCGTCGTCGTTGCTCATCGGCGATCGGGCTAGCAGACGGCGTCGATGGTGCGCATCAGGTGGTCGAGGTCGAGCGGCTTGACGAACACCGGGACGTCCGAAGGCGTGTTCTCGGCCGCCGACGTCGTGACGACGACCTTGATGTTGGCGAGGCGGCCGTCGGAGCGGAGCCGGTCGAGCAGCTGCCAACCATCCATGACGGGCATGAACAGATCGAGGAGGATGATGCAGGGCTCGAGGTGGCTCAGCTTGGCGAGCGCCTCGCTGCCGTTCACCGCGGTCTGGACCTCGTAGCCTTCCAGCTCGAGCAGCTCGCGCAGCGTCTCGCGCGACTCCTCTTCATCTTCGACGACCAGGACCACCGAATGCGCTGCCGCCGTACCCATGCATCGAGGGTACTAGACCCTCCTCGTCGGCGCCACTTCCGCATGCCGCGCGCAGGGCATGATCACCGTGAAGGTCGTGCCCTCTTCGGCGGTCGAGCGAACGTCGATGCGCCCGCCGTGCGCGTGGACCACCTGCTCGGTGATGAACAGCCCGAGGCCGAGTCCCTTCGATCGTTCGCCGCGCACCGAGTTGCGGCGGTAGGGCTCGAACAGGTGCGGCAACAGCTCGCTCGGGATCGGCGGCCCCTGGTTGTGGACGGAGAGCACCACGTCGTCTCTGCCGGAGGTCAGCGAGACGATCACCGGCGTGGTGGCCTCGCTGTGTTGGAGCGCGTTGCCGACGAGGTTGGACACCACCTGCGCCATTCGATCGGGATCCCACGCGCAGCGCGATTCGCCGTCGACGCACGACCACTGGATCTCGCGCCCCGGGTGAGCGAGCCGCAGCTCCTCGATGACGTTGGCGACGATCGGACCGAGGTCGACCGTTTTCCGCTCGACGGGGATGCCGCCCGCGAGCCGGCTGCGCGTCAGGTCGAGGAGCTGATCGACCATGTTGGACATGCGCTGCGCGCTCGAGGAGACCCGCTCGATCACCTTGGGATCGGCCGAGCCGACGCGCTTCTTGAGCAGCCGCGCCGCCATCGAGATGGCGTTGAGCGGGTTGCGCAGGTCGTGGCCGAGGATGCCGATGAACATCTGCGCGAAGCGCGACTCCCGCTCCGCGTCGGTGCGCCGCTGATATTCGTCGGCGAGCGCCTCTTCGGCCATCTTCCGCTCGGTGAGATCGCGCGTCAGCTTGGTGAAGCCGACGAGCTGTCCGCGTTCATCGCGAATCGCGTTGAGCACCACGTTGGCCCAGAAGCGCGAGCCGTCCTTGCGCACGCGCCAGGCCTCCTCCTCGAAGCGTCCTACGCGCGTGGCGGTCTCGAGCTCGCGCTCGCACTTTCCCGCTCGCACGTCCTCGACGGGATAGAAGCGCGAGAAGTGCTGGCCGATGATCTCGTCGGCGCGCCAGCCCTTGATCTCCTGCGCGCCGCGGTTCCACGAGGTCACGCGGCCTTCGCGATCGAGCGTGATGATGGCGTAGTCCTTTACGCTCTCGACCATCAGGCGAAAGCGCTCCTCGGCGTCGCGCTGTTTGATCTCCGCCTTGAAGCGCAGCCTCCACGCGACCAGGACGACGACCAGGAACACGAGGCCGCCGACGCCGAACAACCAGAGCGCCGACCGCCAGCGGTGGACGGCCACGGCCTGCCGCAACCCGTCGAGGCGAATCTCCTCTTGCTGCAGCTCGGCGATCAGCGAACGCACCGCGTCCATCGTCGACCTGGCGTCGCGCATCTCGGCGGCCAGCTCCGCGCCGCGCCGCCCGGCGTCGTAGTCGGAGCGCAGCTTCGCGAGCGCGGCGACGCGTTCGTCGGCGAGCCGTTCGAGGCTCGCGAGCCGCTCTTGCTGATCGGGGTTGTCCGCCGTGAGCGTGCGAACCCAGGCGAGCTGCTCGCGCCAACTGGACTGGCCGCGATCGTACGGCTCGAGGAACTCCTTGTCGCCGGTGATGACGTAGCCGCGCGCGCCGGTCTCCGCGTCGACCAGCGACGAGAGCAGCCCCGCGAGCGAGAGCCGCACTTCGTGGGTGTGCTCCACCCATTCGTTGGCCCGCGAGAGCTGCCACAGCGAATAGACTCCGCCCGCGAGGAGCAACGGGACCAGCGCCAGAAGGAGCGATGGGAGTCCCCAGCGACGCACGGTCTTCTGGACGTCAGGGGCGTTCGTGGGCGTCCCTCCGGCTACGATAAAGATACGCCGGAGCCGGTAGGTATCAAGAAGCGGAGACGGTCGGCACCGGCCGCGCGCGCGGTCGATTTCACTGGTCGCCGGTGACGAGCGGTGCGAATGTCGCGCTCCTCATGCGCTTCGAAGATTTGCACTTGATCGAGCCGCTGGTGCGCGCGGTGCACGGCGAAGGCTACGAACGGCCGACTCCGATTCAGCAGCAGGCGATTCCGCACGTGCTCGCCGGACGCGATCTCCTCGGCTGCGCGCAGACCGGCACCGGCAAGACCGCCGCGTTCGCGCTGCCGATCCTGCAGCGCCTCGTCGCGGCTCCCGCGGCGGCTCCGCACTCGCACGCGCGCCCGATCCGCGTGCTGGTGTTGTCGCCGACGCGCGAGCTGGCGGCGCAGATCGGCGAGAGCTTCGGCGCGTACGGCCGCCACCTCGGCCTGCACCACGCGGTGGTGTTCGGCGGCGTGGGCCAGGACGCGCAGACGAAGGCGCTGCGCCGCGGCGTCGACATCCTGGTGGCGACGCCCGGCCGCCTGCTCGACCTGATGCAGCAGGGCTTCGTGAAGTACGACCGCCTCGAGGTGTTCGTGCTCGACGAGGCGGACCGCATGCTCGACATGGGCTTCATTCACGACGTGCGCAAGGTGATCGCGACGCTGCCGCAGAAGCGCCAGACGCTGCTGTTCTCCGCGACCATGCCACGCGACATCCAGGAGCTGGCGCAAAAAATCCTGGTGAAGCCGGTGCGCGTCGAGGTCACGCCCGTCGCCACGACGGCGGAGAAGATCGATCAGTCGCTGTACTTCGTCGACAAGGGAAACAAGCGCGCGCTCCTGATCTCGCTCCTGCGCGATCCGGCGATCACGCGCGCGCTGGTGTTCACGCGCACCAAGCACGGCGCCAACCGCGTCGTCGAGCAGCTCGAGCGCGCCGGAATCCCCGCGGTGGCGATCCACGGCAACAAGTCGCAGAACGCCCGCGAGCGAGCGCTGGCCGGTTTCAAGAGCGGCGCGAACCGTGTGCTGGTGGCGACCGACATCGCCGCGCGCGGCATCGACGTCGAGGAGATCTCGCACGTGGTGAACTACGATCTACCCGAGGTGCCCGAGCAGTACGTGCACCGCATCGGCCGCACCGCGCGCGCCGGCGCGTCGGGGATCGCGGTGTCGTTTTGCGACGCGGAGGAGCGGGAGTATCTGGCCGGGATCGAGCGGCTGATTCGGACGAAGATTCCGGTGGTGGAGTCGCACGAGTTCGCGGCCGGGACGACCGCGATCCGCACGACGACGAGTGGGCAGCAGCAGCGGGAGCAGCCGCAGCGGGGGCAGCAGCGGGGCGGGGCGGCGATGGGGCGTCCGGGGGGCGGTGGTGGTGGCGGCGGTGGTGGTGGTGGAAGACGGCGGGGGAATGTGTGGAGTAGCCGGAGGGGGCCGCGGCGGTAGCGTTGCGTGAGGTGGGTGGCGCGCTGCTCGCGCGACTGCGGGGGTGGTGCTCGGGCGTGAGGGAATCGTTGGCTGGTGAGGGGTGAAAGTGGGGGCGTGCTTGGGCGGGCGCTTTTGCGGCACCAGACAGTGGGCGTGCACGAGAGGGCCGTCGCCGCGCCAGTGGGGTCTGGCTGGTGATTGGGCTTACCGGCGCGAGGGGTTGTGCCTGCCGCCGCTGGCCGCGGCGGCTTTGCGGGCGATTTTGTGGTTGTTTTTGGCTGGACATTGGGTTCTGGTTAATGTACGCTAAATAGTATGAAACGGCGTGGATCGCAGCTTTTGTTCGGGTTCGCCGCCAAGCGAAAGCGCGCAAAAGGCGCCGGTAGAAAGCCCAAAGATCCAGTTCGCGGGGCGGGCGTTTCGCACCTTCGCCGTCCTGCGGTCGCGAAGCGATTCCCGCTGCACGTGATCGTGCGGATGCGCGGCGAGGTCTACAGCCTGCGCAGCGGGCGTTGCTTTCGCGTGCTCAAGCGCGCGTTCGCCGCCGCCCGTTCCCAGTTCGGAATGCGCCTCTGCCACTTCTCCGTGATGGGCAATCACATCCATTTTCTCGTCGAGGCGGATGACTCGACGGCGCTCGCCCGCGGGATGAAAGGCCTCGGCGTGAGAATGGCGAAGGCGCTCAATCGCGTGATGAAGCGCAAAGGCGCGGTCTACGCAGATCGCTATTTCGCAGACATTCTAAAAACGCCGACGCAAGTGGCGCACGCGCTCAACTACGTCCGCACCAACGCGGAGAAACACAAACTCATCCGCCGCGGTCTCGATCCATTCTCGTCGTGGGCAATCCCCGATCTAACCGCCACGCCCGAGTCGTGGATGCTCTCCGTCGGCTGGCGCCGCGCGCGCCCACACCCGAAAGCCGTCGCCGCAGCGACGGCAAGCACGCGCCTTCATCCCAAGTAAGCCCGTCACCAGCCAGACCCCTCCAGCGCGGCGATGTCACTCTCATTCACGCCGTCTGTCTGGTGTCGCAGGGGACCTCATCCGTGCACAAACGTCCTTTCACCCCTCACCAGCCAATGATCCCCTCGCGCCACAGCACCGCCGCCTCAGTCGCGCGAGCAGCGCGCCACCCACCTCGCGCAAGACCCCCACAAGAGTAGCAACGCCAACAACCCGATCACGCCCGCCCCTCCGCCCGCCGCCCCCACCTCACAGCCACATCCCGCGCCCCCT